>DASWST010000093.1:0-16123 GCA_036402515.1 Pseudonocardia sp.
ACCACCGCCACTCACGACCTCAGGCCAGGGCGGACGGGTGCTTGGCCAGCGGGGTGACCTGGACCTGCATGAACGGGAACATCGGCAGGTTCCACAGGATGTCGTGCAGTTCGTCGGTGCTGTCCACGTCGAAGACGCTGAAGTTGCTGTACTGGCCGACGATCCGCCACAGGTGTACCCAGGTGCCCTTGCGCTGGAGCTCGAGCGCGCGGGCCTTCTCGGTGGCGATCAGCTCGTCGCGCAGGGCGGGGTCCAGGTCGAGCGGGATAGCGACGTCCATCCGGACGTGAAACAACATGTCAGCTCCGGGGTCGGGTCAGTCAGGATCGGGTCAGGGCGCGCACGGCGGCCGGGTCCAATTCAACGCCCAACCCCGGCCCGTCCGGCAAGTGCAGTGAACCGTCCGCGTAGCACAGTGGCGTGGTCAACAGCTCCTCCCGCATGAGCAGCGGGCCGAACAGCTCGCTGCCCCAGGTCACCGCCGGGGAAGCGCAGGCCAGGTGCAGCGAGGCGACGGTGCCGATCGGGCCCTCGATCGCGGTGCCACCGTGGCACGGGATCCCCGCCGCCGCGGCAATCTCCGCAATCGAACGAGTGGCGCGCAGACCGCCGGACTTGGTGGTCTTGAGCGAGTACACGTCGGCGGCGCGCAGCGAGGCGAGCCGCAGCGCGTCGGTCGGCGTGCGCAGGCTCTCGTCGGCCATCACCGGGATGGGCAGCGCGCGGTTGATCTCGGCCAGCGCCTCGAACTCCGCGCCCGGCACCGGCTGCTCCACCAGCTCCACGCCGGCCTCGACCAGCCGGGGCAGGTAGGTCAGCGAGGTGAGCCGGTCCCACCGGGCGTTCAGGTCCACCCGCACGCCGGCCACCCCGCGCAGCTTCTCCGCGACCGTGCACACCCTGGCCACGTCTTCCGCCGGCTCGACTGCGCCCATCTTGAGCTTGAAGCTGTGGTGCAGCCCGGCGTCCAGCTTGGCCAGCGCCTCCTCCACCACCACCGCCGCCGGCTCGGTGCCCAGCGCCCAGGTGACCGGGATGGACGCCCGGGCCAGGCCGCCGAGCAGGGTGTGCACCGGCACGCCGAGGCACCGTGCCCAGGCGTCGTGCAGCGCCACCTCGACAGCGGCCTTGGCGTAGAGGTTGGCTGCGACCACGTCGCCGATGTCTCGCCCGATCGCCGCGATGTCGTCGCACTGCCGGCCGAGCAGCAGCGGGGCGACGTACCGCTCGATGATCACCTGCATGGTCTCCACCGACTCGCCGCCCCACCACGGGCCACCCGGCACAGTGCCCTCCCCGACCCCGGTCACCCCGCCGGCGGTGTGCACGGACACCAGCAACACGGGCTGGGCATCCATGCCGACGCGGGCGAATCGGTGCGGGCGGCGCAGTGGGACGTCCAGGATCACCGTCTCGACGCGCTCGATCCGCAGGTCGGCGTTGGCACCCGGGCGACCGGAGCCGGGAGTGGTCACGACGCCGGCTCGAGCACGAAGTCGTAGGAGGAGTGCAGCCGGCCGTCGTCACCGGGCTGAGGGTCGAGCACCAGCTCCGGTTTGGTGGCCTCAGCCACGTCGCTATCCAGCCACTCCCCGCCGGCGAAGTACAGCTGCGAGGTGACCCGGCGGTAGCCCGGTGCCTGCACGAACAGGTGCAGGTGCGCCGGCCGCCAGGCGTGCCAGCCGGCCGCCGCGATCAGCTTGCCGGTGGGGCCGTCGGTGGGGATCTGGTACGGCGCGGGCCGCACCGTGTTGATCTCGAAGCGACCCTGCTCGTCGGCGACCACCACCGCGCGCAGGTTGCCCTCCGGGATGTCCGGGGCGAACCCGGAGTAGTAGCCGGCGCTGTCGGCCTGCCAGATGTCCAGCTCGGCGCCGGCCACCGGTTTGCCGCCCACGTCCGTCACCTGCCCAGAGAGCACCAGGGGGTCGCCCTGCTCGTCGGGCCGGGCCGGCAGCGTGGCGGGCGAGTCCACCCGCTGCTGGTCGGGGATGTAGTACGGCCCCTGGATGCTGCCGACGGAGCCGTTCTGCGTGCGGGCGGCCACCTCCTCGATGACGTGCTCGACGAACACGTCCAGGAACAGCGGCCACTCGCCGCCCTCGCCGACGTCCATCAGCCACTGCTTCACGGCCTGGAACTCCGGGTAGCTGACGTTCTTCTCTCTGATCACCTGATGTACCGCGCGCAGCACCGCGCGGGCCACGTCGTCCACCCGCTCGGCGGACGCTTCGCTGGCGGTGTCGGCTGCCGAGTGGGTGGCCCGGAAGACCTGGCTGGCGGAGGCGCCGGAGCCGGCGGCGGTGGGTGAGTGTTCGGTGGTGGTCACAGCGGTTCTCCTTGCGTGGTGGTCTTCGACGAGGTCAGCTGGGGAAGATCGAGGTGTACTCGGCGTCGCGCAGGTCGGGCGTGGTCCAGCCGCCCAGGTCGTACTCGGCCATGCACTGCTCGGCGAAGCCCTTCATTGCGGCGGCGGAGCCGGACTGCTCGGCGGCGAACAGCAGCTCCGCTCGCACGCCCTCGTGGTTGCCCGAGTAGTTGCGTTCGTAGAGCTCGTGCCGGCCGCCGAACTCGGAGCCCACCGAGTCCCAGATCAGCTTCATCAGCTTGACCCGCTCCACCGAGTCGTAGCCGTTCGAGCCGCGCACGTACTGGTCCAGGTAGGGCCGCAGCTCTGGGGAGGAGAAGTCCTTGGCGTGCGACGGCAGGTAGATCAGCCCGCTGCCCAGGTCCTGCAGGATGATCTCTCGCACCCTGGGGTAGCCGACCGTCATGAACCAGCGGTAGGCCAGCCCGTAGTCCAGGTGTGGCAGCACCGCGCCGTCGATCCACTGGTCCGGGTGGGCGGCCATCGCATCCGACAGCGCCCAGAACATGTTCCGCCAGCCGATCACCTCGCCGACCCGGGTCTGGATGCCCCGGAAGTCCTTGGTCCCGGTGACCTCGACGCCCTTCATCAACAGGCCGGCGATGAAGTCCAGCTTGACCGCGAGCCGGGTCACCCCGTGGAAGGTGAAGCGGTGCAGGAAGCCCGAACCGGGGAAGAACGTGGACGCCTTCTCCGGGTCACCGAAGATGAAGACGTTTTCCCAGGGGATCTTGACCTTGTCCAGGATGAAGATCGTGTCGTTCTCGTCGAACCGGGAGGAGAGCGGGTAGTCGAACGGTGTGGAGGTCGAATTGGCCACGGCGGAGTAGGAGTTGCGGCAGATCAGCTTCATCCCGGGTGCACCCATCGGCACGGTGCAGACCAGGGCGAACTCCCGCTTCTTGATCGGCAGCCCGTAGTGCGCGATGAAGTTGTAGTGGGTGATCGCCGACCCGGTGGCCACGACCTTGGCGCCGGACACGATCAGGCCGTCGTCCCGCTCCTCCTCCACGTGCATGAAGATGTCGCGCACCTCGTCCGGCGGGCGGTCCCGGTCCACCGGCGGATTGATGATCGCGTGGTTCCAGTACAGGACCTTCTCCTGCGACTCGGCGTACCAGCGGCGGGCGTTGTCCGCGAACGGCTCGTAGAACTCCGAGTTGGCGCCGAGGGTGCCCAGGAACGCGGCCTTGTAGTCCGGGCTGCGGCCCATCCAGCCATAGGTCATCCGGGCCCATGCGGCGATCGCGTCCCGGTCGGCGACCAGGTCCTCCTGGCTGTGCGGGGTGCGGAAGAACGGGTGGGTGAACCCGTCGCTGCCGGTGTCGGTGCGGGTGGTGAGCACGCCCTGCTGGGCCGGGTCGTGCAGCGCGTCGTAGAGCCGGGCGGTGGTGCGCACCGAGTTGCGGAACGCCGGGTGCTCGGTGACGTCCTTGACCTTCTCCCCGTAGATGAACACCTCGCGGCCGTCCCGCAGGCTCTCGATGTACTCCGCGCCGGTGAACGGCCGGGTGGTTCGCGTGGTTTGCTGATGGTCGGGCTGGGCAGTCACTCCGTACTCCTTTGCATGGTGGGTGTCTGGCTCAGGTCGCGGGTGCGAACCAGGAGATGCCGGGACTGTCGCCGCTCTCCAGCCACGGGACGGTCTCGAACGCCGGGCCGAGGTGGCGGAACGAGCCGAGGTAGAACACCAGCGGGTCGGTACTCCGGTACTCGAACCTCTGGACCTCGCCGAGATAGAGCACGTGGTCCCCGCCGTCGTAGCTGCGCCACGGGGTGCACGAGATCCAGGCCAGCGAGCCGCGCAGTCGGGGTGCCAACCCCGCCTCACCCGGCTCCCATTCCGGCGAGCGGCTTCTCGGACGGCCGGCGAAGTGCAGGGCCACGTCGTCCTGCGGCTCGGTCAGTACGTTCACCGTGAACGGGCTGCCGTCCAGGTACTTGCACGCCTTGGACTTGCGGTCCAGGGAGACCAGCACCAGCGGCGGATCCAGCGAGACGGCGGTGAACGCGTTGACCGTCGCTCCGTGCGGGGAACCATCCCCGTCGCAGGTGATCACCGTGACGCCGGTGGCGAAGTGCCCGAGGCAGCTGCGCAGCTCTGCTGGATCGACAGCCATTGTCGTCCCCTTGTGCGTCGGTTCGACGAACTCTTGCACTCGTTGTACGCTATGCGTACAGTTTGCTCGCTCTGCGTTCAAGCGACAGAGTGCGGGACCCCGCGGCCGAAGTCAAGGGAGCTGGGCAGAATGCCGGTGATGACGCAACCGGCGGCCGGCAACGATCGCGACTTCGTGCAGAGCCTGGAGCGGGGCTTCGCTGTCCTGCTCGCCTTCGACGAGGAGCGGTCCAACCCGACGCTGGCCGAGTTGGCCGCGGCGACCGGGCTGTCCCGGCCGGCGGTGCGCCGCATCCTGCTCACCCTGCGGCGGCTGGGCTACGTGGACGGCACGGACGGGCGGTGGCGACTGACCCCCCGGGTGCTGAGCATCGGTCAGCACTACACGGCCTCACACGCGATGATCGAGCTCGCCCAGCCACACCTGCTCCGGCTGGCCGAGCAGACCTCCGAGTCGGCCTCGCTGGCCGCGCTGGACGGTACCGACGTGGTCTACGTGGCCCGGGTGCCGGTGCGCCGGATCATGAGCATCAACGTGTCCGTCGGCACCCGGGTACCGGCGCACGCCACCTCGATGGGCCGCGCGCTGCTCGCCTGGGCGCCCGCGCCGAGGGTCGAGCGAGTGATCGCCGAATCCGGCCTGCGCCGGCTGACCGCACACACCATCACCGACCCGGAGCGGTTCCGGGCGGCGCTGCGCGAGGTGCACGAGCAGGGCTACGCCCTGGTGGTGGGCGAACTCGAGGAAGGACTGATCTCGGTATCCGCGCCGGTCCGGGACCAGAGCGGGGAGGTGGTGGCCGCGCTGGCCTCCTCCACCTCGATCGGCCGAGGCGACCTCGAGCAGCTCAAAGCCGAGGTCGTACCACTGCTGCTGCGCACCGCGGCGAGCCTGAGCGCGGATCTCGGCCACCGGGCGGAGCGGCGGCCCGGCCCGGCCGCCCGCGAAGGGTTTTACTAGCCGGTCTCGACGGCGCTCACGCGAACTCTCCGGCGCTCACGCGCATGGTTCAGCATGCGCGCCAGGGCGCGAAGGTGTGCGTGAGCGAGAGGGCTCGTTTTTCAGCTGGGGGATGACCTCGGCGGCGAGGCGCTCCAGTTGGTCGGCGTCGTCGAACATCGGGTTCAGCAGGATCAACTCGGCGCCGGCGTCGGCCACCTCGCGCAGCCCCGCGACCACCTCGTCCGCCGACCCGGACACCCCGACCGCCTCGATCTCCGGGCCGGCGTGCGCGTACATCCGGCGCAGCGCCTCGCCGAGCCGCACCCGCACCGACGGCTCGCCCACCCCGAGGTAGACCCGCTTGGCGATCTGGAACGTGGCCGGGTCCCGACCCTGGTCCTCCAGCGCCTCGCGCACCAGCCGCACCTGGCCGGCGAACTGCTCGGTGGTCTGCGAACCGGCGCCGAAGAACCCGTCGCCGTGCCGCACCGCGCGGCGCAACGCCGCCGGGGCGTTGCCGCCGAACCACAGCGGCGGAAAGGGCTTCTGGAACGGCTTCGGCTCCATGGCCGCCCCCTCCAGTTGCCAGAATCGGCCCTTGAAGGTGAGCCGGGACTCCGTCCAGAGCCCCTCCATCAACTTCAACCCCTCGTTGAACCTGGCCACCAGGCCGTCCGGTTCGACGCCGAAGGCGCTGAACATCCGGCCACGCCCGCCGGTGCCCACGCCGATCTCGATGCGCCCCCGGCTGAGCTGATCCAGGCTGGCCAGGCTTTTGGCCAGGTGGACCGGGCTGTGCAGGGGAGTCACGAACACGACGCAGCCCAGCCGCAGCGTTTCGGTGCAGGCGGCGGCGTAGGTCATGGTCTCCAGTGGGCTCAGCATCGGCGCCGCACCGAGGGTGCTCTCGCTGGTCCAGGCACTCTCGAAGCCCAGTTCCTCGGCCCGAGTCAGGAACGCCCGGAAGGCTGCCGGGTCGAAGGTGCCGTCTTCGACGAGCTGGGGGATCGAGATCGCGAATCTCATGCAGCCACGGTAGCCATTCCGTGGCGACCAAGACGCTTTTGGTAGCGGACCGGGCGACTCACTGAGACCCCCGCTGCTGACCGAGGCTGCATCGCCCCTGGAGGTAGCGGGGACGGTGGCGCCGCGGTAACCTCTTTCTCAGTAGTTCGAATTTTAACAGTCGAGCGTTCAACCCCTTTGCGAGAGGCCCTCCCATGCTCCGTCCGTTGTCTGGTACGCCTCGAGACGTCGCCCTGCTCGTCGGCCGGGTGCTGCTCGGCGTGGTGTTGTTCGCCCACGGCTTCCAGAAGGTCTTCATCTACGGCTTCGCGGGCGCTACCGATGCCTTCACCAAGATGGGCGTGCCGGTGCCGCCGGCGTCCGTCGCATACGCCTCGGCGGTGGAACTGGTCGGCGGCGGGCTACTCATCCTGGGCGCCTTCACCACGATCGTCTCCGCACTAGTGGTACTGGACATGCTCGGCGCGGCCTTCACCACCGGCCATTATGCGGCGATTCTTGTGCAGAGCCGAGGCTTCGAGCTGGAGGGGGCCATCCTCGTCGGCGCGCTACTGCTGCTGGTCACCGGCGCCGGCCGGTACAGCATCGACCACCTGCTGCTGAGCCGGCGACGGGCCGCCGCCAGCGCCTGAGGTCCTATCCGCTGCCACCTCCGCCGCTGCCACCTCCGCCGCTGCCACCTCCGCTGCCACCTCCTCGGCCGCCACCGCCTCTGACACCGGTGCCGGCGCCAGGGGCGACCTGGGCCTGAGGCGTCAGGATCGGCTGCCCTTCGGTCAGCCCGGAGAGCACCTGCGTGGTGTCATCCCCGACCGCGCCGGCCCGAAATGGCACCCGCACCGGGGTTCCGTCCGGCCCGGGGATGTTCACGGACGTCTCCAGGCCCTGCCGCAGCACTGCCGCGTTCGGTACCACGAGCACGTTGTTCAGCGCGTTGGTGAGCACGGCGGTCTCGGCGGTCAACCCGTCCCGCAGCCGAGGATCGCTCTCGTTAAGCAGGATGGTGGCGTAGTAGTTCGTCACGCCGGAGATGTTCACCCCACCCGGGGCGACGGACAGCACAGTGCCTCTCCTGGTGAGGTCGGGCACGGCGTCGAAGGTCACGTCCACCGGCTGGTTGGCCGCCACCTTAACCGCGTCCGACTCCTCGAACGGCACCACGATCTGAAACGTGTTGATGTTGTTCAGCACGACGAACGCGGATCCGCCGGGCCTGGTCGCGGACGGCCCACTGTTACTTGCCGCGTCACTGGTCGCCGCCGCGCCGACGCCAGGGATCGACGCGTCGGTGCCCGGAGCCAGTGCGGTCGTGCCGGAGTTCGCCGATCCGACGAACTCGCCGACGCTGCCGTTGATCGCGGAGACGGTGCCGCCGACCGGGGCGTGGAGCACCGCGTTGTCCACATCGCGCTGCGCCAGAGCCACCGCCGCCCGCGCGTTGGCCACCACTGCCGCCTGTCCCTGAATGTCCGACGGCCGATCGGTATTGGCCGAGTCCAGGGTGTTCTGCGCGGACACCACGCTCTGCCGGGCATTCTCCACGGAGAGCTTGCCAGCGCTCTGGTCCACGTCGCGGGTGCGCCGGGCGGTGTCCAGCGCGGTCTGCGAGCTGATCACCTGGCGCTGGGCACTCGACACCGCCTGGTTCTCCGTGGTGCAGGTACCGCTGGTCTGGGTGCCGCTGGACGCGCCCGTTCCGGAGGTCAGGCCCGTTCCGCTCGATGATGTTCGACTGCTGGGCCAGGACGGGGTCGGCTCGGACGACGCGCTGGGGTCGGTCGAGGTATCCCTGGAGCGCCACCCTCGGATCGCGAGGTCTGCACTGTCCTGGTCCGGCGCGGACGCGGTCGAGGTTGGGCTCGACGAGGTCGGGGTCGACGAGCTCGTATCGGAACTGTTGGACGAACCGGGCTCGCACCCGGCCGCCTGGCGCCTGGCCTGGTCCAGCTGAGACTGATCGAAGTTGAGCTGGGTGCGCGCCCGGTCGATGGCCGACGAATCGGCGTCGTCCTGCGCGTCCACGTTGTCCTTCGTCGCGGAGAGGATCTTCTTCGCCTGCCCGAGGGTCGCTTGCGCGGCGTGCACGGAATTGCTGCCCACAATTTTGTTCAATCCGGCCTGCTGCTGATTCAGCTGCGCCTGCTGTTGTGCCAATGCCTGATTGAAAGCGAAATCGTCCACTCGGGCGAGCACCTGCCCGGGCTGGACCCGGTCGCCTACCTTGACGTCGACCTCCTTTAGTTGTGCCCCTTTGGGAAATCCCAAATTCTGCGACGTCACCGCCGCGAGCGCCCCCGACGCCTGCACCTTGTTCGCCACCGTGCCCCGGACCACCCGGGTGACCGGCGCCGGTCTGGGGGCGTCCGAACACCCCGCCGCCATGGCCGCGACCATCACCAGCGACACCGCGACCGCTATGCGCGCCCCCGTGTCACCGCGGACCGCCGTCCGACTCATCCAGCTCCCGCCCTTCCGCTTACCTGGGCTAACGCGGCTGAGTTCGATCGTGCTCGGCGAGCCGTTACCGATATTGGAGAGCTTGGACCCGGGGGCCTAGCCGCGGCGGCCGGTTGGCCGAGGGCGGGCGCGGCCAGATCGCTGAACCGCGCCGGCGCCGGCCCGCACCGCCGAGCGGCCGAGCGGGCCCCAGATCCAACCGGTTCTCACGTCGGGGATCAGGATGGCCCGGTAAAACGCTCAACTAGAGCTTTACCCCGGGTGCGGCCAGTTGTCGAAGAATTAACCAATGGACCGGAGCAACTCAGCCCGTCTCGTTGGTCGAAATTCATCGGGAGGTACTCGGCGGAAATGGCCGTTCGGTCCACGGAATATTGAAGCGCCACGGTGACGAGCGCCGAGCGGGCGGAGCCACGACCTCGACGGCATTGACAGGTTACGACCAGCCGGCCTAACGTCGTAACCTGACTAACCGGTTACTCGGGAATGAGAGGGCGACATGCTCCAGCGAGTCGGCAGGCCTGTGGACAGTCGGCGACTTCGGGGGAGTGACCAGAGATGAGCCAGATCCGATGGGCCACGTTCGACTGCTTCGGCACGTTGGTGGACTGGCGCCACGGCATCGCGACCGGGGCGGAGCTGCTGTTCCCGGGGCAGGGCGACCGCGTGCTGGAGCGCTACAACCGGCACGAGTTCGAGGTCCAGCGGGAGAGCCCGAGCATGCGCTACCGAGCTGTGCTGGCCGAAGCGCTGCGCCGGGCCACCGCCGAGCTAGGCCTGCCACTGCGCCCCGACGACGCCTCTGTGCTGGGCACCGGCATCCCGTACTGGCCGGTGTTCCCCGGGGTCGCGGCGGCGCTCACCGAGCTACGCGAGTCCGGGTGGCGGCTGGCCCTGCTGACCAACTGCGACCGGGACATCATCGGAGAGACGCAGCGCCGGCTGGACGTGCCGATCGACGCGGTGGTGACCGCCGAGGACGTCGGCGCCTACAAGCCGGCACACCACCACTTCAGTCGGTTCGCCGAGTCCTTCGGAGCCAACAGGGACAACTGGGTCCATGTGGCGCAGAGCTACTTTCACGACATGGTGCCGGCCAGCGAGTTGAACATCCCGCGGGTGTGGATCAACCGGATGGCCGAGGCCGACGACCCCGCCATCGCGGACGCGGTGCTGCCCGACCTGGACGGCTTGGCCAGCACCGTGGAGCGGGTGCACGCGGCCCGCTGATCACCCCCGGCTCACGGCCCCACGCCGACCCGGTCTACACCGCCCACTTGCGGTCGGCGGTGAACCCCACGCTCATCGACATCGCGTAGCCCGAGAGTCCCAGCCGCTCCAGCCGCCGGGCCAGATCCGCCCGAACCTCGTCGAACTGCCACACCGTCCGCGCCGAGGACCCGTCGTCGACCACGAAGTCGACCTCCACGTCCAGCCGGCCGCCCACCTTGGCGCAACGCAGGAAGGACTCGGTGAAGCGGTAACCCAGCCGAACCTCGTCCACACAGGACCGCACCTGGCGCTGGATGTCCGCCGAGGGCGCCATGCCGAGCACCTCCCGCATCGCCTCGCCGAGCAGCCGGGCCGGGACCCGCAGGAAGGCCAGGGAGATCAGCGCGACCATGGCCGGGTCCACGTACCTGGCCAGCTCGGCGTGACCGGTGCGGGCAAGCACCAGGGCGACCAGGAACCCGCCGAGCACCCCGAGGCTGAGCAGGGTGTCCCCGGTCCACTCCGCCGCCTCGGCCCGCAGCAGGTCAGAGCCGTGCCGGGCGCGCCGGCGCAGGTACACCGAGACCGCGAGCCCGGCGGCCGTGGCCACCAGCGCGTACAGCACCGCCCATTCCTCGGACACCTCCCGCCCACCGCGCAGCAGCTCCCCCACCGCGGTCACCACGGCGTATACGCAGAGCCCGCCGAGCGCGGCGGCCTTCACCACGATCGCCAGTGGCTCCCACACCTCCCGACCCCACGGATACCGCTCATCCGCGCCCTTGCCTGCGGTCCGCAAGGCCAGCACGGCAAGCAGGGACAGACCCACACTGGCGAAGGAGTACAACCCGTCGAACACGATCAGCTGGGAGCCGAGCGCCAAGCCCCAGGCGAGGGAGACCACGGCGAACGCGACCGACACCCACATCGAGACCAGCAACGCCCGGGTATCCCGCGACCGTTCCGCCTGCGCCATCGGACCATCGTCGTCGAGGGCTGCCCCGGCCGTCGACCGCCGCGTGATGCCGGTCGCCAGGGGCCGGAAAAGGGAATGGCCGGAGCGTGCAAAACGCTGAAATTATAGTTGCCCGCACATCCCCCGTCCCCGAGGAACTTGTGACTTCAGCCCCCACCGGCACCGTCGCGCGGATCAGCTATCCGCCGGAGCTGCCGATCACCGCCCGGCGCGCCGACCTGGCCGAGGCGATCAGCAACAACCAGGTGGTGATCGTCGCCGGGGAGACCGGATCCGGAAAGACCACGCAGCTGCCCAAGATCTGCCTGGAGCTGGGCCGAGGCGCGGGCGGCAGAACCGGCGGCAAGATCGGCCACACCCAGCCGAGGCGGATCGCCGCCCGGACGGTGGCCGCCCGCATCGCCGAGGAGCTGGGCACCACGGTGGGCGACCTGGTGGGCTGGAAGGTGCGGTTCACCGACGAGGTCTCCGAGCGCACCCAGATCAAGCTGATGACCGACGGCATCCTGCTGGCCGAGCTCGGCCGGGACCGGATGCTGCGCCAGTACGACACGCTGATCATCGACGAGGCGCACGAGCGCAGCCTGAACATCGACTTCATCTTGGGCTACCTCAAGCGGCTGCTGCCCCGCCGCCCGGACCTCAAGGTGATCATCACCTCGGCCACCATCGACGTGGAGCGGTTCGCCGAGCACTTCGGCACGCCCGGAAGGCCGGCGCCGATCGTCGAAGTGTCCGGGCGAACGTATCCGGTGGAAGTGCGGTACCGGCCACTCGTGGACCCGGATGACAAGGACGCCGAGGAGCGGGACCAGGCCGAGGCGATCGTCGCGGCCTGCCGCGAGCTGGCCGCCGAAGGTCCGGGTGACGTGCTGGTCTTCCTGCCCGGCGAGCGGGACATCCGGGATGCCACCGAGGCGCTGGCCGGTGCGATCACCGCCGACGGCGAGCGCGGCGTGCTGCGCAACACCGAGCTGCTGCCGCTGTACGCGCGGCTGTCCTCCGCCGAGCAGCAGCGGGTCTGGTCGCGGCTGGGTCGAGGCATTTCCCGCCGGATCGTGCTGGCCACCAACGTGGCGGAAACCTCGCTGACCGTGCCGGGCATCAAGTACGTGGTGGACACCGGCACCGCACGGATCTCCCGGTACAGCCACCGGACAAAGGTGCAGCGGCTGCCCATCGAGAAGATCTCCCAGGCGTCCGCCAACCAGCGGGCCGGCCGGTGCGGGCGGACCAGCGACGGCATCTGCATCCGGCTCTACGCCGAGGACGACTACGAGACCCGCCCGGAGTTCACCGACCCGGAGATCCTGCGCACCAACCTGGCGTCGGTGATGCTGCGGATGATCTCGCTCGGGCTGGGCGAGGTGGCCGAGTTCCCGTTCGTCGACCCGCCGGACCGGCGCGCGGTCACCGACGGGATCAACCTGCTGCACGAGCTGGGCGCGGTGACCGAAGCCGGCGGCAACGGCACCGGCCCCGGCACGGGCACCGGCGCCGGCCAGCGGAAGATCACCGAGATCGGCCGCTCGCTGGATCGGTTGCCCATCGATCCCCGGTTCGCCCGGATGTTGGTGGAGGCCGGCCACAACGGCGTGGCATCCGAGGTATTGGTGATCGTCGCCGGACTGTCCATCCAGGACCCGAGGGAGCGACCGGCGGAACACCAGCAGGCCGCCGACGCCGCGCACGCCCGGTTCGCCGATCCGCGCTCGGACTTCGTCAGCTACCTCAACCTGTGGCGCTACCTCGGGCAGCGGCGCGCCGAGCTGACCGGCAACCAGTTCCGCCGGATGTGCCGCGACGAGTACCTGCACTACCTGCGCATCCGGGAGTGGCAGGACCTGCACGGTCAGCTGCGCCGAGTGCTGCGCGAGCTGGACATCGACGCCCACCCCCTGCCCGCTCAGGCCGAAGCCACCCCGGACCCGGAGCACGAGACCGCGCCGAAGGCGGTGCACCTGTCGCTGCTGGCCGGATTGCTCTCGCACATCGGGCTGCAGGTCGAGGCACCGCCGGCCCGGGGTGACGCCAACGGCAACCGCAACCGGCGCCGCGCCCAGCAGCGCGAGCGCAACACCTACACCGGTGCCCGCGGCGCCTCGTTCGCGATCTTCCCCGGGTCCACGCTGTTCCGCCGGCCGCCGCGCTGGGTGATGGCCGCCGAGCTGGTGGAGACCTCCCGACTGTGGGCTCGCACGGTGGCCAGGATCGAGCCGGAGTGGATCGAACCGCTGGCCACCCACCTGGTGCGCAGCACGTTCAGCGAGCCGGCCTGGTCGGCCAAGCGGGGCGCGGTGATGGCCCGCGAGCGGGTCACCCTCTACGGCGTGCCGATCGTGGTGGACCGGTTGACCACCTACACCTCGGTGGACCCGGCGCTGTGCCGCGAGCTGTTCATCCGGCATGCCCTGGTCCAGGGCGAGTGGCACACCCAGCACGAGTTCTTCCACCGCAATCGGGCGCTGCTGGACGAGGTCGGCGAATGGGAGCAGCGCACCCGCCGCCGCGACATCCTGGTCGACGAGCAGACCCTGTTCGACTTCTACGACCGGCGGGTGCCCGCCGACGTCGCCTCGGCCCGGCACTTCGACCGGTGGTGGAAGACCGGCCGCCGGGAGGACCCCGAGCTGCTGGACCTGTCGGTGAAGGAGCTGACCAACGACGCCGCCGGGGTGACCGAGCGGGACTACCCGTCGTTCTGGTCCACCTCCACGCCCGGCGCCGAGCAGCCGGCGAAGCTGGCGCTGAAGTACGAGTTCGAGCCGGGCGCCCCCACCGACGGAGTCAGCGTGGACGTGCCGCTGGCGCTGCTGAACCAGGTCGACGAGGCCGCGTTCAGCTGGCAGATACCCGGGCACCGCGAGGAGCTGGTCACCGCGCTGATCCGGTCGCTGCGCAAGGACCTGCGGCGCAACTTCGTGCCGGTGCCGGACACCGTGCGCGCCGCGCTGACCAGGATGGACCCGGCGCGCGGCTCACTGACCGACGAGCTGTCCCGGGTGCTGCGGGAGATGCTCGGGGTTACCGTGCCCCCGGATGCCTGGCGCTGGGATCATGTGCCCGAGCACCTGCGGGTCAGCTTCCGGGTGGTGGGCGACGACGGTTCCGTGGTGGGCACCGGCAAGGGGCTCAGCGAGCTGCGCACCCGGCTGCTGAAACGCACCCGGGCGGCACTGTCGTCGGCCACCGGAGCCGAGGTGGAGCGCTCCGGCCTGACCTCGTGGACCATCGGCGACCTGCCCGAGGTGGTGCGCCGGGAGCGGGACGGCTACCAGGTGGTCGGCTACCCGGCGCTGGTGGACGCCGGGCCCACCGTCGATGTGCGGGTGCTCGGCTCGGCGGAGGAGCAGCGCGCGGCCATGTGGCGCGGCACCCGCCGGCTGTTGCTGCTCACCGTGCCCTCCCCGGTGCGCCAGGTCCGCCGCACCCTGAGCAACACCGACAGCCTGGCGCTGAGCCGGAGCCCGCACGGATCGCTGGACGCGCTGCTGGCGGACTGCCAGGACGCGGCGGCGGACGCCGTGCTGGCGGCGGCCGGCGGCCCGGCGTGGACGGCGGCCGGGTTCGCCAAGCTGGTCGATGCATTGCGCATCGGGTTGACCGCCGCCACGGTCACCGCCGTCACCGGGGTGGTCTCGGTGCTGGCGGCGGCCACCAAGGTGCAGGCCCGGCTGGCCGACGTGCGGGCACCCGGTGTCGAGCCGGCCCTGGCCGATGTGCGGTCGCAGCTGCGCGAGCTGGTGTACCCGGGGTTCGTGGCGGCCACCGGCACCATCCGGCTGGCCGACCTGGCCCGGTACCTGCGAGCGGCGTCCCGGCGGGTGGAGACGCTGACCCGCGAGCCGGCGCGCGACCGGGAGTGGATGGCCCGGGTACGCGAGGTCCGGGTCGCCTACGACGAGCTGCTCGCCAGCCTTCCAGCAGGCAAACCCGTGCCCGTCGCGGTGGCCGAGATCCGGTGGATGATCGAGGAACTCCGGGTCAGCTTCTTCGCCCAGACCCTGGGCACCAAATACCCGGTGTCCGAGAAGCGCATCTACCGCGCCATCGACGACCTGCTGCCCTAACCCCGTGAGTGGTTAGCGTTGCTATGACAACGCTAACCACTCACGGGTCCCGCTGGCTGGAAGCCCAACTCCAAGCGATCGGTGACCGCGGACAGACGCTTGTCCCTGGTCCACAGCCTTGCGTCCGAGCTGAGCCGAGTAGCGGCCAGAAGCTGCGCGTCCACGTAGCCAATGCCGGCTCCGGACAGGCTTTCCTTCTGGATGAGCGTGAGCACCTCGCTGTCAGTCGCGAGTGTGGCCTGCGGAAGCCCTTGAAGGAGGCCGATGATCTCGTCGCGGTGGGCGAGATTGCCTAGTGCAACTTCGCCGACTATCCAGGGGTGCCCCAGGACCGAACCGCTGTTGAGCAACGCCACCAGCACCCCGTCGCCGAGTCTCAAATGGTCGACCCAGATCGAGGTGTCGACCAGGATCACGCCGTCCGCCGCCGACGCACAGCGCCCAGGTTTGGTTCGCTCCCGCCGAGCCTGGCCAGGCGCCGGGCACTCTCCCGCTCGATCAGTGCGCGGAGCGCCTCGCGCACCAGAGCCGTCTTCTCAGTCACGCCGGTGAGCCGCTGGGCCTCGGCGAGCAGATCGTCGTCCAGCGCCAGTGTTGTTCGCATCGCAACCTCGGTCCGCATCAGTTTCCGGCATCAGATGATGTCGGAGTGAATGCCTGCTCCGGGCCAGCGTACATCGCAAACGCCGGAATCGAGGTGCTTTCCCGGCTGTCCCATGCCGGAGCTGCCTACTCCGCGAAGTTCGGCAGCGCGCTCCGAGCGGTGTCCGCCCGGCCCTTCGGCTCTTCCCACTCCTCCTGGCGGCCGAGCGCGGTCAGGTCCAGGTAGTAGTACGAGCCGCCGGTCTGCTCGCCGCCCCGGCCGTAGGTGGAGTACGTGTGGAAGATGGCGTCACCGTCCCGCAGGAAACAGCTCAAACCCGGCTGCTCGGACGGCTGCGGCCCGCTGAAG
>DASWST010000094.1:0-16811 GCA_036402515.1 Pseudonocardia sp.
GCCGACGACCCGGATGCCGGCCGCCCGGACCCGACCGAGGACCTCATGGGTGTACGCGGAGACTGTGTCGTCGCTGCGCACCAAGGTGCCGTCGAGGTCGGTCGCGATGAGCTTGGGCAGGCCAGGCCTGGTCATGAGTACCTCCGAGGGCGGTGACCCCCGCGGAGGGCGGAAGGAAAACGTTACACCGGACCCGCTACCAGCGGCTATGACTTCTGGTAGCGGACCGGTTGATAACGCGTTACCGGACGGGTTCGAGAATGTCCCGTCCACCGAGGAACGGCTGCAGCGCCTTCGGGACCCGTACCGAACCGTCCGGCTGCTGGTGGTTCTCCAGGATCGGAATCAGCCAGCGGGTGGTCGCCAGGGTGCCGTTCAGCGTCGCGGCGGTCTGCGGCTTGCCGTCCTCGTCGCGATACCGGATGTTCAGGCGCCGGGCCTGGAACGTGGTGCAGTTCGACGTCGAGGTCAACTCCCGGTACCGGCCCTGCGACGGCACCCAGCCCTCGCAGTCGAACTTCCGCGCGGCGCTGGCGCCCAGGTCGCCGGCCGCGGTGTCGATCACCCGGTACGGCACCTCGACGGCGGCCAGCATGTCTTTCTCCCAGCCGAGCAGCCGCTGGTGCTCGTCCGCCGCGTCCTCCGGCCGGCAGTAGGAGAACATCTCGATCTTGTCGAACTGGTGTACCCGGATGATGCCCCGGGTGTCCTTGCCGTAGCTGCCGGCCTCCCGCCGGAAACAGGTCGACCAGCCGGCATAGCGACGCGGCCCGGCGCTCAGGTCGATGATCTCGCCCGCGTGGTACCCGGCCAGCGGCACCTCGCTGGTGCCGACCAGGTAAAGGTCGTCCTCGCGCAGCCGGTAGACCTCGGACGCGTGCGCGCCCAGGAACCCGGTGCCCTCCATGATCTCCGGCTTGACCAGCACCGGCGGGATCATCATGGTGAACCCGGCGGCCACCGCCTTGTTCATCGCCATGGTCAGCAGCGCCAACTGCAGCTGCGCGCCGATGCCGGTGAGGAAGAAGAACCGGGCGCCGGAGACCTTGGCGCCGCGCTCCATGTCCACCGCGCCGAGGCTCTCCAGCAGCTCCAGGTGGTCGCGCACCTCGAAGTCGAACTCGGGCGGGGTGCCCACGTGGTCGAGCACCACGTAGTCGTCCTCGCCGCCCTCCGGCACACCGGGGATGACCAGGTTGGGCAACGCGCGCTGGGCGGCGGCCAGCGCCTCGTCCGCCTGCGCCTGGGCCGCCTCGGCCTCCTTGACCGCCGCGGCCAACTCCTTGCCGTGGGTCAGCAGCTCCGCCCGCTCGTCGCCGCGCGCCGCGCCGATCTTCTTGCCCAGCTGGCGCTGCTCGGCGCGCAACACGTCGGCCCGGCCGACCGCCTCCCGGCGACTCTCGTCGGCGGCCAGCAGCACGTCGACCGCGCCGGGGTCCTCCCCGCGCGCTCGCTGCGAGGCGCGCAGCGCCTCCGGGTCCTCACGCAGCAACTTCAGGTCGATCACAGCGGTCCAGCCTAGTCAGCGCCCACCACCGGCCGCATTCGGCTTAGCCGTTCAGAGGATGGCGACCGCCACGACCAGACCGAGCGCGATGTGCGCCGCGCACACCACGAACGCCTGCGGTCGCCGTTCCTCGGCGGCCAGCACGTCACCGATGTCGATCCCGGTCACCCACTCCAGGATGCGCACCGCAACGGCCTGCACCACAACGCCGGCCAGTCCGAAGATCAGCGAGGCGAGCAGCCCCTCGAGCAGCCGGCCGGACGAGCCGTAGATCGCCACCACAATGATGAACGCCATGCTGACCATGCCGAATGCGGTCACCGCGACCGCGTTCGGCCGCCCCTCGCGGACCAGCCGGTTCAGCTTGCCCGGGGTGGTCAGGTCGATCGCGTAGAAACCGAGCAGCATCAGCAGCAGCCCAACCAGCGCGTACAGCACGATCGCACCCAAACCACCGCCGATCACCCGGAAAAAGCCTGGTTCGAGCGCGAGCACTGTCGTGGTCACGTGTCTCCTCCTCCAGATCGCCGAGCGCTGCGACTATTGCAGATCACCCCCCGGACATGCGCGCGCGACCGACCGAACCACCCGGCCAGGTTTCCCCTCGCCGCCGGCGTCACCGCGACCTACCCTCGGCGGGTCAAAGCGGACGCACCGTCGGGAGGCGTGGTGAGCACAGCCGGGCCGGCCAATTCTCCGATTGCGCCCTCGCCGGCTCGGATCTTCGAGCTGGCCAGGGCCTTCTGGGCCTCCAAGACACTGCTCAGCGCGGTCGAGCTGGGCACGTTCGGCGCGCTGGCCGAAGGCCCGATGTCCGCCGAGGAGCTGCGCGCACGTCTGGGCGTGCACCCCCGCTCGGCGATCGACTTCTTCGATGCCCTGGTCGCGCTCGGCATGCTCGTGCGGGACGACGGCAGGTACCACAACACCGAGGAGACCGACCTCTTCCTCGACCCGGCTAAGCCGTCCTACCTAGGCGGGCTACTGGAGATGTTGAACGCCCGCAGCTACCGGTACTGGGGTTCGCTGACCGAGGCGCTGCGCACCGGCCAACCGCGCAACGAGGCCAGCGGCACCGAGGATGACCTGTTCGACGCGCTGTACCGGGACCCGGATCGGCTCCGCCGGTTTCTGCACGCGATGAGCGGGGTCAGCTCAGGCACCGCCGCCGCGATCGCCAGCCAGTTCCCGTGGCAGCGCCACCAGGTGTTCTGCGACCTCGGCACCGCCCAGGGCACCCTGCCGGTGCGGGTCGCCCAGCGCCACCCGCACCTGCGCGGGGTGGGTTTCGATCTCCGCCAGGTCGGACCGGTGTTCGACGAGTTTGTCGCCGGTCACGGGCTCAGCTCGCGGGTGAGCTTCCACGGCGGGGACTTCTTCACCGACCCCCTGCCCCCGGCGGACGTCTACGTCCTGGGCCGCATCCTGCACGACTGGGATCTGGAGACCAAGCGCCTGCTGCTGCGGCGGGCCTACGACGCGCTGCCCGAGGGCGGCGCGGTGATCGTCTACGACATGATCATCGACGACGCCCGCCGGACCCACGCGTTGGGACTGCTGATGAGCCTGAACATGCTCATCGAGACCCGCGGCGGGTTCGACTACACCGGGGCGGACTGCCAGGGGTGGATGGCCGAGGCCGGGTTCCGGAAGACCTACGTGGAGCCGCTGGTCGGACCGGACTCGATGGTGGTCGGGCTGAAATAGCGGCGCTCAGGCCTCCGGGATGCGGTGCGGCACGAACGCCGCGCCGTCGTCGGTGACCAGCCCGGCGGTCTCCCGGATGCCCAGCCCGGCCGACTCGTCGCCGACGATCCACGCGCCCAGCGCCGGCCGGAACCCGTCGAACTCCGGCAGCGGGTCGAACAGCTGGTAGACCCAGCCACCGCCCATGCCGTCCTCGTCGTACACCCCGCCGGTCTGCACCTCCGAGCCGGGCGAGACGATCGAGATGTTCGCCCCCTCCCGGCCCAGCCTCGGCTTGCGCACGTACTCGGTGAGGATGCCCGGCTGGTCCAGGTACGCCGGCAGCAGGTTGGGGTGCCCCGGGTACATCTCCCAGAGCACCGCCAGCAGCGCCTTGTTGGACAGCACCGACTTCCACAGCGGCTCGATCCACAGCGTCTCGGGCAGGCTGCGCACCGCGTGCTTGCCGAACTCGTCGGTGAGCACCCACTCCCACGGGTAGAGCTTCATCAGCGCGGCGATGGGCGCCTCGGCGAGGTCCACGAACCGGTCCAGCGCGGCGTCCCAGCCGAGGTCCTCGATTGCCAGCCCGACGGTGTCCAGGCCGGCCTCCGCGGCGGTCTCCTGCAGGTAGGCGGTGGTGATGTGGTCCTCACCGGTGGAATCCGCGCTGGACCAGGTGAAATGCAGTTCGGAGCCGGGCAGCGACTCGCCGATCTCGGCCCAGCGGGCCACCAGCTTCTCGTGCAGTGAGTTCCACTGATCGTCGCTGTCGTGGGTGTCCTTGAGCCAGTGCCACTGCAGGATGGACGCCTCGAGCAGGGTGGTCGGGGTGTCCGCGTTGTACTCCAGCAACTTGGCCGGGCTGGAGCCGTCGTAGCGCAGGTCGAACCGCCCGTAGAGGTGCGGGTCGGAGCGCTTCCAGGAGGCCGCGACGCCCTCCCAGCTCCACTCCGGCAGCGCGAAGTCCCGGAACCGCTCGGTGGTCACCACGTGATCCACCGCCTCCAGGCACATCGAGTGCAGCAGCTCGACGTCGGCCTCAAGGGCGAGGACCTCGTTCATCTCGAACACGTAGTGCACCGACTCGTCCCAGTACGGCCGGGCCGCCCCGCCCTGGCCGCGCCCCGGGGTGTCGAACACCATGCCCTGCTCGGTGATCCGCTGCTTCCAGTCCGGGCGCGGCGGGCTTGTCTCTCGTCGCAATTTCTCCCTCAGCCTCCGGAGGAACCCCGGAAGCCGCCCCCGGAGCTGCTCTTCCCGGCGCTGGACCCGGTGTTGGACTTGCTGACTCCGAACCCGCCGCGCTGGATGGCGCGACCGGAGGAGGTGACCACGTTCTTGTCCTTCGGCGCGACGGTGGTGCCGCCGGTGGCCACCTGGCCGACTCCGCCGGAGCCGCCGTAGTTGTAGTGGTACTGCCGGCCGCCGGAGCCGATGAAGATCGGAATGAGCCCGATGCCGGAATGGGAGTAGCCGCCGCCGTTGGCCTGCGTCGAGCTGGCCGCGGGCTGCACGCAGTTGTTGTCGTCCACCACCACGTTGCTGTCGTCGACGCATTTGGCCTCGACGGTGTCCGGCTGGGAGACCGCGTAGCCGATCGCGATCAGCGCGGCCACCCCCACGGTGACCCCGCCGCCGATCATCACCCGCTTGCGGGTCTTGGCCTTGCGGGCCGCCTCGGCCTCCCGGGCCGCCTCGGCCTCCTTCTCCTCGCGCAGCGCCTGCTGACGGGCCCGGCGCTCGGCCAGGGTCGGCTCGCGCACCGGCGTGGTCTCGTCCTGATAGCGGATGCTTCCGCCGCGGCGGGTCGGCTTCTCCGCCTGCTCGCCCGGCTCGGCCTGTCCGGTCGGCTCGGCCTGTCCGGTCGGCTCGGCCGGCTGGTCAGGCTGGTCGGCCTCCTCGGCCTGCCCGGTAGATCCCGCTTGCCCGGCCTGTCCGGTCGACGGGTCGGCCGGATTGGCCGGCTGCTCGGACCGCTGCGTCGGCTGCTCGGCGCGCGCGGCCGCCTCGGCCGGCTGCTGGCTCTGCTCAGGCTGCTCGTTCGACCGGTCCGACGACTCATCGCCTTTGGTGTTCATCGCCTCACCCCTGTTCGCACGGTACCGCGCACGACCGGCTCGGCGACGGACCGACCGCTCACCGGCCGCGGCGCCACGATCGTCGACCATCCACCGAGCCGCCCATTTCCCGGCCTGGACCTGGGTACTTCGCAGCACATCCGGCGCCGGACAGCGCGCCGGCGCCCCCGAAATGGGTTGCCCCAACCGGGTGCAGGCATGATGGCCGAGACATGGAGCCGACCGACGGCGCCCCGCGCGCACATCGTTCGCCCGCCCGCGCTGGTCGGGTGGGCCGTCGCCGGCTCGGCCCCCGTCAATTCTGCATCGTGATCGGCCTGCTGATCGGCGCCGCCGTCATGCTCGTGGTGGCCACCCTGAACGATGTGGTCGGAGCCCGCGTCCCGGTGCTCAGCACGCTGGCCTCCGCGCCGGTGCCGGAGAACGAACGGCCGCTCTCCGAACGCACCCCGCCGCCGCCCACCCCGGGCACCTGCCTGATCTGGCAGCGCGCGGACGCGGCCGATGCCATCACGGTGGACTGCTCGCGCCAGCACCTGTTCGAGCAGGCCGGTCCGGTCCAACTCACCGACTTCAACCCGGGTGTCCCGCTGCCCACCAACCAGCGCTTCCGTGAGCTGGTCAACGAACGCTGCACCCCGCTCGTGGTGAACTACCTGACCGGCAAGTACGACCCGAGCGGCGCGTTCCGGGCGGGCGCGCTGAAGCCGTCCGAGAAGAGCTGGAGCGACGGCGACCGGACGCTGCGCTGCGGGCTTCAGCGGTTCTCCCGGTCCGGCGCGCTGTACCCGATCATGGGCAAGGTAGCCGCCCAGGACCAGGCCGACATCCGTCCGCCGGGCACCTGCCTGGGCATCGATGGCCGATTCATCGGGGACCCGGTGGATTGTGCGCTGCCGCACGCCGAGGAGTCGGTCGGCGCGATCGACATGACCCAGAAGTTCAAGGACAAGTTTCCCTCGGCGAACGACCAGGACGGCTTCCTGCAGCCGGCGTGCACCAAGCTGGCCGCCGACTACTCCGGCGGCGGGAACGTGATCAGCGACAAGAAGCTCGTGGTGATCTGGAACAACCTCACCCAGCAGTCCTGGTCGGCCGGGACCAGGAAGGTGGCCTGCAACCTGGCCGCCGTGCTGCCGGACAAGAGCGGCTACGCCCCGATCATCGGCAGCGTGAAGGGCCCGGTGCAGATCGGCGACAAGCCCGCCCCGCCGGCCCAGTTGCAGGTTCCGCCCGGCGCCCCCGCGCCCGGCTCAGGTTCCGACTCCGCCAGGGACGACAACTCGGACGACAGCGACTCGCCGCCGGAGCCGGCACAGGACCAGCCGTCCATCGCCCCACCGGTCCCGCTGCCGGCCAATCCGCTGCCGGCGAACCCGTTGGGCGGCGGCGACAACCGCCAACCGACCAACCCACTGGGCGGCGACAACCGGCAACCGACCAACCCATTGGGCGGCGCGGCCGGTCAGGGCACCAACCCACTGGGCGGCGCGGCCGGGCAGGCCAACCCGCTGGGCGGTGACAAGCCGGCGGAGTTGCCCAAGCCGGCCGGAACGAACCCGACCACCCCGGGCTGAGCCCGACGCCTCGACGGGCGCCTCGGCACCCCGCGCGCACGGATCCGCGCGCACGGCCTTGCGGCTACTCGCCGGCCCCGCCGGTGGCGTCCCCAGGTACCGGGGAGCCCTCGTCCCAGGACTTGAGCAGCCACCCGCCTGGCTCGCCGGCCGAGCCATCCCGCACGCTCTCCGGCCCGTGCAGCGGCGCGAGCACCACCCGCCCGGCGTTCGGAACGTACCGGGTGTCGGCGTACTCACCGATCAGCGCACCGGCCGCCAGCCGGATCGCGGCGCCGTGGCTAACCAGCACGATCAGCCGATCAGGCCGGTCGGCATGCCGGGCCCAGAGCCGTGCGACCACCGGCAGGAACCGCTCCCGCAGCTCGTCGGCGGACTCCCCGCCGGGCAGCCGCCGGCTCAGCTCCCCGTCCGCCCAGGAGGTGTAGACCTCGTCGAAGCTCTCCCGGGCGGCCTCGTCCGAGCGCCCCTCCAGGTCGCCGCAGAACACCTCGTGCACGCCGGGTACGACCTCGACGGACAGCCCGTGCCGGGCGGCGAGTGGGGCGGCGGTCTGCTGGGCACGTACCGCGGTGGAGGCGTATACGGCGGTGACCGGCTCCACCGACATCGCCTCCGCGAGCGCCTCAGCCTGGGCCATCCCCAGCTCGTTCAGTGGCGGCCCAGGTGGGCGGCTGTCCAGCGACTTGATCACGTTGGAGTTGGTCTGGCCATGCCGCACCAGCACCAGCAACGGCCCACTCATCCCGCCCGGGTTCGCCGCGCTCACGCCATCGTCCCGGCCCGCACACCGGCCAGCCAGGCGGCCGCCTCGGCGAACCGGTCCGCCGCGTAACCGTTCACCGGCTCGGTGACCAGCGCCGTTAGCTTCCCCGACCCGCCGTTAACCCCGGGCTGCTCGGTCTCCGGCGCGGCACTTCTCGGGTACGAACCCAGGTAGCGCACCCGCACGCAGCGTCGGTGCAGCGCCGCCACCGCCTCCCCCATCCCCGGCTGCGCCACATGCCCGGTGCAGTCCAGGTGGAACCAGTACTCGTCGCGGCGTCCTTTGATCGGCCGGGACTCGATCCTGGTCAGATCGATACCGCGGACGGCGAGCTCGGTGAGGATGCCGAGCAGCGCACCCGGCCGGTTCTCCGTGGTGGCGGCCAGCGTGGTGCGGTCCAGGGCGGTCGGCGCCGGCGGCGGGCCCGGCGGGCGGACCAGCACGAACCGGGTCACCGCGGCGGCGTTGTCGGCGATGTCGTCGGCCAGGATCTCCAGGCCGTGCACGTTGGCGGCCACCGGCGCGGACACCGAGGCGTCCAGCTCCCCCCGGGAGACCTGCGCGGCGGCCTCCGCGGTGGAGCTGGACATCAGCACGGCGGCCTCCGGCAGGTTTGCGGCCAGCCAATGCCGGGTCTGCGCCTCGCCGTGCGGGTGGGAGGCGACCGAGCGGATGTCGGCCAGCGCCGTGCCCGGGCGGGCCATCAGGGCGAACCGCACCGCAAGCTGCGTCTCCTTGGCGATCACCAGCGGCGGGTCCACGACCAGCGCGTCCAACACCGACGGGACCCCGCCCTCCACGCTGTTCTCGATCGGCACCAGGGCGGCGTCCGCCTCTCCCTTGCGCACCGCTGTCAGTGCCCCGGTGGTGGTGGTGCAGGGCAGCAGCTCCGCGCCCTGCGACTCGGGGAGCCGGAGCAGGGCCTGGTGGGCGAAGGTGGCACGGGGACCGAGGAACGCCAGGCGGGACACGCCACCGAGCCTAACCGCCTACAGCGACCGTCCTAGGCTGGCCGGGTGGGCGAGGTTCCTGAGCTGGTGCTGGTGGCGGTGGACGAGCCGATGGCGTCGGCCTGGGACGGGCTGGCTGGCGAGCGGGACTGGGTGCGGGTGCACCGGGGTTCGGTGACCGACCTGGCGGTGGACGCGGTGGTGTCCCCGGCGAACTCGTTCGGCTGGATGCGCGGCGGGATCGACGGCGTCTACGCGCGGTGGCTGCCCGGCATCGAGGACCGGGTGCGCGCGGCGATCGCCGCCGAGTACGGCGGCGAGCTGCCGGTGGGCCAGACGGTGATCGTGCCGACCGAGGCCGCCCCACCCGCGCCGGCGTGGCTGATCAGCGCGCCGACCATGCGCCAACCCGGGGAACGGCTGCACCGCTCCGGTGCCGCCGCCGGGCAGGCCGCGCGCGCGGTGATCCGCCGCTGGCGGGACGGCGTGCTGCCGGACGGCCGGGCGGTGCGCGAGGCGCTCGGCTCGCTGGCGTTGCCCGGGCTGGGCACCGGCGTGGGTGGACTGTCGCCAAGGGTGTGCGCCCAGCGGGTGGCCGAAGCCCTGGACGAGCTGCTCGGCTGACGCCCCGGGCTAGGGCTTGAGCAGGCCGAGGCCGGCGAGCTCGGCGGCCGGTTGGTCGGTCGGCCCGCAGCCGCAGCGGGCCAGCAGGCCGCGCACCGCGCCGCCGGCCGCCTCGGACAGCCGGGCCACCTCGCGCACCAGCGCGCCGGCGTCGGTTTCCCCCAGCGCGGCCCGGACGTCCCCGTTGACCAGCGCCCTGGCCACCGCGACCAGCAGGTTCAGCATGCCGTGCTCGACCCGCCCGGTGGCCTCGTCGACCTGCCGCACGGCGTGCGGGAGGCCGAGGCTGGTGGTGAACCCAGCGGGGGCGCCATCGGCGGCGGCCACGAAGTCGGCGATCTCATCCACGCTCGGCACGTCCGAGGCACGCGGGCCGCCGCAGCGCAGCTTGGGCGTGCAGCCGTGTTCGGACACCCGGCGCACCGCGTCCAACCACTGCCGGGTTTCCCCACTCAGCGGCCGGCGCGGTTCGACCACCGGCAGCACGTCGTCCGGCACGAACTCCGACACCCGCTCCAACCAGGTCGAATCCACATCCGCGGGCGCGGCGGTCTCCACCGTGCACGGAGTCAGCAGTGCCTCCCGGGACATCACCAGGGACAGCGCCTTGGGTACCGCGCCGAGGCCGGTGTCCACCACCAGGGAGAGGTCCACCGGCCTGATCGGGGCCAGCTTGACCAACTCGGTCACCACCTCGGGCAGCCGGGACACCGGGCAGACCAGCTGGCCGGCCATCCCGCCGTAGTCGCCGTCCCGCCCGCTCAGGTAGCGCGCCAGGACCTCGCTCACCGGCGGGACCGACCGCCGGGGCAACAACAGGGTGGTGTCGTCGACGAGGTGGGCGAACAAAGCTGGAATCGGGGTCGAGGAACCCCCGGGCTCGCCCTCGTGCACGGTCGACACCGATCGAACCTAACCGCTCCCCTGGGCGATATCCAAAACGGCTGCGCACGGCCGTGGTAGTCGCCCGCCGTGTTCGGGAGCACTCCCATCGGGGGTCTCGCCAGCCTTCCGGCGCTAGGTTAGGCTCACCTAATAACCTGGAGGTGTATCCGTGGGTAGTACCCGACTCCGCCGGCCGCTCGCGCCGTCCAATGCTGAGCGCGCGCGCAGCATCGCCAGCCGAGGGGGCCACGCCGCCGTCGTTGGCCTGGATCAGACGCAGCGGGTCGTTCCGCTGCTGCACGACGTAGATCCGGACGGCGCGGCCACGCTGCTGCTGCCCAGCGATCACGAGCTGATGGACTGCGTGCGGGAGGGCCCGCGCAGCGGGCTGCCGGCCATGCTGGAGCTCACCGATACCGCTCCGGTGGCGCTGCGCGAGCCGGTCCGGGGGCTGCTCTGGATCAGCGGCTGGTTGGTTGCGCCGGGCCCCACCTACGCCCGGCGGCTCGCCATGGACGTCGCGGAACAGCGCCCACACCCCCGCCTGCTCGACCTCGGGCACGGCGCCAGCCTGCTCCGGCTGCGGCCCGGATCAGCGGTGATCGCCGACGCCGAGGGCACCGGTCCGCTGGCGCCGGCCGAGCTCGCCGCCGCCTCCCCTGATCCGTTCTGCCAGCTGGAGAACGGGTGGCTGCAGCACCTGGAGGAGGCCCACCCGGACGTGTTCGCCTCGCTGGCCCGGCACCTCCCCGAGCCGCTGCGGCAGAAGTCCGGCTGCCGGATTCGCCCGCTCGGCGTGGATCGGCTGGGCATCCGGCTGCGGGTCGAGGCCGAGGACGGGGACCACGACGTGCGGCTGGCGTTCGAGTCTCCGGCGCAGACCGCCGAGCAGCTACGCGCGCAGGTCGGACTGCTGGTCGGCTGTCCCTTCCGGGCGCGCTGAGCCACCGGTCGAGCGGCCCTTCGGCGTCGGGCCCATCGCCCGCACCAGCTTGGTGACCTTCCGCTCGGCGTAGAACGACACGAACGGGATGGTCCCCGCAAGCGCGACCAGCACGGCGCGCACCGGCCGCCACCGGCACCGCTCGGCCAACACCAGCGTGCACACCACGTAGGCCATGTAAAAGAACCCGTGCAGCGCGCCGACTATGGCGACCGGTTGGTTGTTGCCACCGATGTACTTGATCGGCATGGCGATACAGACCAGCACCAACAACCCGGTACCGGTGATGTACGCCATGACCCGGTACGCGATCAGCGCGATCTTGCGGCTATCCACCCAGCCGAGGTTACGCCGGCCCCCGATCCGCCTTGCCGAACGGGCGGGCAGCTAGCGGCGGCGGGAGGCTCCAGCTGCTTGATCACGTGCGGCTTCGGCTTCCTGGTCGCGGGCGGCCAGCTCGGCGAGCATCCGGTTGTAGGCCGCGAGCTCCGGGTCGTCGTCCTCATCGGCCTGGACAGGCGCCTGCCGGGCCACGACCGGCCTCGCCGGCTCAAGCTGGAGCGGCTGGGCCGGTTCGGGCTGGGAAGCCCGCGAGGGCTGGGCCGGGTCCGCGTCGGACTCGGAGTCGGCCACCGCGTCGGCGGCTTCCTCGTCCAGGCGCCGGGACTCCAGGCGCAGCATCCGCCACCAACTCACCGCGAAGAACACCGCGAACAACGGCCACTGCAGCGCGTAGGCCATGTTCTGCAGCGAGTGGGTGACCTCCGCCCGGCCCCACTGCCAGTCGCCCAGCAGCACGCAGCTGGCGATCGCGGCGAGCACCAGCACATGCCCGAAGACCCACCGAGGGGCGAACACGAACCGGCGCACCAGGCCAGGGTAGCCGCCGGGTAGCGTCGGCGATCGTGACGGGCGGGCTGCGTGGCTGGTTGACGCCGAGTTGGCCGAACAACCCGGACCCGCTGAATCCGCCGGAGCGGCGGCTGCTGACCACCGAGCTGTGGCTGGTCTTCGGTATCACCCTCGGGCTGTCCGGGGTGCGCAGCGCGCTCTCCCTGCTGCAGTCCGCGCTGCGCGGTCCGCTGGACAAGCAGCACGTGGCGCTCAACGCACCGGCGGCGGTGAACCCGTACATCGACCTCGGGCTGCAGCTGAGCTACGTGGTGCAGCTGGTCGGCTGGGGCGCGCTGGGTGGATATCTGCTGGTGCGGGCCGGCTTGCGGCTGCGCGACATCGGGCTGGACCGCAACCAACCCGGTCGGGACGCCCTCATGGCGGTCGGCCTGGCGGCCCTGATCGGCATTCCCGGCCTCGGGCTGTACCTGCTGGCCCGGGCCGTCGGGCTGAACCTGACCGTGCAGCCCAGCACGCTCACCGACACCTGGTGGCGGCTGCCGGTGCTGATCCTCTCGGCGGCGGGCAACGCGTGGGCCGAGGAGGTGCTGCTCACCGGCTACCTGCTCACCCGGCTGCGCCAGCTTGGCTGGGGGCCCAACCGGTCGGTTGCGGTGTCCGCGCTGGTACGCGGTGCCTACCACCTGTACCAGGGGATCGGTGGCGGGGTAGGCAACCTGGTGATGGGGGCGGTGTTCGGCCGGGTGTGGCAGCGCACCGGTCGGCTGTGGGCGCTGGTCGGCGCGCACACCCTGCTGGACGTGGTGGCGTTCGTCGGCTACGCCCTGCTGGCCGGCCACCTGTCCTGGCTGCCCTAGTTGGGGCTGGGGTCCTGGCTGCCCTAGTCGGGCTGGGCTAACCACGCACCTCGTGGCTGGCCACCGTCCACTCCCTGGCCTGCTCGCTGAGAGTGACGCCGAGCCCGGGGCGCGCGGACAGGTGCATCCGCCCGTCGGCGATCTCCATCCGCTCGTTGAACAGCGGCTCCAGCCAGTCGAAGTGCTCCACCCACGGCTCCCGGGGGTAGGCGGCGGCCAGGTGCAGGTGGATCTCCATCGCGAAGTGCGGGGCCAGCTGCAGGTTGTGGTGGTCGGCCAGGGTCATCACCTTGAGGAAGGGGGTGATCCCGCCGATCCGGGGCGCGTCCGGCTGCAGGAT
Organism: Pseudonocardia sp.; assembly: GCA_036402515.1. GTDB lineage: Bacteria > Actinomycetota > Actinomycetes > Mycobacteriales > Pseudonocardiaceae > Pseudonocardia. The sequence goes on from DASWST010000094.1 coordinate 13,072, forward strand.
GTCGGCCGCCCGGTGCCGGATCAGCTCGGCGTGCTCGGCCACGCTGGTGAGCATCTCCCCGGTGGCGATCGAGGTATCGAAGGTGGCGGCCAGCATGGCGTGCCCCTCCGCGTCGTAGGCGTCCAGCGGCTCCTCGATCCACACCAGCCCGAAGCGCTCCAGGGTGCGGCACATCCGCCGGGCGGTCGGCCGGTCCCACTGCTGGTTGGCGTCGACCATCAGCGCCACCCGGTCCCCGATCCGCTCGCGCACCGCGCTCACCCGGGCCAGATCGGTGGTGCTGTCCGGGTGGCCGACCTTGATTTTGATGCCGCCGATGCCGGCCTCGACCGACTCGGCGGCGTTGGCCACCACCTGCTCGATCGGGGTGTGCAGGAAGCCGCCGGACGTGTTGTAGCAGCGGACCGAGTCGCGGTGCGCGCCGAGCAGCTTGGCGAGTGGCAGGTCGGCGCGCTTCGCCTTGAGGTCCCACAGCGCCACGTCGAACGCCGCGATGGCCTGCACGGACAGCCCGGATCGGCCCACCGAGGCGCCCGCCCAGACCAGCTTGTCCCAGATCTTGGCGATGTCGCTGGGATCCTCGCCGAGCAGCACCGGGGCGATCTGTTTGGCGTGCTCGAACTGCCCTGGCCCGCCGGCCCGCTTCGAGTAGCTGAACCCGAGCCCCTCCCGGCCCTCCGCCGTGGTGATCTCGGCGAACAACATGGCGACCTCGGTCATCGGCGATTGCCGCCCGGTCAGCACCTTGGCGTCGCTGATCGGGGTGGACAGCGGCAGGGTCACCGAGGCGATCCGCGCGGCCTGGATGCGGTCGCCGGCGGCACCGGCCCGAGCGGCCGGCTCGGACGTGGCTGGGTCGGACGTGGCGGTTGCGGACGTGTCGGTTGCGGACGTGTCGGTTGCGGACGTGGTCACAGCGGTGTGGGCCCTTCCGGCGAGATGGGGCTCAGGCGTCCAGTCGGAGCCTGTCCAGGAGCGCGACGATGCTCAGCAGCGCCGGGTTGACGGCCGCCCGCCGCCAGACCGCGTGCAGCTCCACCGGGTAGTCGGCGTGCTCGGCCAGCGGTCGGAAGCGGACCCCGTCCAGCTTCAGGTGGGTGGCCGAGGACGGCACCAGCGCGACACCGCGGCCGGCGGCGACCAACCCGACCATCGTATGGATTTGGGTGAGGTAGTGCGTCGAGGTGTATGCGACCGGGGCCAGCACCCGACCGGTCAGATCGGCGAAGTAGCGGGCCTGGTCGGGCGAGTAGCGCAGCAGCGCCGCCCCGGCCAGTCCGGCCACCGACAGTGGACCCGGCTCGGCGGCCAGCGGGTGTGCCGCCGGCAGCGCGACCACCATCGGCTCCTGGTGCACCAGGCGGAAATTGAACTCGGTGGCGTCGATCGGTGGGCGGGCCAGCGCCAGGTCCAACCGGCCGCTGCGCAGGTCGTCGATCTGCGCCGAGCTGACCATCTCGCTGAGCACCAGCTCGACCGACGGCAGCGCCGCCTCCAGCTGGTTGAGGATCTGCCCCAGCACCCAGAACCCGGAGACGGCGGTGAATCCGATGCGCACGGTCCCCAGCTCGCCGGCGGCCACCCGGCGTGCGGTGTCCGGCGCCGCCTGGGCCAGGGCCAGCAGCCGCTGCGCCTCGGCCAGGAAGACCCGGCCGGCCGGGGTGAGCACCACGCCGCGCTGGGTTCGGTCCAGCAGTCGCACGCCGACTTCCCGTTCCAGCTTCTGGATCTGCCGGCTCAGCGGCGGCTGAGTGATTTGCAGGCGCGCGGCCGCCCGCCCGAAGTGGCCCTCCTCGGCCACCGTGACGAACCCGCGCACCTGATCCAGGGACATCATCAGGGCCGCACGGTACCCGGCCAGGTCGAACGCACCGAGCATCGAAGGTCATCCGGCCCTTCGTACCCATGACCGGACACTAGGTCGCGGTGCCGATACCCGTCCAACACCGGTTGGACATGGCCCGATATCCGGCGGGCATCGCTGGCTGGACACCCGACAAAACCTCGTGGCGGACCCCGTGCTGATCTAGGTAGCCTGCCGGCATGACCTATTGATTCAATTCCTCTGCCCGTTCGGTGCCTCGGCTGCTGTGGTCGCTGCTGCGCGCCATGCCGGGCACCCTTCTCTCGGCCATCCTCTTCAGCGTGCTGGCGGCTGTGCCGCTGGCGGTCATGCCGCTGGCCATCGGCCGCGCCATCGATGCCGCCGTGGGCGGACCGGGGGGCAGCGGGCCCGGCGCGACCAGCGGGCCCGGCCTGTGGACCTGGATCGGCGTGATCCTGGCGCTGGGCGCGGTTCAGGCCAGCGGCGTCGGGCTCAGCGAGTTCTACTCCTCGCGGGCCTGGTTGCTGGCCGCGACGCGCACCCAACGGGCGGTACTCGCGCACGCGGCCCGGGTTGGCGCCGCGCTGCCCGGCAAGATCCGGACCGGCGAGGTGGTGGCGGTCGGCTCGTCCGACATCTACCAGATCGGCAACCTGTTCGAGATCATCGGCCGGGCCACCGGGTCACTCGTGGCCTTCGGCGTGATCGCGGTCGCCTTGCTGAACAGCAGCCCGCTGCTCGGCGTCGTGGTGCTGGTCGGCGTACCGCTGGCCACCGCCGGGGTGGCACCGCTGCTCGGGCCGTTGCGCCGGCGTACCGAGGCGCATCGAGAGCAGGTCAGCGCGGCGACGTCGATGGCCGCCGACATCGTGTCCGGACTGCGGGTGCTGCGCGGGATCGGCGGTGAGCGGCGGTTCGCCGACCGGTTCGCCGAGACCAGCCAGCGGGTGCGCCGGGCCGGAGTTGCGGCCGGGCGGATCGACTCCTGGCTGTCCGGCATCGAGGTACTGCTGCCCGGTCTGGTCACCGTCGGGGTGACCTGGCTCGGCGCCCGGCTGGCGCTGGCCGGCGACATCAGCGTCGGCCAGCTGGTGGCCTACTACGGCGTCTCGGCATACCTGGTGATCCCGGTGAGCATCGCCACCGAGGCCGCGCACAAGGTGAGCGAGGGGGCGGTCGCGGGGCAGCGCGTGCTGGGCATCCTGCGGCTGCGCCCGGTGCTCACCTCGCCGGCCGATCCGGTCGCGCTGCCGCCCGGCGCGCTCGGGCTGACCGACCCGGGCAACGGGCTGGACTGCCGGCCCGGGGTGCTCACCGTGGTGGTGCCGGCCGGCCCGGCGGACCAGCTGGCCGACCGGCTGGGCCGGTACGTCGACTCGCCGGTGCGCGCCGGCTGGGGTACCCACACGGTGCCGCTGGCCGACGCCGACCTGGCCGAGGTACGCCGCCGCATCCTGTTGGCGCACAACCAGGACGTGCTGTTCTCCGGAGCGCTGGCCGACGAGGTCAGCCAGGGCGAGACAGCGCACGGTGGGACAGGGCACGGCGGGTCGCTGGGGCTGGACACCGTGCTGTGGGCCGCCGACGCCACCGACGTGGTGGACGGGCTGCCCGCCGGCGCCCGCGAGCAGCTCACCGAACAGGGTCGGCGGCTGTCCGGCGGGCAGCGCCAGCGGCTGATGCTGGCCAGGGCGTTGGCCGCCGACCCGGACGTGCTGGTGCTGGAGGAACCCACCTCGGCGGTGGACGCGCACACCGAGGCGCGGATCGCCCAGCGGGTGGCCCGGCTGCGCCGGGGCAGAACCACGGTGGTGATCAGCCACAGCCCGCTCTGGGCGGCGGTGGCGGACCGGAAGGAGAACCTGTGAACGCCTTTCCGCTGGCCGGACGGCGGGAGGTCCGGACGTGGCTGTGG
>DASWST010000095.1:0-5280 GCA_036402515.1 Pseudonocardia sp.
GGGTGGGCGTTGTAGGTGACCTGGGTCGAACCGTCCGCACGAGTGATCGTGGCAAGCACCGCGGCTGTGGTTCCCGGACCCGCCACGGGCGGCGCACCCCCGCTCGTCGTGAAGGGAATCCAGTCCCCAGCGCAGGTGCCCGTGCAGTTGCTGTGGTTGGCGGTGTCCTTCTCGAACAGATAGAGCGTCGCGCCGTGCCCGTCGATGAGGATCGTGCCGAGCTTGACATCCGCCGCGGTCGCCACGGTAGGGGTGAGCCCAGCGTCAGCAGGTCGAGGTGAAGCGACGGCGGTCGGTGAAGCCACGGCTGTCGGCGAAGCAGCGGCCGGACCACTCGAGCTGTTGCCACCGCAGCCGGCGGCAAAGGTACCAAGAACAAGGACGGAGGCGGCGAGCAGAATTGTTCTCATACACCGATCACGGGCGCTTGTTCGGACTCGTTCATTTCGAGTCGATATCGTTACCCAGGTAGCCCGGAAATCGATCCTTCGTACTCGTTTCCAGTCATCCCTCGCCAGGCTGCACAATGTGCTCGTGACCACCCGCTGGCTGCGACTGAACGCGCACGGGGCTGTGGCCGGCTGCGGCCGGCCGTGGCTCCGGCGGGCGCGTTGTATATCGGGGGTAAGTCAGTCGCGGTCAAGCACGGTGCCGCCACCCGGTCTCTCAAGACTGAGCGGGAGGCGTTTGCCGTCTCGCGCCGGGGTGTTACCGAGGCGGCGTGCCATCGCCGTTGTCTTGAACCTGGGGGTAGTCGTCACCGACGTTCGCGTCGCCCGCTCGGTACCCCTGGTCCCATGCACGTTGGGCCACAAGCCGCAGTGCGGTTTCGACGTCGAGGTTTCCCTGGTCTAGGTCATCCAGGGCGATGCCGATCAGCAGATCGAGTGCGCGATTGGGCCCCTCAGGGTTGGCAGACGACGCCGTAGCAGACACGCAACAATTCTATACATAGGACACATCGGCCACATTGGCCACACCAGCCCCAGGGGCACCCGGGTTGGTCCGCCGCCGCCGTTTCCGCTTCCCGCGCTTGCACACGCACCGTGGAGCATGGTCGGTAGATCGACCGCGAATGCCCACCGACCGCGTCGGGCGAACAAACCACCATCATGGCCGCCGCCTCGCCGAAATCTTCGACCTCGCACGCTGGTTACCACGCATAGGTCATCCGCCCAAAGGACATCAACAACGCCGTGACCTGGCAGAAACAGCACCGTGATCGAACTAGCCCCGGAACTCTCTCTAGCCCGGAGCCCGGTCTCGGTGGTGTGATCGGTGCGACCGCGCGGGCGGTGATCTTTGCGTGGAAGGAGCGGACTCGTGGCGAAGCTGGTCGTCGGGGTGCCCAAGGAGATCAAGGACAACGAGAACCGGGTGTCGGTGCAGCCGGACGGCGTGGCCGACCTGGTCCACAGCGGACACGAGGTGCTGGTCGAGACCGACGCCGGGGCGGGTTCCCGGTTCCCTGACTCCGAGTTCGCCGCGGCCGGGGCGAAGGTGGTGGCCAGCGCGGACGAGGTCTTCGCCGGCGCCGACTTGATCGTCAAGGTCAAGGAACCGATCGCGGCGGAGTACCACCGCTTCCGCGACGGGCAACAGCTGTTCACCTACCTGCACCTGGCCGCCGACAAGCCGCTCACCGAGTTTCTGATGGCCAAGCAAATCGACTCCATCGCCTACGAGACAGTGCAGACCCCGGACGGCAGGCTCCCGCTGCTCACCCCGATGAGCGAGGTCGCCGGCAGGATGGCGGTGCAGGCGGCGGCCCACCACCTGGAGAGCCCGGCAGGCGGAGCGGGCCTGCTACTGGGCGGCGTGCCCGGCACCCCCGCCGCAAAGGTACTGATCATCGGCGGCGGGGTCTCCGGCACCGAGTCGGCGAAGATCGCGCTGGGCATGCGGGCCATCGTGCGCGTGCTCGACACCAACCCCGCGCGGCTGGCCTACCTATCGGACATCTTCGGCGGTCGACTCGACCTGGTGGTGCCCAACCGGGCGCGCACCGCCGCCTACGTCGCGGACGCCGACGTGGTCATCGGCGCGGTGCTGGTCCCGGGGGCCAAGGCGCCGAAGCTGGTGAGTCGGGAGATGATCGCCAGCATGCGCCCGGGCAGCGTCGTGGTGGACATCGCCATCGACCAGGGCGGCTGCTTCGAGACCAGCCGGCCAACCACGCACTCGGACCCGACCTACGTGGTGGACGGCGTGGTGCACTACTGCGTGGCCAACATCCCCGGGGCGGTGGCCCGGACCTCGACCCTGGCGTTGACCTCGGCGACCCTGCCCTACCTGATGCGGGTGGCGGGCCACGGCGTGCGGGCGGCCGCGTCGGCCGACCCATCGCTGGCCAAGGGCCTGAGCACACTCGACGGCAAGCTAGTGAACCAGCCAGTTGCCGAGGCGCACGAGCTCCTCTTCACCGACCCAGCGGCGCTGCTCACGGGCTGAACGGTGACGTACAACCCGCGGCGGGCCGTACCTCATGGACGCGTGCGCAGTGAGCACGGCGTACATCACCGTTCTCGTGGACCACGACCCGGCAGGCGTCGAGCGTTCGCGACGAGCTGTGACCTGGCCATTTGCGTATGGTCCTGTGCGGTCCTGAGGGAACTGAACACGTTCAGGAGCGCTGGCCGTTAGGTTGTAGCCCGGACGACCAGCTCGGGTTGGAGCACCACGTGTGGTGGCTCGCCGCTTGTGGTCCCGTCGATCTGGTCGATCAGGAGCCGCACAGCAGTCGTTCCGAGTTGTTGGATCGGTTGACGTATTGTGCTGAGCGGTGTGACGAGCTCCGCGGCCATGTCGATGTCGTCGTAGCCCATCAGGCGGATGTCCCGCGGTACTTGCAGGCCCGCGTTGGTCAAGGCGTGCAGGAGTCCGATGGCCACCAGGTCGTTGGCGGCCAGGAGACCGTCCGGCCGTTCGGCGTCCGGCAGTCGCGCAATGTGGTCCGCGGCAGGCGTGGCCGAGCCCACGGTCAGGTCGATGGTCTCGATGATGTCGATGACGGCATCGGGACGGCTCTGCCGGAGGGTCGTGGTGAATCCAGTCAGTCGGTCCTGACTGTGCGTTTGGGCGGTGTTGCCCACGAAGGCGAAGCGGCGGCTGCCGCGGTCGAGGAGGTGCTGAGCGGCCAATGAGCCTCCGTTGACGTGGTCGACGGCGACCGACGGAATAGCGTCCGGCGCCGGGTGCCAGTGCGGCGGGTCGAGGAGGACGCAGACCATTCCGCGCTTTGTGAGTTGTTCGAGCCGGGCCGAGATGTCGCGCTGGGGTGCCACAATGATGCCGCGGGTCCGGAATGCCTCGAAGTAGTTGAGATGGCGCATCTCCCGGTTCTCATTTCGGGAGCTGTTGGCCACCTGCAGGTACCAGCCGCGACGCTCGGCTTCGTCGTCGATGGCCTGGGCGAGCTCGGCGAAGTACGGTGCCCAGCCGTCCAGCAGTAACAGGCCGAGCATCTGGGTGGTCGCGTGCCGGAGGGGGGTTACTGCTTCGTCGCGAACGTTGCCGGCCGCCACCGGGAGCTGGATGTGCAGGGTGGTGCCTGCTCCGCGCGGACTACGCAGCGAGAGCCGGCCGCCGAGCGCCTCGACGCGGTCCCTGAGGCCGACGAGGCCAGAGCCGAGGGTGAGGTCGGCGCCGCCGCGTCCGTCGTCGCGGACGCGGACCCGCAGAACCCCCTCGCCCACCTCCACTTGGACAACCGCTTCGGAAGCGTGCGCGTGCTTGGCGGCGTTCGTCAGCGCCTCGCAGACCACATAGTAGGCGGCGAGCTCGATCGGCTCGGGCAGCCGCCGGTCGACGCGGACGTCGAGGCGGACGGGGACGGCGGAGCGGCGGGCGAGCGTCTTCAGAGCCGGGCGCAGTCCGCCGTCCGCCAGGACGGTGGGGTGGAGGCCGCGGGCGAGCTCTCGCAGCTCGTCGTGCACGCCGATCAGCTCGGCGGCGACCCCGTCCAGCTGCGCGTGCAGCCCATCAGCCTCGGGTGGCACCGCCGCCTGCACCGCGGTGCGCAGGTGCAGCGCGAGGGCGACCAGCCGCTGCTGCGCGCGGTCGTGCAGATCGCGCTCGAAGCGGCGGCGGGTAGTGTCGGCGGCGGCCACGATCCGCGCGCGGGAGGCGGTCAGCGCGGCCTGGGCCTCGGCATTGGCCAGGGCGGCGGCAACCAGCTCGGTGAAGCCGGCCAGCCGCACCTCAGTATCGGACGGCAGCGGCTCTTCGGACATGGATATCACCATCACGACGCCCCACAGCCGGCCCTCGACGATGATCGGTGCGCCGACAACGGCGCCGAACCCCCGCTCACGGGCGAAGGTAGCGGGCTCGCCAGAGCCGTCGGCGCCGACGTCGATCCGCGCCGGCCGGCCCGTCTCGAACACCAGCGACACCACGTTCCGCCCACCGAGGCGCACCCGGGTGCCGACGGGGAAGGACACAGAGTCGCCGGTACGGCTCCACCCGCCAACGGCGGCCGCCACGCCGTCCGGGTCGTACCGGCTGATGCCCGTGACGTCGGCGCAGAGTAGCCGCCCGACCTCCGCGGCGACCGCGGCGAACACCTCCTCAGGCCGGGCCGCCCGGGCGACCAGCGTCGCAACCCGCCTCAGCGCCGCCTGCTCCTCGGCGAACCCACGCAGCTCCACCCGGGCCTGCGCGTTGGCGATCGCGGTCGCGACCAGCTCGGTGAAGCCGGCCAGCCGCGCCTCGGTATCCGCCGGCAGTGCCTCATCGCGGGTGGACGCCACGGTCATGACGCCCCACAGTCGGCCCTCGACACTGATCGGCGCGCCGACCGACGAGCGGAACCCCCAGCCGCGTGCGACGACGGCGGACGGCCCGCTGGCGCCGGCGTAGTCGTCGATCCGCGCCGGACGGCGGGTCCGGAACACCAATGTGGTCACGTTCCGCCCGCCGGGGCTCGTCTGGGTGCCGACCGGAAAGGGCACCGCGGCGCCGGTACCGCTCCACGCGCCCAGAACCGTTATCGCGCCGCCCGAGTCGTACCGGCTCATGAGCGTGACATCCGCGGAGAGCAGCCGCCCGACCTCCGCGGCGACCGCGGCGAACACCTCCTCCGGCGGCGGCGCCCGGGCGACCAGCATCGCCACCCGGCGCAACGCCGCCTGCTCCTCGGCCATCCGCCCGCTCGACCTGAGATCCGTCAGGACCTCCATCCCGGCTGCAGCTCCGCCGCCGCCTCGCCAGACACCACCGGTGCCCCAGCGTGCTCGCAGCGTGCAGGCCAATCAAGAGCCATCCCGCTGCACCCGTGCC
>DASWST010000096.1:0-26581 GCA_036402515.1 Pseudonocardia sp.
TGGTCGCTATAGCGACCATCGCCACTCACGACCCCCCAGAAACGGAGCGATGACGATGACCGACCACGCGGCAATCAACGCGCTGCTGCAGGAGGTCCGGGAGTTCCTCACCGAGGACGGCGAGACGCCGTCCGACACGGAGAACCTGATCGAGTGGGGGTTGGACTCCATCGGGCTGATGAACATGGCCAGCCGATGGCGCCGGGACGGGCTCGAGGTGTCCTTCGGGGAGCTCGCCGCCGAGCCGACGCTGGCCCGCTGGCGTGAGTTGCTCGCGGCCTGTGCGGTGAGGCCGGCGGCGCCCGAACAGCCGGTCCTGGCGGCGAGAACCGGGACCGAGGCTTTCCGGCTCGCCCCACTGCAACACGCCTACTGGATCGGCCGCCAGGACGGACAGGAGCTGGGCGGGGTCGCCGCGCACCTCTACACCGAGTTCGACGGCCCGGCGGTGGACCCCGACCGGCTGGCCCGCTCGGTCGCCGCGGTGGTCCGCCGACACCCGATGCTGCGGGTCACCGTGACCGGCGACGGCACCCAGCGGGTCCTGCCCACCCGGGACTACCCGCCGGTCACCGTGCTGGATCTGCGGGCCGCCGACCAGGCCGAGGTCGCCGAGCGGCTCGAGTCGCAGCGCCAGCGGCGTTCGCACCAGCTGCTGGACATCGAGGCCGGGCAGGTCTTCGACCTCGGACTGACCCTGCTGCCCGCCGGGCGCAGCCGGCTGCACCTGGACGTGGACATGGTGGCCGCGGACGCCCGCAGCTACCGCGTCCTGCTGGCCGACCTGGCCCGCTGCTACGCCGAGGACGCCGACCTCGGGGACGCTCCGGAGTACGACTTCGCCCGCTATCTGGCCGAGCACGAGGCGTCCGCCGCGCCGGCCGTCGAGCGGGCCGCCCAGTGGTGGGCCCAGCGGCGCGACGAGCTGCCCGGCGCCCCCGAGCTGCCGGTCGAGGCTGGGGCCGATACGGGGCCCACCGAACCGGACCGGACCGGTCGCCAGGCGGGGCCCACCGAACCGGGCCGGACCGGTCGCCGGGCGCGGTGGCTGGCGCCAGAGCTGCGCGACCAGCTCGCCGAGCGGGCCCGCCGGCACGGCGTCACCCTGGCCATGGCGCTGGCTACCGCCTACGCCGAGGTGATCGGCGGGTGGAGCGCGCCAAGCCGGTTCCTGCTCAACGTGCCGCTGTTCGACCGCGAGCCGCTGCACCCGGACGTGCCGGGGCTGGTCGGCGACTTCACCTCCTCGGTACTCCTGGACGTGGACCTGCGCGAGTCGGCCGAGTTCGCCGAGCGGTCCCGGCGGCTGCAGGCGCAGCTGCACGAGCGCGCCGAACACGCCGCGTTCTCCGGGGTGCACGTGCTGCGCGAGCTGACTCGCGCCCGGGGCGAGCAGGTGGTGGCCCCGGTGGTGTTCACCAGCGCGCTCGGCCTCGGCGAGCTGTTCCACCCGGACGTGCTCGAGCAGTTCGGGGAGCCGGTGTGGATCATCTCGCAGGGTCCGCAGGTGCTGCTGGACGCGCAGGTCAGCGAGCTGCACGGCGGTGTGCTGGTGAACTGGGACGTCCGGGAGAACCTGCTCAGGCCCGGTGTCGCGGACGCCATGTTCACCGCCTTCCTCGGGTTGCTGGATCGGCTGGCCGGGGCTGACGAAGCCTGGCGCGAGCCGGTGGCCGACCTGCTCGGCGACGAGCAGCGCGCGGTCCGGGCCCGGGTGAACGACACCTCGTTGGAGTATCCGAGGCGCTGCCTGCACGAGCGTTTCTTCGCCCGCGCCGGGCATGTGCCGGATGCGCCGGCGCTGATGTGGGGCCAGACCGGCGTGTGGAGCTACGGCGAGCTGGCCGGCCGCGCGTTGCGGGTGGCCGCCGCGCTGCGCCACGGTGGGATGTACCCGGGTGACACGGTGGCGGTGAGCCTGCCCAAGGGACCCGAGCAGATCGCCTCGGTCCTCGGCGTGCTGGCCGCCGGCGGCACCTACCTGCCCATCGGCGCCGACCAACCGGACGCCCGGCTGCGGCGGATCATGTCCATCGCCGGCGCCCGGCTGATCATCACCGACCGGCTGGTGGCGTCCACCGGGGATCTGGCCGCGGTGTCGCCGGTGGATGTGCTGGACTGGCCCGACCCGCTGACCCGCGCCGAACTGGCCGACCCGGACTCGATCGCCTATCTGCTGTTCACCTCCGGCTCGACCGGCGAGCCCAAGGGGGTGGAGGTGCCGCACGCCGCCGCGATGAACACCATCCAGGACCTGGTGGACCGGTACGGCGTGGGCGCGTCCGACCGTGCGCTCGGGGTGTCCGCGATGGAGTTCGACCTGTCCGTGTTCGACGTGTTCGGCCTGCTGTCGGTGGGCGGCGCGGTGGTCGTGGTGCGCGAAGAGGAACGCAGGGAGGCCCGGGACTGGGCCCGGCTGGTGCGCGAGCGCGGCGTCACGCTGCTCAACTGCGTGCCGGCGCTGCTGGACATGCTGCTGGTGGTGGGCGAGTCGGACGGGCTGGGGGACTCACTGCGGGTGGTGCTGCTCGGCGGCGACTGGGTGGGCGTGGACCTGCCCGGGCGGCTGGCCGCGCAGGTGCCCGGCTGCCGGTTCGTCGGTCTCGGCGGCACCACGGAGACCGCGATCCACTCCACCCAGTGCGAGGTGTCGGACGCGGGGGTGCCGGCGGACTGGCGCGCGGTGCCTTACGGCGTGCCGCTGCACAACGTGGCCTGCCGGGTGGTCGACGGGCAGGGCAGGGACCGACCGGACTGGGCCGTCGGCGAAGTGTGGATCGGCGGGGCCGGCGTGGCGGCCGGATACCGGGGCGACCCGGAGCGCACCGCGGCGAAGTTCCGCAACGTCGGCGGCGCTGGCGGGGAGGCCCGCTGGTACCGCACCGGCGACCTGGGCCGGTACTGGCCGGACGGCACCCTGGAGTTCCTCGGCCGCGCCGATCACCAGGTCAAGCTGCGCGGCTACCGCATCGAGCTGGGCGAGGTGGAGGCCGCACTGGCCGCGCTGCCCGGGGTGCGCCGCGCGGTGGCCCGGCTGACCGAGCGCCGCGGCGGTTCACTGCAGGCGGTGGTCGCCGGCGACCTCTCGCTGACCGAACCCGCGCTGCGCGCCGGAGCCGGAGAGGCGTTGCCCGGCTACATGGTCCCCGAACTGATCGTGGTGCGCGCCGAGCTGCCGCTGACCCGCAACGGCAAACCGGACCGCCGCGCCATCGCCGCGCTGCTGGACGAGCAGATGAGCGCCACGCCGGCCGCCGCCGCCGAGCCGCGCACCGCCCTGGAGCGGGTCCTGCTGGACGTCTGGCGGGAGACCCTGGAAAACGACTCGCTCGGCATCGAGGACGACTTCCTGTCCCGCGGCGGCGACTCGGTGCTGGCGACCAAGATCGTGGCAAGCCTGCGCGACGCCCTACAGACCGACGAGGTCCGCGTCCGCGACGTCTTCACCTCGCGCACGGTCGCCGCCCTAGCCACCACCATGACGACCGCCGACCCGCGCTGGGAAGAGATCGCCGCCATCGCCCTAGAAGTCAGCGCCCTCACCGAAGAACAACTCGAATACCAACTCCGCCAATAACCCCGCACCCAGCGAGCCCCCGTCCGGCGAGCCGGCGCTCCTGGTACACCGAATCGGGAGCTCTGGCGCCGCCTACGCCGGGTCGGGGGCGAGTCGGGGGGCGGCGGTCAGAAGGAGGGGAGTTTGCCGGCGGTTTCGGGGTCGGCGGGGGTGTAGGTGGTCAGCCGGGTCTCCGAGCTACGGCCGAACCAGAGATGGGTGTAGTCGAAGCAGAGCAGGCCGGCGTCGGGGTGGATGAAGCGCTTGGTGTTGTTGCGCATCGGCTGGATCTCGTGCTTCTCCCACTGCGCGGCGAACGCCGGGGACTCCTGGCGCAGCCGCTTGACCAGCGACTTCCACCCGGGCTCGGCGCCGTGGTCGGCCATCGAGGCGCGGAGCTGGGCGACCGAGCGGGGCATGCCGTCCTCCCAGTCGGGCATCCGCGCCTGCCAGCGGGGGTTGGTGAAGCATTGCAGCATCGAGTTGCGTTCCTCGAACGGCAGCGAGTCGACGTCGAACAGCCAGTTGAAGGAGCGGTTGTAGGCCAGGATGTCGGTGCGCGCGCTGTACACCGCCGCCGGGTAAGGGTCCAGTTTGCCGAGCATGGCGCGCATGGCCGGGGTGATCGCCCGACACTCCTTCTCCGCCGCCGGCATAGGCGCACCGGCCAGCAGGAACAGGTGCGCGCGCTCGTGCGGCTCCAGCCGCAGGCTGCCGCAGATGGCGTCGAGCACCTGCTCGGAGGCGTTGATGTCCCGCCCCTGTTCGAGCCAGGTGTACCAGGTGATGCCGACCCCGGCGAGCTGCGCCACCTCCTCGCGGCGCAGGCCCGGTGTGCGGCGGCGGCCACCGAGCGGCAGCCCGACCTGCTCCGGTGAGATCCGCTCGCGGCGGGCACGCAGGAAATTGGCTAGCTCGCGGCGGCGCACCAGCTCGGATTCGGAACGCACGCCCTCGGTCGTTCCAGTCATTCCGCCATCTTGACACCGCCACAGCCCTGTTACCAGGTAGTGGAGATACCTGGATAAACAACATCTGGTACCAGGTTCAGCGCGCCCGGATCGTAGTATTCATGACGGCTACTGCCCTGCCGACGACTGCCACCCGGACGTCGGCCCCGGTGCTCACCCGCGCCGGCCTGATGACGGTGCTACTGGGCGCCGCGCTCGCGCCGATCGACCTGTTCATCGTCAACGTCGCGCTGCCCACGATCGGTGCCGACCTGCACACCACCACCGCCGCGCTGGAGTGGATTGTCGCTGGCTACGGTATCGCCTTTGCCGTGCTGCTGGTGCTCGGCGGAAGGCTGGGCGACGCCTTCGGTCACCGCCGGCTGTTCATCGCCGGGCTCGCCTCGTTCACCCTGACCTCGCTGATCTGCGGCCTTGCCCCGAACGCGACGGTGCTGGTGCTGGCCAGAATCGCTCAGGGAGCGGCGGCGGCGCTGATGGTGCCTCAGGTGCTGTCCATCGTCCAGGCCACCACCTCCGGGGAGCGGCGCGCCCGGGTGCTCGGCTACTACGGCGCCACCGGCGGGATCTCGATGGTGATCGGCCAGCTGCTCGGTGGGGTACTGGTGTCCGCCAACCTGGCCGGCGCGGGCTGGCGGCCGATCTTCCTGGTCAACGTGCCGATCGGGCTGCTCGGGCTGGTGCTGGCCAACAGGACGCTGCCGGAGACCAGGGCGAGCAACCCCAGAGGCACGGACGGCTGGGGTACCGCGCTGCTCGGCGTGACCATGCTGGCGCTGTTGATCCCGGTGATGGAGGGCCGCGCGCTCGGCTGGCCGGTCTGGTGCTGGGTACTGCTCGCGGTGTTCCCGCTCGCGGCGGTCGCCTTTGTCGTGGTGGAGCGGCGGATGGAGGCACGGGGCGGCACCCCGCTGCTGCCCACCTCGCTGGCCCGGCTACCCAGCATGCGGCACGGCCTGGCCATCGCGGTGCCGTTCTTCGCCGGGTTCGGCGGGTTCATGTTCGTCTACGCGCTCACCCTGCAGGACGGCCTGCACCTGGGACCGCTGGCCGCTGGGCTCGCGCTCACCCCCATGGCGGTGGCATACCTGGCCACTACCTTGCTGAGCAGCGGACTGGTGGCCCGGTTCGGGCGCCGGGTGATGGTCGCCGGCGCGGCGATCCAGCTGCTCGGTCTGCTCTTGCTGATCGGCGCGGTGCTGCTCGAGTGGCCGCATCTGACCGTGCTCAGCCTGGCACCCGGCACCCTGGTCGCCGGGGCGGGGCAGGGGCTGGTCGCGCCGACGCTGTTCCGGCTGGTGCTGTCCCAGGTGCCCAGGGAGAGCGCCGGGGCGGGCAGCGGCGTGATGGTCACCGCCCAGCAGACGTCACTGGCCCTTGGCGTGGCCACCCTGGGTTCCCTGTTCGCCGCGCTCAGCGCCGGCACGCTCGGCTTCCAGGGCGCGGTGGTCACCACGACGGCGATCCAGGCGGCTTTGGCGGCGTGCATCGCAATCGGCGCCGCCCGGCTGACCGACCCGCGCGCCTAACCCGACCGCGCGCCCAGCCCGACCGCGCGTCTAGCCCGACCGCGCGTCTAGCCCGACCGCGCGTCTAGCCCTACCGACCCGAGCAGGGCCGCCGCAACGCCGCGGCGGCCCGCGCTCACCCGACGGAGACGCCGCCGCGCTCGATGGCCGCAGTCCGATCAGTCCGACGTCCCGGGTGGGCGGGCTAGTCGGTGCCGGCCGCACGCAGCACGGCGAGCGCGAGCGTGCGGGTGACCTGGACGGTCTCGGCCAGTGAGACGCATTCCCGGGGACCGTGCGCCAGGCGCACGTCACCCGGCCCGTAGTGCAGTGTCGGCACACCCGCCCCGGCGTACAGCCGCAGGTCGCTGCCGTAGGGCGCGCCGTGCTCCACCGGCCGGGGGCCGCCGGTGACCTCGGCGTGCGCCGCGGCGACCAGTTCGCCCAGCCGGTGGCCGGCCGGCAAACGGCCGCTGGCGAACTGCCCGCCCGGCCAGCTCACCCTGGCGGGGTGGTGGCGCAGCCAGGGGTGCTCGGCGCAGGCCGCCGCCACGCACTGCTCCAGCTCGTCCCGGGCGGCCGCCGGGTCCTCATCCAGGCGCACCCCGAGCCGCCCGTCGGCGACGAGCAGGTCGGGCACACTGCTCGCCCACTCGCCGGCGCGCAGGGTGCCGACCGAGAGCGCGTACGGCACCGGGTACTCGGCCATCAGCGGGTCGGGGTCGAGGTTGCGGCGGGCCTCCAGCAGGGCCAGCGCGGCGTGGATGGGCTGGTAGGCGTCGATGGCGCTGGCCCCGGAGTCCCGGACGCTGGCATGCGCGGACCGCCCCGGTACCTCGATGCGGAAGGTGAGCGCCCCGGCGGTGGCGGTCACCAGGGTCGACGCGGTCGGCTCGGTGATGATGCAGGCGTCGCCGGTGTGCCCTCGGCGCAGCGTGCCGAACGCGCCGAGCCCGCCGTCCTCCTCGCTCACCACGAAGTGCCCCGACACCCGCCCGCGCGGTCGCACGCCGCTGGCCTGGATCGCCGCGAGCACCGCGAGGTTCGCCGCCACCCCGGCCTTCATGTCCGCCGCGCCCCGGGCGTGTACCAGGTCCCCGTCGACCCTGGGCACGAACGGGTCACCGGCCCATTGCCCCAGGTCGCCGGCCGGGACTACATCCACGTGACCCTGCAGGATCACCGTCGGGCCATCCGCGTGCCTCGGGGTTCCGGCCACCAGCCCCCAGGCCTCCTCCCTCGGCGCCTCGCTGCCCGGGAAGCCCGGCGCGGCGGACAGTTCGGCCAGGTCCATCGACCACAGGTCGACGTCCAGGCCCAGCGGGTGTCAGCGGCGGGCGATCATCTCCCGGAACCAGCGGTAGCTGGCCTTGGGGATGCGCAGCTGGGTGGGGTAGTCGACGTACACCAGGCCGAACCGCTTGACATAGCCGCAGGCCCACTCGAAGTTGTCCAACAGCGACCAGCAGAAGTAGCCGCGCACGTCCACCCCGTCGGCGATCGCGGCGTGCACCGCCCGCAGGTGCCGGTCCAGGTAGGCGATCCGGTGCGGATCCTCCACCTGCTTGTCGGCATCCAGCTCGTCCGGATAGGCGCAGCCGTTCTCGGTGATGTAGATCGGCGGCAGCCCGGGGTACTCGTCGCGCAGCCACCGCAGCAGCCTGCCCAGCCCGGCCGGCTCCACCGGCCAACCCATGCTGGTGCGGGGCAGCTGGGCCGGCGGGTTCTCCACCACGTTGATCTCGGTGGCCACCCGGTGCTCGGTGTCCTCGTCCGCGGTGGGCGCGTGTTTGGCGTAGGACGGGTAGTAGTTGTTCACTCCGAGGAAGTCCAACGGCTGCCCGATCAGCTCCAGGTCGCCGTCCCGGCGGAAGTCGAAGTCGCTGATCGGTGACCACAGCTCCCGCTCGCCGGCCGGCCAGCGCCCACCCAGGATCGGGTCGCTGAACACCCGGTTGTGCAGCAGCTCGGCACGTGCCGCGGCGGCGACATCGGCGGGCTCAGCGGTGGCCGGCGTGACGTGGCTGAGGTTGAGCGTGATGCCCAGCCGCGCGTCAGCGGAGCCGCTGCCCTGCGCGCGCATCGCCTGGACGGCCAGCCCGTGCCCGACCAGCAGATGATGCGCGGCGGCCAGCGCGCCGTGGCCCTCCTTCGCCCCGGGCGCGTGCCGGCCTTCCGAGTAGCCGACGAACGCCGAGCAGTACGGCTCGTTCAAGGTGCCCCACAGCGGCACCCGGTCGGCCAGCGCGGCGTGCACCAGCCCGGCGTATTCGGCGAACCGTTCCGCGGTGTCCCGTACCCGCCACCCTCCGGCGTCCTCCAGCGCCTGGGGGAGGTCCCAGTGGTAGAGCGTCAGACACGGGGTGACCCCGGCGCGCAGCAGCTCGTCCACCAGCCGCTGGTAGAAGTCCAGCCCCTCAGCGTTGGCCGGGCCCTTGCCGTCGGGCTGGATCCTCGGCCAGGCCACCGAGAACCGGTACACCCCGACGCCCAGCTCGCGCAGCAGCTCGACGTCCTCCCGGTAGCGGTGGTAGTGATCGCAGGCCACGTCGCCGTGGTCCCCCCGGGCGATCTTGCCGGGGGTGTGCGAGAAGGTGTCCCAGATCGACGGGCCCCGGCCGCCCTCGTCCACCGCGCCCTCGATCTGGTACGAGGCGGTGGACGCGCCCCAGAGGAAGTCGGGCGGGAACGCGGGAAAGTTCGGATCAACCATGGTGCCCCTCCACCAATTCGACGACCCGCACGCCGTACGGCGGCAGGGTGATGCTCGGCACCGGCTTGTCGGTGCCGAGCGGCAATAGTCCGAGTGAGGTCTCCGGGTGCACGGTGACCTCGTCGGCGTGCTGGCTGACGAACCAGCCGAACCGACGCCCGTCGGCGTGCGCCAGCGTGTCGGTGAAGACCCGAGGATCCGCCACCACCAGTTCGCGGCTCACTCCGGCGACCCTGGCCAGCGCGTCGTAGATCCGGTGAGTCGGCTCCGGGTTGACCTGCGCCCGCGCCGAGGCCAGGTACTCCAGCGGGTAGGTGCAGAGCACGGTCTGCCCGGCGCCGGCCAAGGGACCGGCACTGTGTCGCAGCAGCGCCGGGCGGCCGTGCGCATCCACCGCGACCACCTTCGCGCCCCGGGGCGTCACCGGCAGGAACGCCCGGCTGTGCTCGTTGCCGCCCACCTCGAAGCTCAGCACCTCGCCGGCCGCGATCGAACCGAAGTCCTCGGTGAAGCGCAGCTCCACGGTGTCCTCGACGATCGGGTTGATCAGCCCGTAGGCCAGCTCGTGCTCCACCCCGAACATCTCGTCCAGCCCGGCGTGCCAGAACGCGCGGTGGAAGCTCTGCTCACCGGAGCAGAAGGACAGGTACACGGTGGCACCGGCGGCCGCCAGCTGGCCGAGCTGTGCCCAGGTGGGCGCGAGCAGCTGGCGCACGCAGGGCAGCAGGTAGAGCGCCGCGCCTTGCTGATCATCGCGAGCCAGCCCGTCCTCCTCCCGGCTCAGCGCGACCGGCAGGCTCGCCTCGCGGGCGGCCACGTAGGCCTGCCGCAGGGTGCGGAACGCCAGGCTCCGGTCCGCCGCCGTGGCGATCGGGTAGTCGCGTTCCAGGTAGCTGGTCACCACCAGCGCGGCGTCCGCGTCGGTCCGCTCGGTGTGTGGAAAGTCCACCTCGGCCAGCACCGTGGCGAAATCGTGCAGCTCGCGCAGCGGCTGCTTCGGCTGCCCGGTGTTGGTGGTGATGCCGAAGTGCATTTCGAACGGATGGTGCCG
Source organism: Pseudonocardia sp. (assembly GCA_036402515.1). Taxonomy (GTDB): domain Bacteria; phylum Actinomycetota; class Actinomycetes; order Mycobacteriales; family Pseudonocardiaceae; genus Pseudonocardia. The sequence goes on from DASWST010000096.1 coordinate 9,800, forward strand.
GTACGGATCCTGGCCGGACAGATTGTCGTAGTCGGTGTTGTTCCAGGCGATCCACCCGGTGGCGCCGGCCAGCAGCGAGTTGTGCAGCTGCTGGCGGTAATAGTGCCCCTGGTTGGTCACCGAGACGAAGTCGGAGGACAGCCCGAACTCCTCCAGGATCACCGGCTTGCCGGCCACCCAGGCCAGCTCGCAGAGGAACGCCGAGGCCAGGTGCTGGCGGATCTGGTCGGTCTCCATCCGGTAGACGTGCGGGCCGACGAAGTCCACCAGCTCGCCGGTCTCCCGCACGGAGAAGCCGTTGTCCTCGCCGGTGACCTCGATGCCCCAGGCGCCGTCGCCGAGGGAGACCGGTTGGGTCCCTCCGCCGGCCCGCACGGCCTGCACCATGAGCGTCGCCCAGCTGGTCACGTCCCTGGTCGGGGCCTGCTGCTGGCCGCGGCGCCGGCCGTAGATGGGCATCTCGTTGCTGATCAGCCAGCCAGCCACCGCGGGGTGCTGGTGCAGCGCGGCGACCATCCGCTCGATGAACCAGGCTTGCCGGCTGACCAGCCACACGTCCGCGTACAGGTCATGCTCGATACCGCCGCGCCATGGCGGGTCCCAGTTCTCCCCGGACATGTGCCCGACGATGAAGGTGGGGATGGACGACATGCCCAGCTCGGCGTGGGCGTCCAGGAAGTCTCGGAACAGCTCCACCTTGTCGGTGTCGATGCGGCCCGGTTCGGGGTGGAAGTCCGGCCAGTAGAAGAACGACCGGGTCTGCCGCAGCCCGTGCTCGGCCAGCACCCGCAGTTCCTCGCGGACCACCCCGGGGTCGTAGTTGCGCCACATCAGCGGGCCGCCGGTGCGGGACCAGAAGTTGGCGCCGAGCCAGCTGGCCGGCTGGCCGTCCACGATCAGTTTGTCCGAAGGGCGCCGAATCGGCACGCGTGTCCTCTCTGTCTTTGGTTCCCGGAGCGCCGCTACTTCACGGCTCCGGCGGTCAGGCCTTGCACCAGGTAGCGCTGCATGAGCAGGAAACCGGCCACCACCGGGATGCTGACCACCAGCGAGGCGGCCATGATCTGGTTCCAATAGACAGCGTTCTCGGTGGAGTACTCGGCCAACCCGACGGCGAGTGTCTTGGACTTGGCGTCGGTGAGCACCGAGGCGAACAGCGACTCGCTCCACGAGGTCATGAACGAGTAGATGAGCACCGCCACGATGCCCGGCTTGGCCGCCGGCACCACGATGGAGAACAACACCCGGACCGGGCTGGCGCCATCGACCAGGGCGGCCTCGTCCAGTTCCCGGGGGATCGAGGCGAAGTAGCCGACCAGCATCCAGATGGAGAACGGCAGCGAGAAGGTCAGGTGGGTGATGATCAGGCCGGACAGGTTCCCGTTCAACCGGACCCCGGTGAGCTGGCCGATGTTGACGTAGATGAGGTACAGCGGCAGCAGGAACAGGATCCCGGGGAACATCTGGGTGGACAGCACGGTCAGCCGGAAGACCTCCCGGCCCCGGAACACGTACCGGCTGATCGCGTAGGCCGCCAGGATCGCCAGCGTCACCGAGATCACGCTGGCGCAGCCGGACACGATAACGCTGTTGGCGAAGTAGCGGGCCAGCGGGACGGTGCTCCAGATGTCCACGAACGGCCGGATGGTGGCCACCGAGGGCAGCCAGCGGAACTGGTTCTGCACATCGCCGAGCGGCTTGATCGAGGTGGACACCATCACGTAGAGCGGCAGCAGGGTAAAGATCAGCAGACCGGTCAGGCCGACCGCCCTGATCACCCGGAACGACCGGCTCTCATGCATCGTGGCGCCTCCTCGAAGTCACCGCGAGGTAGCCGACCGTGACCACCAGCAGGAAGAGCAGCAGCAACACCGACATCGCCGATCCCAGTCCGAAGTTCCAGGTGATGAACGAGTTCTGATACACGTGGATGGACACCAGGTCCGCGCTGGCCGGCGGCGAGCTGGCGAACAGCGCGTAGGGCACGTTGAAGTCGTTGAACGTCCACAGGAACAGCACCAGCACCAGGACCTGGTTCACCGGTGCCAGCATCGGCAGGGTGAGCTTGCGGAACTGCTGCCAGCGGTTCGCCCCGTCCACCTCCGCCGCCTCGTACAGGTCGGTGGGGATGGACTGCATCCCGGCCATCAAGGTGAGCAGCGCGAACGGCCACAGCCGCCACACCTGCACCAGCACGATGCTGACGAAGGCGTTGTCGCCCAGCAGCCAGTACGTCTCCCCGCTGCCCAGGTGCAGCGCGCGCAGCGAGTGGTTGACCACACCGGCGTCCCGGCTGAGCATGAACTTCCAGATGATCGCCGAGGTGAACACCGGCAACGCGTAGGGGATCAGGAACAGGGTGCGCAGCGGCCCGCGCCCGCGCACGTTGCGCTGCAGCAGGGTCGCGCCGAGGATGCCGAGCAGCCAGCAGCAGGACACCACCACCGCGCTGAACGCGAGCGTGACGGCCAGCGACCGCAGCAGCGACAGCCCTATTTCGCTGGAGAAGTCCACCGCCAGCCGGTAGTTGTCCAGCCCGGCGAACGGGGCCTGCAGCCAGCGGCGGAGGAAGAACTGGTTGAGCTTCAGGAAGCTGATTCCGACGCCGGTGAGCATCGGGATCACGTGCACCAGCAGCTCGAACAGCAGCGCGGGGGCGAGCAGCAGGTAGGGCAGCGCACGGCTGCTCAGGGCCTTCCGGACCCGCTTCGGTGAGCCGTCGCGGCCCGGCTTTGCCGGGGAGGTGGTGCGCCTCGGCGGGGCCGTGGAGAGACCGCTGGACATCAGCCGCCGCCGGTCAGCTTCTGTTGCGCGGCGGTCAAGGTGGCCTTGATGTCGTCATCGGTGATGGTCTTCCCGCCGACCAGCTGCGCGATCAGGCTGCTCACCCCGGAACCCACCGTGGTCTCGAACTGGGCCTCGTTGGTCACCATGGGCATGGGTGCCGAGGTGGTCTTCAGCACATCCAGGAAGATCTTCGTGGTGGGGTTCTGGAAGATCGGGTCGGTGGCCGCGTCGCTGGTCACCGGCAGCGCGCTGTACTTCTGATTGATCCTGACCTGCTCGGCCTTGCCGGTCATGAAGTTGATGAACTTCAGTGCCCCGTCGGTGTTCTTGTCCTTGAACGCGGCGATGTTGATCCCGGCCACGTGGCTGTTGATCTGCTCCCCGCCGGGCGGCAGCGGGTCGAGGATCGGCAGCGGGGCCACGCCGTAGGCACTGGGCTGCATCCCGTTGGTCGCGATCGCGGTGATGACGCCGGTCTGCCCCATGATCATCGCGGCCCGGCCGGCGGTGAAGTCGGTGACCGCTTCCGGGGTGGTGCTGTTCTCCACCGACCCGGGTGTGGTGACCTTGTCGGCGGCCAGCAGGTTCAGGTACTGCCTGATCGCCGCGACGTTCTGCGGGGTGGCGAAGGTGGGATTGCCGGCCTGGTCGAAGTAGTTCCCGCCGTGCTGCTTGCCCAGGATGAACGCGAAGTGCACGTTCTCGGTGTAGCTGGCGCCGGCCAGGGAGAGCCCGTACTTGCCGGCCGCCGGATTGGTGAGCTTCTTGGCGTCCGCGACGAACTGCGTCCAGTTGCTCGGCGGGCTGGTGATGCCGGCATCGGCGAACGCCTGCTTGTTGTAGAACAGCGCATAGGACAGCCCGTAGAGCGGCACCGAGGTGGCGGTCTTGCCCGGCGCCCCGGTGGAGCTGAGGCTGGTCTCCAGGAACTTCGCCTTGCCGCCGATCTTGCCCAGCGTGGCGTCGTCGAATTCCACGAATGCCCCGGTGGCCTGCAGCGACGCCGACCAGGTGTTGCCGATGTTGACCACGTCGGGTCCCTCTCCCGAGGTGGTCGCGTTGGTGATCCGGTCCAGCAGGTCGGACCAGGGGATGACCTCTAGGTTCACCTTGATCCCGGACTGCTTGGTGAACTCAGCCAGCTCCGGGGTCAGGATGTCCCGGTCCTGCTGCAGGCTGGAGCCTTGGTTGCTGGCCCAGTAGGTGATGGTGTTCGGATCGGAGCGCCCGCCGGAGCCGCACCCGGCGAGTCCGGTGACGGCGAGCAACGCGACCGAGATCGCTGCGGTCAGGGTCCTGATGCGCACGGTCGACTCCTTCGTCGCGGTGCCCAAGTGCTCGGCACACCCGCGGTGCTCAAAGGCTTGATTAACCGGTTCAGCTGCTGGGCCATGTTAGCTGAGTCACTCGGAATGGTGAACGCTTTCGGCGTGCTTCGCAGCGGCTGGTGCGAGGCGAAAACCCTGCTGGGGCTGCTGTTGCCAGAGTGGTCAAAGTGAGCTCAGCGGGTCCAGTCGGTACTGGCCCGCACGGTGAGCCGGGGGGCGTCCAGAAACCGGTCGAGCGCCGTGCCGGTCTCGATCCGGGTGAGCAGCAACTCGGCCGCCCTGCTGGCCTCGTCCATGATGTCGTGGGTGAACGCGGTGACCGCCGGGTGGACCAGCTGGCACAGCGGGGAGTCGTCCCAGGCCAACACCGCCAGGTCGGCCGGCACCCGGACGCCCTCGCTGCCCAGCGCGGCCACCGAGGCGGCCGCCATCACGTCGTTGTCGTAGATGATCGCGGTCGGCGCCGGTTCGGTGGCCAGCAACGCACGGGTGGCCGCGACGCCCCGCGCGGCGGTGTAGTCGGTCTCCACCTGCGGTTGCTCCTCGCCCAACAGCGTGCGGGTGATCTCGGTGAAGGACCGCTCGCGGCGGACCACGTGCTCGAGCGTGCGCGGCCCGGAGACTCGGGCCAGCCGCCGGTGGCCCAGCTCCAGCAGGTGGTTGACCGCCCGGGACATGGTGTCCTGGTAGTTGACCCGGGTGCAGGAGATTCCCGGATACCGCCGCTGCGCGCCGATGATCACCGCCGGGGCGCCGGACTTGCGCAGCCAGGCGGGGCGGGGGTCGGTGACCCGCATGTCGAACAGCAGCATGCCGTCTATCCGGCGGCCGCCCCACCAGCGGCGGTAGAGGTCCAGCTCCACGGTGGGGTCGGAGACCACGGTCAGCAGCAGCGCCACGCCGCGTTGGGACAGCGTGCGCTCCAGGCCGGCCACCATGCGCATGAAGTACGGCTCGGTGGCGACCAGCTCCGGGTCACGGACCGCGATGAGGCCGACCGCCTCGGCCCGGTCGCTGGACAGGGCGCGCGCCGCGCTGCTGGGGATCCAGCCCAGCTCCTCGGCGATCCCGAGGATGCGGGCGCGGGTCTCCACCGAGACGCCAGGACGTCCGTTGAGCGCGTAGGACACTGCGCCCTTGGAGACCCCAGCGGCCTTGGCGATGTCGAGGATGGTGGGACGGTGCATCCTTCACCCCTGGCCAGCCGCGCGACTTAACCGCTTCAGCATAGCCCGGCGGGGATCCCAGCGGCCCTCCGCGATGTCGGCGGGATCAGCCCGCCATACCGGTGGCCCCGCTGATTCCCGTTGCCCCCGACATGTCCACCGTCCGGTGCACCGGCGTCTGGTACGCCACGCCCTGGACTCCTCCGACGCAGCCGGTGCCCACGCAGGTGCGGGATACCGGGGTGGGGTCGGAGGCGGTTGACGGCGGCGCGAGCGAGCCGGTCAGGATGAGCACCCCGGACAGGCCGACCAGCAGCCAGCCCAGGCGTTCCGGAAACGCATTGCGGCTCGCGCCGGGGCCGGCGCTGGCGGGCTGGGCCAGCGCGATCCAGAGCCCGGCGACGAGACCGATGACACCGAGTTCGTCCACTTAGCCCGGTCTACACGCACCTTGCGGCGACACGCCGTGAAGCCGCTCGACCGGGTGACCAACCTGCCCCGACGGGGTTATGTCTGATCAGGAAATGGTGGCCAGCGGGCCGCTGGTGACCTTCTCGGACTGGTGGTCCCTGGCCAGTGCGGTGCGACGCTCGAGCAGCAGGTCGATGTCGGTCCGGAACACCCTGGCCAGTTCGGGGAACTTGGACTTGAGGTGCCGGGTGCGCTGGCTCAGGTCGGCGAGGTAGCGGTCCACCGCCGCGATGTCCGGGCAGAGGTAGCGGTTGCCCTGCTTCCCGATCAGGGTGACCGCGTCGGTATCGGGCGCCGGGCTGCTCAGATTTCCCATCGCTGGCTCCTCTCCGCGCGGACCGCGGCGGCTCGCGTCGCTGATCCCCGAAGTGTCCGGCAGAACAGTGGGGCGCCACGATGGAGCTGGCCCCCGAGCCGGCGGCGATTACCCCACTTCCCAGGTAGGGCATGCCCCCCGGCCGCGGTTGAGCCAACCCGCCGCGCACCGGGTTGGCACGCACCGACATACCGGTGGTAGGCAGCGAGGGTGACCGATGCCGATGCTGCACCCGCCGAGCTGCGCGCCATGGCCGAGGAGTACTGGGAGGCGCGGCTGGAGGAGAGCCCGCTGCTCGCCTCGTTCCTGGGCGATCACCGATACGACGACCGCGCGGACGACATGTCCGGCGAAGCGGACCGCCGATGCCGGGACCGCTGGGCCTCGCTGCGCGAGCGGGTAGCGCGAGTCCCGGCCGACGAGCTGGACGGAGCCGACGCGGTGACCCGCGAGCTGCTGCTCGGCGACCTGGACGACGCGGTCCGGCAGATCGACCTGCGGCTGGTCGAGCTGAGCGCAAACCAGCTGCAGGGCGCGCACGCCCGGCTGCTGATGGTCGCCAGTCAGCTGCGCGCCCCGACGCCCGAGCACGCCGAGATGGCGGTGCGCCGGGTCGGCCAGCTGGCCACCATGCTGGACCAGGCGGCCGTGCGGTACCGGGATGGGGTGGCGGCGGGCCGTCCGCCGGCCCGGGTCAACGTGGCCCGGTCGCTGAGCCAGCTCGACGGCTACCTGGCCGCGCCGGTGGAGCAGGACCCGTTCGCCCGGCTGCCCGGCCCGGACGACTGGGCTGGCACCGAAGCGTGGCGGAGCCGGTTGGCCGACGCGGTCCGCAACGAGCTGCGCCCGGCTTTCGCCCGGCACCGCGAGGTGTTCGCCGGCGAACTGGAAGGCGCAGCCCGCCCCGATGACCGCCCCGGCCTGTGCCACCTCCCGGACGGCCCGGCGCTGTACCAGGAGCTCATCGAGAGCTACACCGGACTGCCGCTCACCCCGGAGGAGCTGCACGAGTTCGGACTGCGCGAGGCCCAGCACGAGCTGCCCGCCCAGTTCGCCACGATCGGCCAGCGTGCGTTCGGCACGTCCTCGCCGACCGAGATCTTCGACCGGCTACTCAACGATCCCGAGCTGCGCTACCCGGGCCGGGAGGCGATCCTGGAGCACGCCCGCCGCTGCCTGGCCGTGTCCAGCGCGGCGATGGGGGACTGGTTCGGCCAGCTGCCCAAGGCTGGATGTGAGCTCACCCCGGTGCCGGACTACCTGGCCCCGGCCATGCCGCCGGCGTACTACCAGCCGCCGGCCCCAGATGGCAGCCGACCCGGCCAGTTCATGATCAACCTCCACGAGCCGGAAGGTCGGAACCGTTCCGGGACCGCCATGGTCGCCTTTCACGAGGCGATCCCCGGGCACCACCTGCAGCTGGCCATCGCCGCCGAACGCACCGAGTTACCCTCGTTCCAGCGCCTGGCCCACCGGCACACCGCGTTCGTCGAGGGCTGGGGGCTCTACGCGGAGCGGCTGGCCGACGAGATGGGCCTGTACGAGGGGGACATCGATCGGCTCGGCATGCTCGGCGCGGACGCCTGGCGGGCCTGCCGGCTGGTCGTGGACACCGGCCTGCACGCCATGGGGTGGACCCGCCAGCAGGCGATCGACTTCATGGCCGGGCACGCGCCGATCGAGCCGGAGACGATCGCCGTCGAGGTGGACCGCTACATCGGCATGCCCGGACAAGCGCTGGCCTAGAAGGTCGGCCAGCGGGAGATCCTCCAGCTGCGCGAGCAGGCCAAGGCGACCCTCGGTGCCCGCTTCGACATCAAGGCCTTCCACGACACCGTGCTGGGCGCGGCCACAGTGAGCCTCCCGGTCCTGCGCGCCAGGGTCACCGCCTGGGCGGGCGCACGCACCGTGTGAAGTGCACCGTGGGTATGCGAAGTCGGCTCTGCTCGCGTTGGGCGGTATGCCCGGTGCATGGGCGTGCGGCTGTACATTTTGTCCAGAAGCAGAGGGGGACGGGTGGAGCGGCGGCAGGCCATCGACGTGCTGGACATCGACCTGTTGCGGGCGTTGCGCGACTCGCCCAAGGTGGGCGTGCTCGAGCTGTCCCGGCTGCTCGGTGTCGCGCGCGGCACCGTGCAGGCCCGGCTGGACCGGATGGAGCGCGCCGGAATCATCACCGGCTACGGGCCGGACGTGGATGTGGGCGCGGCCGGGTATCCGGTGCAGGCCTTCGCCACGCTGGAGATCGCTCAGGGTGCCCTGGAGCAGGTCGCCGCCGAGCTGGCCGCGCTGCCCGCCGTGCTCGAGGCGTATGCCACTACCGGGTCCGCCGATGTGCTCTGCCGGCTGGCGGCGTCCTCGCACGAGGATCTGCAGGAGACGCTGCTGGCGCTGAACCGGTCGCCGACGGTGGCCCGGTCCACCAGCGTCGTGGTGCTCTCGGTGGTCGTCGCCCCGCGCGCGCTGCCCCTGCTGGAGAGCGAGCCGCGCACCGGGCCCCGGCGGGCTCCGGCCTATCGAGCCACCCGGGAGTCACCATGACGAGCAAGATCATCGCGATCGCGGTCGACTGCCTTGATCTTGACCGGATGGCGGAGTTCTGGTGCGCCGCGCTCGGCTCGGAGATCCACCGGCAATGGCGGGACGAGCGCGGGAAGCGGTATCTGGAGCTCGGACTGGGCCCCGGGGTGGACGGCGCGGACAGTGTCGTGCTGCTGCAGCCGGTGGAGGAGGAAAAGCGGATCAAGAACCGGATCCATCTGGACCTGGCGCCGCTGGACGGAGGGCAGGCCGACGAGGTGGCCCGGTTGGTCGAGCTGGGCGCCACCGTTGTTGCCGACGAGGCGGACTTTCCGTGGGTCGTGTTGGCCGACCCGGAGGGCAACGAGTTCTGCGTGCTGCCCCCGCGCTAGCCAGGGCACACCCTGGAGGTCAGCCGCGCTGGCCCAGCTGCTTGGACAGCTCCCGGGCGCCCTCCACCACCAGCCGTTCCCACTGCGTCCTGCCTCGCGCCGTCCATCGGTTCGCCGGCACCGAGATGCTCATCGCCGCGACGGTCCGGTCGAGGTGGTCGCGCACCGGGGCGCCCAGGCAGCACACGTCCGGATTCGACTCGCACTCCTCGGTGCTGACCCCGCGCGCCGCCACATCCCGCAGCTGGGCACGCAGCTCGGCGAGGTCGGTGACGCTGCGACCGGTGAGCGCGGGCAGCTCGGTACCGTCCGGATACAGCTCGGCCCACTCGGCTTCGGTCAGCTCGGCGAGCAGCGCCTTACCCACGGCGGTGCAGTGCGCTGGCAGGGTGCGGCCCACCGCGGAGACCATCCGCACCGCCCGGGTGCTGTCCACCTTGGCGATGTAGACGACGTTGCGGCCGTCCCGCACGCCGACGTGCACGGTCTCGTTGCACTCGGCGGACACCCGGCGGGCCACCTCGGCGCTGGCCTGGACCAGGTCGATCCGCTCGCCGTAGGCGTTGCCCAGCTGGAACAGTCGCAGCCCCAGCCGGTAGCGGCCGGACACCTCGTCCCTGGTCAGGTAGTGGCGCGCGGTGAGGGTCACCAGCAGCTCGTGCACCGTGGTCCGGGGCAGGCCGGTGCGGTCGGTGATCTCCGGGGCGGACAGCGCTGAGTCCTCGGCCAGGAACAGCTCGAGGATGTCCAGGCTGCGCCACACGGCGGGGGTCAGCCGGGGCATGGCGTCACATCACGGTGCCGATGTGCCACGGCACGAACTCCTCCTCGCCGTACTCCATGGCCTCGCTCTTGGTCGGCTCCCCGGAGGCCACCGCGAGCACCCGCTGGAAGATCTGCTCGCCCAGCTCCTCCACGGTAGTGGTGCCGTCCGCGATGCCGCCGGCGTTGATGTCCATATCGTCGGACATGTGCTCGTACAGCGGGGTGTTGGTGGCCAGCTTCAGGCTCGGCACCGGGGCGCAGCCGAACGCCGAGCCGCGCCCGGTGGTGAAGCAGACCATGTTGGCCCCGCCGGCGACGATCCCGGTCACCGAGACCGGGTCGTAGCCCGGGGTGTCCATGAACACGAAGCCGGGGCTGGTGACCGGCTCGGCGTACTCCACCACGTCGGCCAGCGTGGTGGTGCCGCCCTTGGCCACCGCGCCGAGGGACTTCTCCAGGATCGTGGTCAACCCACCGGCCTTGTTGCCCGGCGACGGGTTGTTGTCCATCGAGCCGCCGTTCTTGGCGGTGTAGTCCCGCCACCAGTCGATCCGCTCGAGCAGCTTGCGGCCGACTTTCTCGGACGCGGCCCGGCGCACCAGCATGTGCTCGGTGCCGTAGATCTCCGGGGTCTCCCCGACGATGCCGGTGCCGCCGTTGCGCACCAGCCGGTCCACCGCGTTGCCCAGCGCCGGGTTGGCGGTGAGCCCTGAGTAGGAGTCCGACCCGCCGCAGTTGGTGCCCAGAATGAGCGTGCTGGCGGACACCCTGGTGCGGCGGGCCTGGTCGGCGACGGGCAGCATCTCGGTGAGCCGGGCCACGCCGGCGGCCACCGTCTTCTTGGTCCCGCCGATCTCCTGGATCGTGCTGGCGAACACCGGGACGTCGGCGCGGATCGGCACGTCCTTGGTCAACGCGGCGATCTGGTTGTCCTCGCAGCCCAGGCCCAGCACCACGAAGCCGGCGAAGTTGGGGTGAGTGAGGTAGCCGCGCATCACCCGGCGCAGCACGTCGATGCCCTCGCCGTCCGGCGCCAGCCCGCACCCCGTGCCGTGGGTCAGCGCCACCACGCCGTCCACGTGCTCGTAGTCGTCCAGGACGCCGGAGTAGCGCATCCGCGCGGCGATCTGCTTGGCGGCGGTGGCCGAGCAGTTCACGCTGGTCAGCACACCGAGGTAGTTGCGGGTGCCGACCTTGCCGTCGGAGCGCAGGTAGCCGTCGAAGCTGGCCCGCTCGGACTCGTCGAGCAACTCCTCGATGCGCGCGTCGACGGCGAACTCGTAGTCGCGCTGGAACTCGCGGTACTCCAGGTTGTGCAGGTGTACGTGCTCGCCGGCGGCGATGTCCCGACCGGCGAACCCGATCACCTGGCCGTAGCGCAGCACCGGGACCCCGGGGCGCAGGTCCCGCAGGGCGATCTTGTGGCCCCTGCCGATGTCGTTCCTGGCGGTGAACGGTCCGTCACCGGCATCGACCTGGCCGCCCACCGCGATATCGGTGGCGGCGATGGCGACGTCGTCAATGGGTTGGAGCCGGATCAGGCGGGACGGCTGTGTTCCGGGCATCTGCACTCCACACGACGCAAGTGTTCGAAATGTCGATCACCGTTTGGAATATCGGCACCGAGGCTAACATCGGCATTGCCCTGGCGCCGGGGTCCACCTTACCCTCGAATTCGGTAGTTCGGACAGTATTCGAAATATCGAACGCCCAGTGAGTCGATCTCGAGGGAGGACGTCGTATGCCCGCGTCCGGGGAGAAGCGGTGACCGGCCTGCTCACCGGCGTCGTCCCGGTGGTGCCGACGATCTTCCACGACGACGGCGGGCTCGACCTGCCCGGACTGCGCCGGGTGGTCGACTACCTGGTCGACGCCGAGGTCGACGGGGTGTGCGCGCTGGCCAACTATTCCGAGCAGTTCTCCCTGACCGACGCCGAGCGCGACGAGGTCGCCGCGACCGTGCTCGAGCAGGTGGCCGGCCGGGTGCCGGTGATCCTCACGACCAGTCACTTCAGCACCCGGATCGCGGTCCAGCGCAGCCGCGACGCACAGCGGATGGGCGCCGCCGTGGTGATGCTGATGCCGCCGTTCTTCGGGGCCACCCTGTCGGTCAGCGGGCCGGACGTGGTCGGCTTCTTCGCCGAGGTGGCCGGCGCGATCGACATCCCGATCATGGTGCAGGACGCGCCGATGTCCAGCACGCCGTTGCCCGCCGCGCTGCTGGTCGAGCTGGTCAGCAAGGTGCCTTCGGTGCGCTACGCCAAGATCGAGGTGCAGTTCGCGGCGGACAAGTTGGCCGCGCTCCTCGGCGCGCTCGGTGACCGGCTGCCCGGCCCGTTCGACGGCGAGGAGTCGGTCACCCTGATCCCGGACCTGGACGCCGGCGCGGTGGGCACCATGTGCAGTTCGATGGTGCCCGGCGAGCTCGGCCGAATCGTGCGCGGCTACCTCGCCGGCGGCCGGGACGCCGCGGTGGCCGGCTGGGAGACGCTGCTGCCGCTGATCCACTTCGAGAACCGGCAGTGCGGATTGCGGGCGCAGAAGATCCTGCTCGCCGAGGGTGGCATCATCGGCTCGGAGCGCACCAGGGCGCCGCTCGCCCCGGTGTCCCCGCGCACCCGCGCCGGCCTGGTGGAACTCGCCCGCCGCCACGACCCGCTCGTCCTGCGCTGGGCCCGCTGAGCCCGCTAGTGGGTGGGGGCGGCGGGGAGGGTGCTCGGCTCGACAGGCTCCGGGATGACCGGCAGCAGCAGCGCGGAGGGGTGCGCGGCGTCGTGCAGCACGGTCTGGTCGGCGGGCTGGGTGCGGGTGCTGTCGCCGAGCCAGTCGCCGGTGTTCGGGTTCGGGTCGAACTGGGGGAAGTCGCTGGAGGACACCTCGAGCCGGATCCGGTCGCCGGCGGCGAACAGGTTGCTGGTCGGCCAGATGTTGATCGTGTACTTGTACACCCGGCCAGGAGTGATCGGGCTGGGTTTGCTCAGCGAGTCGCGGTAGCTGGCGCGCTGGATCCCGTTGTTCAGGTTGACCGCGGTGCCGTCCGGATGCACCACGACAAGCTTGGCGGTCCAGTCGGTGTCCGGCGCCGAGGACGCGGCGAACAGGGTGAGGCTGATCGGACCGGTCACCTCGGTGTCCTGGGTGAGCGCGTCGGTGGTGTAGGTCAGCACGTCCGGGCGTTGCTCCACCTCCCGCTGGTCGTACGGGCCCTGGCTGCCCACCCCGCCGACGCTGCAGCAGGAGTGCCCGCCCACGCTGTGTACCGGGTCGGCGGGGTCGTAGTGGTAGTGGTCCGCCGGATCGGTCGGGGTGGGCGGGGAGGTGGACAGCGTGCCGTCGCCGCCGGCGGTGTTCGCGTGCCCCGCGCTGGCCAGGTAGTACGGCGTGGTCTGGGTCCCGGGCAGCGGCCAGGCGCTGGTGGTCTGCCAGGTGTCCGAGCCCATCCGGAAGTAGTCCACCCGGGGGCCGCCGCTACCGACGCCGTTGTCCACGCCCTTGAGGTAGTGGTCCCACCAGGCGATCATCAGGTCGTTGATGGGGGAGTTCGCGATCGGGCCGATCTGCTTGAGCAGCGGCGGTTCCGGGCTCTCCGGTCGGCCCCAGCCGAGGTAGTCGTAAGGGCCGATGACCAGGCGCTGGTTGGCCCGGGCAAACGGCGACCCGGCGGAGGCCACCATGCCGGTGAAGTTCTGCACCCCGCCGGCGAGGAACCCGTCGTACCAGCCCTCCATGTTCAGCACCGGGATGCTGATCTTCGGATAGAACCGGCGTGGCGCCCACCGGTCCCAGTAGGCGCCATCGGTGCGGTTGCGCAGCCAGTCGAAGAAGTACCCGGCGACCACCGGGTTGTCCGGTTGCAGCGGGGGAAGCCGCTGGTACGGGGCGAAGCCCAGCCAGGAACGCATGTTGCTGCGTTCCCTGCCCAGCGCCTCGGCGCTCGCCTGATCTCCGCGCTGCTTCGCTGCCGCCTGGGCCAGGCCCATCACCCACGGCTCGATGAAGTTCAGCCGGAACGCCCCGTCCTCGTAGGTCCACCCCTGGTAGTAGTCCGCCGAGGTGTTCGACGGGATGATCGTGACCAGGTGCGGCGGCGCGGCCTCCGCCGCCAGCCACTGGGTGGCACCGACATAGGACGATCCGTACATGCCGACCTTGCCGTTCGACCCGGGCAGCCGCGCGGCCCACTCCACGCTGTCGTAGCCGTCGTTCTGGTCATCGGTGTACTCCGAGAAGGTGCCGGCCGAGGCGTACATCCCTCGGATGTCCTCGGTCACCACCAGGTAGCAGTGCGAGGCGAACCAGTCCGGGCTCTGGTACCGGGCCGGCTGGATCTGCGCCAGGGCCTTGTTGTACTGCGTCCGGTAGAGGATCACCGGGACCGGCTCGGCGCTCGTCGGGCGGTAGACGTCGGCGCGCAGCACGGTGCCGTCGCGCATCGGCACCCCGACGTCGCTGGTCTTGGACACCGCGCAGCTGCCCCGTCCACCGGTGGGTGGCCAGGCCGGCGCGGACGGCGCGGGCGGCGGGCCCGAGCACGCCGTCGCGCACGCCACCGCCGCCACCAGCAGCGCCAGGAGCCGCGGCGGGCCAGGACGCCGGCGGGCGGCCGGGGGCGGGATCATGGTCCTTGATCGTATTAGCGCCCGGCGGTTGGCGCTGGTCGGCGGAGGCCGTGCTGCCCGGTCCGTCTCAGGCTCCGCGCCCAGCTCGGCGCGGCGTAGTCCGAGGGCCCGGGTTCGTTCGGCGAACCGCCGGGCTTGCCCCGGTTATGGTCTGGCTAGAGAGTTGCACCATGGGCGAGCATGGGTCGGTGGGCCAGGTGGTGCGTCGGCTGCTCGACCCCGCCGGTCTGGCCGACCCCTACGCGATCTACCGGGAGATTCGGCACGCGGCCGATACGGGCGCGCCCACCGGCCGTTTCCTGTTCCGCTACCCGGACGTGCGCGCCGCACTGTACGACCCGACGTTGAGCTCCGACCGGGTCTCCGCGATCTTGCGGCCGCTGCCCGACCCGGTCCTCGGCGAGGTGGACCTGCTCGAGCGCACCCTGCGCGACATCGTGGTGTTTCACGACCCGCCCGATCACCGACGCCTGCGCGCGTTGCTGACCAGCGCGTTCACTCCTCGGATGGTGGAGCAGACCCGGCCGTTGATCGAGCGGGAGACCGACCGGCTGCTGGACGAGCTGGACACCGTCGGCGACGGGGTGATGGACCTGCACGGCAGGCTGACCTATCCGCTGCCGGCCACGGTGGTGGCCGCGATGCTGGGCATTCCGGAGGGCGACCGGGCGGCGTTCCAGTCCTGGGCGCTGGACATCGTGCTGGTCGTCGGCTCCGGAACGCTCACCCCCGAGCTGGCCCACCGGGCGAACGCCAGCATGGCGCGGATGCGCGAGCTGATGGCGCGGCTGGTCCAGCAGCGCCGACGGGAACCGGGACCCGACCTGCTCAGCGCGATGATCACCGCCAGCGAGGACGGCGAGCGGCTCAGCCTGGACGAGCTCTACGCCAACGCGCTGTTCCTGATGACCGCCGGCCACGAGACCGCGACCAACATGCTCAGCAACGCGATCCTGACGTTGCTGCGCCACCCCGATCAGCTGCGCCTGCTCGGCGAACGCCCCGAGCTGCTGGACGGCGCGATCGAGGAGTGCATCCGCTACGAGGGGCCGGTGCAGATCGCCGCCCGGATCGCGGTGCGCGACCAGGAGATCCGGGGCGTGTCGGTGCGGGCCGGGCAGCCGCTCATCCTGCTCATCGGGGCGGCGAACCGGGACCCGGACGTGTTCGGAGATCCCGACCGGTTCGACATCACCCGGGCGGACGGCCCACACGTCGGCTTCGCCCAGGGTGCGCACTACTGCCTGGGCGCTGCGCTGGCCCGCGCCGAGATGCGCGCGGTGCTGCCCCGCCTGTTCGCCCGCTACCCCGCCGCGCGGCTCGCCGAGGCACCCGTGGAGTGGCAGCCCACGCTGGACTTCCGAGGACCGACCCGGCTGCTCGTGCGGCCGCACCGGGCCGCCGCGGGCACCGCCCCGGAGCTGCGCCGATGACCACGTCCGCCCCGGCCACCCTGGACGTGGCCGCGCTGCGTGCCTCCGTGGAACGCGGCTACGCGGGATCCCCGCTGCTGCGCGCCAAGCTGGACGGCGCGCGGATCCGCCCGGCCGACCTGCACGCCGCCGAGGACCTGGAGCGGCTGCCGTTCACCACCAAGGAGGACCTGCGCGCCGCCACGCTGACCGAACTCTCCGCCGTGCCGGACCGGGAGATCGTCCGGGTACACGCCTCGTCCGGCACCACCGGGCGGCGCCTGCTGTGCCCGTACACCGCCGAGGACCTGGAGTCCTGGACGGAGATGTTCGCCCGCTGCTACCGATACGCCGGGGTGGGCGCGGAGGACCGGGTGCAGATCGCCGTCGGCTACGGGATGTGGACCGCGGGCGTGGGCTTCCAGGCCGGCGCGGAGCGGGTCGGTGCGATGGCGGTGCCGGCCGGGCCCGGCAACACCGAGCTGCAGCTGGAGCTGCTGTGCTCGATGGGCAGCACCGCGCTGGGCGCCACCTCGTCGTTCGCCCTGCTGCTGGCCGAGTCGGTGCGGGAGCGTGGGCTGGCCGGTGACCTCGCGCTGCGGGTGGGCATGATCGGCTCGGAGCGTTGGGGTGAGGCGGTCCGGCGGACCATCGAGTCGCTGCTGGGTATCGAGACGTTCGACGTCTACGGCCTGACCGAGCTGTGGGGCCCGGGCACCGGCATCGAGTGCTCGTCGCATGAGGGCATCCACGTGTGGAGCGACCACTACCACGTGGAGATCGTGGACCCCGACACGTTGCGGCCGGTGCCGGCGGGCACCGTGGGGGAGGCCGTGGTGACCACGCTGACCAAGCGGGCCATGCCGCTGCTGCGCTATCGGACCAGGGACCTGACCTTCCGGTACTCCGACCCGTGCGCGTGCGGCAGCCCCTATCCGAGGATCGGCCGGCTGCTCGGCCGCTCCGACGACCAGATCAAGCTGCGTGGGGTGATCTTCCTGCCGGC
>DASWST010000097.1:0-62260 GCA_036402515.1 Pseudonocardia sp.
TGAACAATGCATGCTCTGCTGCGCGGTGCCCAGTCGGCGCCTCGCTGCGTTGTCGTCGGCGCCGATACAACAGCGGTATCGGCCCCTCCCTTCACACGACCCGATGCGATGCAACTGGATCACCGCTCGCGACGAGCGGCATTATCCAGGACCCTCCTAGGCCGCATCGTTAGACGGGGGGTTGGAAGCCGGCCAGCCACCGCTGCCCTTCGCAGGTCGGGCACGGGTGCATTTGGAAGCCGGCGGGGAGGTCGAGGTTTTTGCTGTGGGTGGCGCGGTCACTGACGATGTGGCCGGCCCCGCAACAGTTGGGGCAGAGCGTGCGCATCGTTGTGTTAGGTGCCAGGGAGTGCCTCGGTTGTGGCTGCATCGTGAGGGTTCCTTGAGCCGTGGGGTGGAGTCGGGCTCCAAGTGATGGGTGTGAAACTGTCTCGCATTGGATGTGACCTGCGTTGCCCGAGAGATAGATGGGACGAGGGTGGCGTGAGGAGTGGCTTAGCGGCGTCGTTCCGTCGCCGGCCGGTTGCAGGCAGCTAACCCGAATGGCTGAGCCGCGGCTCCATCCCATTGCCGAACGTGTCGGCCATCGGTGCGGTGCCGCGCATCTCGGGCGGTCGGCTGCCGCGGCGAACGCGGCCTTCGCCGGGCCTTGGTGGGGGCTTGTCAGGTTCGGTCGTGCTTGCGGCCGGTCACCCTGTTGTAGATCAGTAGGGCGATCACCGCGCCGATCACCGAACCGATCCAGCCGGTGGGATGGAACCCGCGAATCCCGACGGTCAAGAGGCCGAAGACCAGCCCACCGAGTACCGATCCGACGACGCCGAGGGCGATCGTGCGGAGGATTCCGATATCGTCCTTGCCGGGCACCAGGGCACGCGCGATGAATCCCACGATCAGCCCGAAAATGATCCACCCAAGAATTGTGAAGATCATCTGGTTATTGCTCCGTTCGCCTACCCTACGAGCGGCCGGCTTGGCCGAACCCGGGGTGAAACCAGCCTAGCCGCGAATGGAGCAGTTCGGCCCCGTTCGGCCGCGCGGTTCTCCGGCAGCGAGCCACAGCGGGCGAGCGCGTCGCGGGCGGGAGGAGAGCTGAGCGACGCCCATCGGCTGTTTACCGCGCATCAACGACGCGGCGCTGAGATGGAACAGTGGAACGCGTAGTGATCATGTTGGGCCCGGTTGCCGGCGCCGCCTGCGTAATTCTGCTGTTCATCGCGGCGGTGACCGTTTCCGTGTTACGTGCCGACGCGGCCACCAGACCACCGGCAACACCCCGACGCCACGCTCCCACAGTTCGGCCTGCCCCGCCTGGCCGTGCCACTGTCCCCAGTGGCATAGCCTCCGTCGTCATCTGGCCACAGCCGACCACGCTGCGGGGAACGATCAAGCAAGCCCCCCTCGATCGATTGTTCATCACGCACCTGTGACCGGCTCGCCGCGGGCCCGGTCGAGCAGCTCATGGGCATCGCGCCCTGGTCGCGGCCGAGGCCGGGCCTCGGCGATGGTGCGCAGCGCCATCGGGCGGCGTTCGGCCTGGTAGGAGTCCAGCAGGTTGGCTCCGCCCCAGCCGGCGACCTCGGCGGCGAGCTTCCAGCCGAGGTCGGCGGCATCACCAACACCGGTATTCACACCAAAGCCATCCCCATTCGGACTCCTTCGTCCGGGAGCAGGGGTGACTACGGCGCAGGCACGCCGAGGGGCCGAACCGGTGCCTCCGGCCGCTCGTCCGCATCTGGAGATGATAGGAAGCGTGCGACAGGCTAGCTCGACATGTCAAGGAACTTTCGAAATTGCTGCGTGAAGATGAAAGTGGCTCATCGGCTTGTCGCAGCCCGGCGTACGGCGTGCATGGGCTCACGGTGAGCTGCCGGCAGGAGCCGTGGTTGGTCTCGGTTAGACTGGGCCGCTGATGACGTGGTCGGTGGATGGGCTGGGGCAGCTGGTCCGGGTTGGCAATGTCAGCCTCGCAATGCTGCTGGCGCTCGTCTCGACGGGCTGTTATGCGACCTCGGCGGTCCTGCAGGAACGGGAGGCGTCCGGCCCTGGCGTCCAAGGCGCGGCGTTGGTGCGCCAGCTGATTCGACGGCCGTGGTGGTGGCTGGCTGTCGTTGCCGCGGTGACCGCCGCCGGCTTGCATATCGCCGCGTTGGCCCTGGGGCCGCTGAGCTTGGTGCAACCCGTTGGGGTGTTGACCCTGGTCATGGCCCTGCCGCTGGGCGCGCGTCTGCGCAAGCGGGTGGTAACCCCAGGTGAGTGGCGGGCCGCGGCCGCGGTGGCGATCGGGTTGGCCGCCGTCCTCACGGTGGCCCCACACCACGCCCCGGCTCCGCGGTTGTCGGTGGTGGCCGTGCTGTGCGCCACGGTTGCCATCACTGTCCTGGTCCTGTTCCTGGTCGGGCTGGCCGCGCGACTGCCCGGGCGAGGTGCGCCGGTGGTCCGCGCGGCCGCGGCCGCGACATCGTTCGGGTTCGCGTCCGCGATGACTCGGATCGCGGCGACCGGTTCCGCTCCGTTTCTGCTGGGTGCGGCGCTGGCGGTGCTGGGCGCCGCGGCTGGCTTGGGATTGGCTCAGCTGGCGTATCGCAACGGTGGGCTGGGCGCGCCGTTGGCCACCCAGATCTTGGTTGATCCGGTGATCGCCGTGATCATTGGCATCACGCTGCTGCGGGAGCCGATGCTGCTCACTCCCGCCCGCGCGGCGATCGGGATCGCCGGGCTGATAGCGACCTCCGGCGGTATCTGGGCGCTCACCCGCGCCGGCCCAGCGCATCCGGTGCAGCTTGAACACGCCGCCGATGAGGCTGCGTGAACCTGCGGGAGGGCGCTTTGCGCCCGCTGTGACCGGAGTCTCACTACACAAACCATTCAGCGCGGCAGGGCAAGTATCGGCACAGTCACACCAGCCGGAGGTTCCCAGTCCGGACAGCCGGGTATGGGTTAGTAGCCGCGGGTTCGGCCAGAGAAAGGCTTGAGGAAGACAGACCATGACGACCACCCCGACCTCCCCGAGGAGGGCCCGCACGGGCACCGCGGCATTCCTTCGCCGCGCGATCACCGACCAGGCCGCCATCGGCGCCGTTGCCCCGACCTTCCCGGTGTTGGCGCGGCGGCTGGCCGGATTGATCCCGCCGTCACCCGATTTGCTGGTGCTCGAGCTCGGCGCGGGCACCGGCGCGATCAGCGCGGAGATCGGGCCACGCCTGGGCCCGGGCGCCCGGCATGTCGCCCTCGAACGCGACCCCGAGTTGCTGGCCACCCTTGAGCACCGCGCCCCGTGGGCGCAGCGGATGCCCGGCGACGCCGAAAAGCTCACGGTCCACCTCGCCGAGGCGGGCATCAGCGAGGTGGACGTGGTGATCAGCGCGCTGCCGTGGGGCTATTTCGAGCCCGCTCTCCAGCGGCGCATCCTGGGCCAGGTGTGCTCGGTGCTTGCCCCCGGTGGGCTGTTCGCCACCATCGTCTGCCGGCCGGCCCGGCTCAATCCCCGCTCCCGCTCATTCCGAGCGACTCTCGATGCCTCGTTCGAGGAGGTCGTCGCCACCACGACAACCTGGGCAAACGTTCCGCCCGCGCGGTTGCTGGTGGGTCGTCGTCCCCGTGCCGGGATTGCCCATGCCTGAGCCCACCTCGGTCATCTCCGAGGTGGGCTCCCGGGCATCCGCCGCGCGGTGTGGGTGCGCGCTCAGCCGACTGGGGCAGCGAGGCGGTTGCGCAGCTGCCCCAGTTCGGCCAGGTTGGCCCGCAGCTCGGTAGCGCGCGGATCCTGCTGACCGGCGCCGACCTGGGTGGCGTCGGATGCGGTGCGCACGGCGTCCGAGGCGGCCCGCAAACGCTGGTCGTTGAGGACGGTGAAGTGGTCCCGCAGGGTGCGGTGCACGCGGCGCAGCTGCGTCCGCGAGTCGTCGCCGACCCGGAAGATCACCTCATCCATCAGCTTGGACACCGCCTGCTTCGCCTCGGCCTTGATGCGCTCCTTGCCGTTCTTGCGGTCTTCCCAGAAGGTGAATACGCCGAGGAGCACGCCGGCCCCGATCGACCACGGGTTGATCAGCACGAAGCCGGCGAGGCTGGTCAGCACGCCGACCATCAGCACGCCACCGTAGGACCCACGGAGGCTGTTGATCAGTCGGGGCAGCGCGCCGCCCTTCGCGCTGTCCGGTAGCTCCATCGGCTGGACCCGGGCCAGCGCTTCGTCGGGGTTGTTCACCCGGACATGGGGCAGCGACACCCCCAACTGCGGCCCCTCCGGGTTTCCGGCCAGCTGCCCGCCCACACGTTCGGCGAGCTGCCGGGACCGCTCCCGGGTGAGCTGGAAGTTGGCTTGCACACTCTCGCTGACCTGGGCACGAACCCAGATGTCGAACTGCTCCCAGCGGGGCACCGGATCGCTCTTGGCGATGTCGCGCTCGGCGAGGCGCACCACCGTGCGCAGCCGGTCGCGCAGGTCGTGTTCGACCTGCGCCATCAGCTCGGTCGCGCCGTCGGCGAGGGCAAGCTGCCAATTCACCGACAGCTGCTGGCGGCGTTCCAGCTCGGCCAACGCCCGCTGCTGGCGTTCCATCAGGTTGGCGCCACTGCTGCCGAGCTGATCTAGCTCGCCCTTCCACCGGGCGTTCAGCTGATCGATCACGCCGCGCACCTCATTCAGAACCGCGTCCCGCAGCCCGCCGTCCACCCGGGTGGACATGCGGTCACGCAGGAACTCGACCAGCTGAGGTACGCCGGACGCGACCGTCCTCGACTCATCATTCCGCTGCCGCCCCGAGTCGCTGAGCACCGAGGAAACCGGAAGCAGCGGAATGGGCGGTGTGTCGAGGTCGGCCTTGCGCAGCCGCTCCCGGTTGGCCTGTTGCACCTCGGGCCACTGGGCATTCAGGTCGATCTTGGTGATGATGCCGGCGACCGGTGTGCCCTGGGCCCGGATGCGGGCCAGCGCGTCGAGTTCCACCGCGCCGTACTCGTGGCTGGCGTCGGAGGCGAACAGAACCGCGTGCGCGGTCGATACGTCCGGCACCTGGATCTGGCCCGCGCCCCGGCCGGCGGGGGCGTCCACAAGGTGCGCCCCCGGCAACCGGTCCTGCCTGATCTGGTCGAGCACCCGAACCAGTGAGCTCGCGCCCTGGCCAGGAGCGCCGACCATGACGATGTGCATCTCCCGGCCGGCCAGGCGCGCACGGAGCCGCGCCAGCCGGTCGATCAGGTCGGGCCGCCTGGCCGTATTGGCCAGGCGCTGTGCCTGATCGACCAGGCCGACCAGCTCGCCACTGGTTACCGATTCGGTGGATTGCATGACGACGGACACCTCCGCGCCCCCCTTTCTCCGCGGGTTGGCCGCGCTCAGTGCTGCAACGCGGCGTGGTGTGAGTCGGTGTGAGTGGTGTCGTGCGTGGTCGGCGCCTCGGTCGGCTGCGTGGTCAGCCCCTCGGACAAACCGTGCGGCGACGTGGTGGCCGCGGTCTCCGGCTGGGCGGTGTGCAGCGTGCTCGGTGCCGTGGTGTGCGTGGTCGGCGCCGTGGTGTGGCCGGTGGACGCGGTCGCCGGGGTGTGTGTGGTCGGCGCGGTGTGCGCGGCGGGCGGCGGCGCGGTGTGCGCGGCCGGCGGCGGAGCGGTGACGTGGCTCTGCCCGCCGCCACCGGCGCCCCCACCCAGGTCAGCCTGCGGCGCGGTGTGCGCGGCCCCCGGGGTCACCGGCTGCGGAGCCGGGACGTGGTTCTGACCGCCACCGGCGCCGCCGTCGCCGAGGTCGGCGTGTGGCGCGGTGGTGTGGGTGGTCGGGGTCGTTCCCTGGCCCGGGGCCTGGGTGGTTGGCTGACCCGGGGCCTGCTGGGTCGGCGCGCCGGTGTTGGGGGCCGGCGGGTGAGTATTCGGCGTGCCGGGGCCGGTTCCGCTGCCCTGCTCGGTACCAGTGCCCGGCTGGACGCCGGTACCGGTGCCCGGCTGGGTGCCGGTGCCCGGCTGGGTGCCGGTGCCCGGCTCGGTGTGCGTCGGCACCTGGCCGCTTCCGCCGTCCTGGCTGGTGGTACCGGGGGAGACCGGACCGGTCCCAGTGTGGCCCGTGGGGCTCTGGCCGGTTGGGTTCTGGCCGGTTGGGTTCTGGCCGGTGACCGTGCCGTGGGAAGGGTCAGCCTTACCGCCCTGCTGGCCGCCGTTGATCCCGGTGCTGGACCCGCCGTTGACGCCGCTGTTTGAGCTGCCGTGCTGGCTGTCCTGCTGGTCGCCGCGCGAGGTGTCCTTGAAGTCGTCACCGAACAGCCGCCCGAAGACGCTGTCGCCGGAGCCCTGATGCGACTGCTGCTGGGACCCGGAGCTTGACTGGCTGCCGGAGTCGGTGGAGCTGTCGCTCGTCCGGTGTTGCACGGTGGAGTCAGAGGTGTGCGATGAGCTGTCCAGCGTGGCGGCGTGCTGCACGCTGTGGGCAAGCGACTGGCTGTCCGCGTGTGCGGACGAGTGCGGGTTGAACGGGGTGGCGTTGACCGGCTGCACCGATGCGGCGGCGCTCGCCGTGGCGGCGGTTTGTACGCTCGGGCCGTTGGCCGCGCCCTGGTCGGCCGAGCTGGTGCTGGCCGTTGACGTGGACGGGGACGGGGAGGTGAGCCCCGTCGGCTGAGCTGGGCTGGTGACGCTGGTCAGTCGGACGTCATTGCCGGACTGGGAGTGCTGGTCCCCGCCGTGGCCGCGCTGGACGGTGCCTCGGCCGTGGTCCGCCCCGCGGGCACCCTCGTGCCGGGCGTCGCGGTAACTGTCGTGCTGGCCTGACCGGGTGTCGTAGCCCACCTCACGAACGCCGTCATGGTCGGTGCCGTGGTCGCGGTCGTATCCACCGTCGCGGTAGTCGTGGCCGCGGTCGTACCCGGCGTCGCGGTAGTCGTGCCCGTCGCGGTCGTATCCAAGGTCGCGGTGGTCGTGCCCGTCGCGGTCGTACCCGCCGTCGCGGTGGTCGTGCCCGTCGCGGTGGCCATCGCGGTCGGAGTCGCGGCCGTCGCGGAGGTCATCCCGACCTTCGCGGAACTCTTCGTGCGCGCGGTGCTCGTCGCGCCAGCCCTCCCGGTAGTCGTCCCGGGCGTCCTGGTGCTCGTGGCGCGCATCGCGGAAGTCGCGTTCGGCCTCCTCGTGCTCCTCGCGCGCCTCGCGGAAGTGCTCCTGAGCCTCGTGCTGCTCGTGGTGCGCGTGGTGGACGTCGTGCTGGGCGTCGCGCAGGTGCTCGCGGGCCTCGTGCCGCTCCTCGTTCGTGTCGGCGTGGCGGAGCTCGTCGCGAGCCTCATGCACCTCGTGCCGAGCCGCGTGCAGATCCTGGTCGGCCTGGCGCTGCTCCGCGCGGGCCTCGCGGTAGTCCCGGCGGGCCTCGTGCTCCTCGTGCACCGCGTCGCGGAAGTCCTCGCGGGCCTCGCGCTCCTCGTGCCGCGCGTCGCGGAAGTGCTCCTCCGCCCGGTGCTCGTAGCGCCAGCCGTCACGGAAGTGCTCGTGCGCCTCGTGGCGGTCGTGGTCGTGCTCGTGCCGGTCGTGCTCGTGCCGGTCGTGGTCGTGCCGGTCGTGCTCGTGACCGTTGTCCCAGCCGCGCCAGTCGTGGTCGCCCGAGTAGTGCCGGTCGCACCAGTCGCGGTACTCGTGGTGGTTCCACCGGACGGGCTCGTGCCAGCCAGCGGGTTCGATGAATCCGCGCGGGGTCTCCCAACCCTCCGGCACGACCCAGCCGGCCTCGTGCGTCCAGATCGGACCGGCGTAGTCGCGGCCCGGCACCTCGCCGAGGGCCTCGTGTACACCAGCCCCCACAGCTCGGTTGACACCGCCCGCGAGCTCGTCAGCCAGTCGGCCGGCAGCGACGAATTCAGCCATTATGTGACTCCTCCAGAAACTGACCGATAGGCGCGCTCGCGGCCCAAGCTAGGACCGCTCCGGGGGCGCGCCGCAACGTAATCGGCTATATTATTGAGAGATTCTCAGGACCACGGAGTGGCACTCCGCGCGGTGGCCAAGGTGAGCGTACTGGTTTACGGCGATGCAATCAGGCGCCCATCAAATGACGAGGTGAGCATTTTGATCGCCTACCGGAATTCAGCGCCCCACAATCGTCAACCGTAATCCCCTCACGAACCACACCTGCAGCGACAACGATGTCACGTGTACTGGATCGTCAAAGGCGGCTCCGTCGTTTCGTCATCTGGCGGTCGGGTCGAAGACTTCCCCCTTTTGGGCTAAAATGAGGGGGGAAGCGTGCAGAGAGTGTGCATGTTTCACCCACATGGCCCACCGTCAGGCTCTGCTCCAGGCTTACTGCCAGGGCGGTCGACGAGGGCCGCCGTGGCCGATCGCCCAGGCCCTTTCGAAGTATTCAGAGTCCGCGAGTCAGCAGTCCGGAAGTTCGGCCAAGGTGGCCGCTGGTCCAGGTCAAAGAATTCGGACTCAATCGCTCCGGGCGCGCCAGCAATGGCCACGAGCGCCATGTCCACGCCCAGGTCATGCGCCGGACCAGGAACGCGAACGCCGATGTTGTACAACTCGACGTTGTCCGCCGTTGCCAACGCGCCGGCGTGTGCGGTTCCGCGACGCTGACTTTGCGGATCTTGAATTCAATAACATGTTACGGTCCCCGGACCGTTGGTGCTCTCGCCGGCTCCGCCCGGCTCCTGGGAGGTGTGGATGGCAGACCAGGAACCCTTGGACGGTGGCGGCCAGCGAGGGGCGGCGTTCCCGGTGACGGTCACGGTGAACGGCGCTTCCCGGACCGTGCTGCTTGCGCCCGAGCGGATGCTGCTCGGCATGCTGCGGGACGAGCTCGGGCTGACCGGGGCCAAGGCGGGTTGCGAAGTCGGGGTGTGCGGCGCGTGCACGGTTCTCGTCGACGGCCGGCCGACCAGCAGCTGCCACACCTACGTGGCGCAGGTCGACGGCTCCGACCTGCTCACCGTCGAGGGAATCAGCGCTGTCCCGGAGCTGAAGCGGTTGCAAGAGGCGTTCGTCGAGCAGGGCGGGTTCCAGTGCGGGTTCTGCACCAGCGGCCAGCTGATGACCGCGGCCGCGCTGGTGCTCTCCGGGCAGCTCAAGGCGATGACCGATGGCGAGATCCGCACCCACATGCTCGGCAACCTGTGCCGCTGCGGCGCATACTACGGGATCTTCCGGGCCATCGACGAGGTGCGGAAGGACGGCCAAGGGTGAGGGTGGAGTTCCTCGTCCCCCGCACCGTCGAGGAGGCCGTAGCCGTGCTGGGCGACGACGACGCGCTGCCCATCGGCGGGGGCATCGCGGTCGCGCTGTTGTCGAACCTCGATCTGGTCTGGGCCACCCGGCTGGTCGCGCTCGGCCGGATCCCCGAGCTGCGCGGTGTCCGCGTCCGCGATGACAACATTGTGCTCGGCGCTACCACCCCGCACGGTGTTATCGCGGACGATCCGGTCCTTCGGGCGGAGCTCCCCGAGCTGGCGGCGATGTTCGGGCACATCGGGAACGTTCGGGTCCGGGCGTGGGGCACCGTCGGTGGCAACCTCGCGCTGGCGGAACCGTCGCAGGACCCACCGGTGTTGCTGGCCGCGCTGGGCGCCGAGTTGCTCACCATGGGCCCGGCCGGGATCCGCCGCCTTCCGGTTGCGGAGCTCAGTGAGGGGCCGATGACGACGGTGCTCGCCACCGGCGAGCTGATCACGCACGTCGTCGTGCCCCGTCTCGGCTCGGACGAGCGGTGCGCCTACCTGAAATTCCTGCCCAAGACCGCCGACGACTACGCCACGGTCAGCGCCGGGGTACGCCTGCGGCTGGACGGTCAGACGATCATCGAGGCGCGGATCTTCTGCGGCTCGGTCGGGCCGATCCCGGTGGATTGCGCCGCCGCCGCCGAGCTGCTCGTCGGGCGGTCCTCAGACGACGAGAACGTGCTGGCCGGGCTGGCCGAGGCGGTCGCGGAAGTGGTGACCCCGAGGTCGGACCATCGGGGGGTGCGGAGTACAAGCGGGAGATGGCCGGGGTGTTCGTACGGCGGTCCGTCGGACGGGCGTTGCGGCGGAGCTGACGCTGGAGGACGGTGCGGCCAGCGCGAGCCAGGGCGACTATCAGATCGCGTCACGGCCGACGAGACGCCGCTCGAGGTACGGGACCCTGCCCCGCGACTCATTCCAAATTGCGTGCCGCAAATCGATACAAGGGGCGCCAATGGTGACTGACAATCGGCGATGGAATTTTATTCCCGAGTAAGTCGAGGTATCAGCGAGATATCAGGTTCGCATTGCTAGTTAGAGCTGCTAATGGTTCTGTGGAGGTATGCGCTGTGTGCCGCAAACGTCCTTGGCTGAGCGGTGAAACCGGAGGCCAGTGGGGACGACCTCTTGGACGTGCCGGGGCCGCGGCGGTCGGAGGACGCCGCCACCCCGGTTGCCGCGAAGCCGGCTGGACAAGGGCCCAACAGGCGTGGGCCGGCCGCCGGGGAACCGCTCGCGGCATCCACCTACACCGACAAGTGGGGGCTGCCGCTCGCCGTAGTGGTCGTCGGCATGTTCATGTCCGTGCTGGACACCAGCATCGTGAACGTGGCGATCCCGACCATGCAGGGCCAGTTCGGCGCTTCGCCCGACCAGATCTCCTGGGTTGCCACCGCCTACACGCTGTGCCTCGGCGTGGTGGTGCCGACCAGCGCCTGGTTGGGCGAACGACTCGGGCTGCGCCGGATGTACCTGATGTCGCTGCTCGGGTTCTCGCTTTTCTCCGCGCTGTGCGGCACCGCGACCAGCCTGAACATGATGATCATCTTCCGGATCCTCCAGGCTGTGCCAGGCGGCGTCATCCCGGTCACCTGCCTGACCATTCTGTACAAGCTGGTGCCCCCGCAGAGGATCGGCGTGGCGATGGGCATGTATGGCCTGGGCATTGTGTTCGCCCCCGGGATCGGGCCCGCTCTGGGTGGCTATCTGGTCGAGTACGTCGACTGGCGATTAATTTTCTACATCAACGTGCCGGTCGGCCTCATCGGTGCGGTCGCGGCGTTTTTCGTGCTGCCCAAGTTCCCCGGCACAAAGGGCCGCAAGTTCGATCTACCTGGCTTCGTATGCATCGCCACCGCGGCGTTCTCGCTGCTGCTCGCGGTATCCGAGGGACAGCAATGGGGGTGGACCGGCTATCGCGTGCTGATACTGCTGGCGCTCAGCGTCAATATGTTCGCCCTGTTCGCGGTCATCGAGCTTGCCGTCGCGGAGCCGCTGTTGGACATCCGGGCGTTGCGCTATTGGCAATTTGCCAACTCGCTGTTGCTGATCGCGGTCCTGTCCACCGGGATGTTCGCGGTGCTGTACTACGTGCCGCAGTTCCTGCAGAACGGCCAGGGCATCACCCCGATGAACACGGGCCTGGTCATCTTGCCTCAAGCCGGTGCGATGGTATTGATCATGCCGTTCGCCGGCCGCCTGTACGACCGGTTCGGGGCCCGCTGGCCGGCGATGATCGGTGTGCTGATCAGCCTCATCGGCAGCTACATGATGATCGACATCAGGGCGGACACCAGTCGCCCGGAGATGATCATATGGACGGTGATCCGGTCCGCCGGGCTGGCCCTGGCCTTCATGCCCATCATGACGGTCGGCCTTTCCGCGCTCCCGCCGAGCATCGTCACCTCGGGTAGCGCGATCAGCCAGATCGCCCAGCGGGTCAGCAACGCGCTCGGGGTGGCCGCGCTGGGAGCCCTTGCCACCACGCAACAGGCTCAGCTCTATGCCGATCGCTCCTCGCTGCTGACCTCCACCGGCCCCAACGTGCTACCCCAGGTGTCGGACATGCGGCAACAGGGGCAGGCCGGGATGCTGCCACTGTGGCAACAACTGCAGACCCAGATCATGGCCCAGACCTACAGCAACATCTTTCTGGTCACGACGGTCGGCATGGCGATCGCGCTGATACTGACGTTCTTCCTGAAGGGCGGGCGCCCGGCCGGCGGCCAGGAGCGGGAGGTGGTGGAGATGTGAGCGGCCGAGTTCGGTGCGCGCGATGCTCGAAGCCGGCTTCGACGCGCCGCCCAACCCCGCGTTGCGGCGGCTGCCCTTCCAATGGGACGAGAGCGCGGCCGCGACTGGGAAGGCCTGGTCGACGACCATGCGGGGCGGCTCCACACGCTGTGCGCTCCCTTGCTAAACGGGTGTTCGACACATAGCGTGACCACGTGGCGCAGCGCGACAATCTTGCGGCGAGGCCGTGGGTGGACTTCGGTTACGTTGCCAGCGCGGCTTGTCCGGACTGAATCTCGTCCGTTCGCCGCCCTTCGCCACGAGAGAGCCCCTGTGAGTGACCTAGGTACGCGTGTGCCTGCCGTATCGGTCGGTCTGCGTGCCGTGTCCCGGGTGTTCGGAACCGGCGGGGTATCACACACCGTGCTGTCCCGGATCGACCTCGAAGTCGGCGCGGGTGAGGTCGTCGCGCTGCTGGGCGCATCGGGGAGCGGGAAGTCCACGTTGCTGCGGCTCGTTGCCGGACTGGATCGGCCCACGGCGGGGGAGGTGCTGGTCGGCCAGCGCCCCGTGACGGGCATCGAGCCGCGTGCCGCTGTGGTCTTCCAGGAACCGCGGTTGCTGCCGTGGCGATCTCTCGCGGACAACGTCGCCTTCGGGCTGCCGGATTCGGAGGCGCGTGCCGGGCGGAACGCCGAGGTCGCCCGGTGGCTCGAGGTGGTCGGGCTCGCAGCGTTCGCCCGGCACCGCCCGAGGGAGGTGTCCGGCGGGATGGCGCAGCGTGCCGCGCTGGCCCGAGCACTAGTTCGCCGGCCGGGTGTGCTGTTGCTCGATGAGCCGCTCGCCGCGCTGGACGCGTTGACCCGCTTGCGGATGCAGGACCTCGTCGACGATCTGCAGCGGTCGTCGGGCGCCACGGTGCTGCTCGTCACTCACGACGTGGATGAGGCGCTGCAGCTCGCCGATCGGGTCGTGGTGCTCGCGGCCGGATCGGACCCCTCCGCCGGAGCCGGCATCCAACACGTCGTGGAGGTCCCGGGCGGAAGGCCGCGTGACCGCGGCGACCTGCGGCTGGCGGGGTTGCGGGTCGACCTGCTCGACCGGCTCGGCGTGTCCCGCGTGACGGCCCGCTCCGGGTGATCTTCCTGCCCTGACATCCCTGGTCCCGCTTGACCCAGCTGCGAGGAGATCGGCCATGGCTCGTGCTTCATCCGTCCTCACCCGGATCGGAGTGCTGATCGCGGCGCTCGGACTGCTGGCTGGCTGCGCCCAGGGCGAGAACGCCAACGGTTCGGTCGGCTCCACCGGAACCGCGCCCGGCGCGCAGCTGCGCCTCGACTACGCCTACTACAACCCGGAGAGCCTGGTCATCAAGGAACAAGGCTGGCTGGAGCAGGAGTTGGGGCGCGGATCCGTCGAGTGGGTCCAGTCCCAGGGCAGCAACAAGGCGAACGAGAACCTGCGGGCGAAGGTGATCGACGTCGGCTCCACCGCCGGCACCCCGGCCCTGCTGGCCAGGGCCAACGGATCGCCGATCCGGACGATCGACGTCTTCAGCCAGCCCGAATGGTCGGCCATTGTGGTCACGAAGAACTCGCCGATCACCGGGGTCGAGCAGCTGCGCGGGCAGAAGGTCGCCGCGACGCAGGGCACCGACCCGTACTTCTTCCTGCTCCAGGCACTAGCCGCCGCGGGCCTGAGCAAAACCGACGTGGAGATCGTCAACCTGCAGCACTCCGACGGCAAGACGGCACTCGAGCGCGGCGACGTAGCGGCGTGGGCCGGGCTCGACCCGTTCATGGCCCAGACGGAGCTGGAGGCCGGATCCCGGCTGATCTACCGCAACCTCGACTTCAACTCCTACGGCTTCGTCAACGCCAACGAGGACTTCTTGGCCGCAAAGCCGCAGGTCGCCCGTTCCGTGGTGCGAGCCTACGAGCGGGCGAGGGCCTGGATCGCGCAGAACCCGGACGGCGCCGTCCAGACCCTGGCGACAGCGGCCAAGCTCAGCCCGGATGTTGCCCGCCGGCAATTGCAGACCCGCACGAAGCTCGCCATCGACCCGGTGCCCGGTCCGGCACAGCACGCGGTGCTCGCCAGGCTCGTCCCGCTGCTCGTGTCCGGTGGGCTGGTGCGTTCCGAGCAGGAAGCCACCGGGGCACTCGAGACGCTCTTCGAACCTCGTTTCGCCTCCGAGGCCAAGGGATCGTGACCCTCACCGAGTCCGCCTCAGACGCTCCCGTGCTCGGTGAGCCCTCGGCCCCGGCGGGTCATGGCCGCCGCTTCCGCCGGCTGGTGACCGCCGCCGCACTCGGACTGGTCGTTCCCGTGTTGGGCGTGCTGCTCTGGCAGTCGCTGGCCACATCGGTGGAGTTCACCGCCTCGCAACTGCCTACGCCGGGTGCCGTGCTCGGGGCGTTGGCCGAGCTTGTTGCGCGGGGCGAGCTGTGGCGTCACGTAGCGATCAGCAGTCAGCGGGTGGTGCTCGGCTTCGCCGCGGGAGCCGGAGCCGGGTTGGTGCTCGGTGGCCTCGTCGGGCTCTCCAACCCGGCGCGCGCCCTGCTCGCCCCGTCGATCCAGGCCGTGCGCGCGGTGCCGTCGTTGGCATGGGTGCCGTTGTTGCTGCTCTGGTTGGGCATCGGGGAGACACCGAAGATCGTGCTCGTCGCGATCGGCGCCTTCTTCCCCGTCTACACCACCGTCTCGGCCGCTTTGGCTCACGTCGACCGGCACCTCGTCGAGGTCGGCCGGGCCTATGGGCGCTCAGGCCTGCGGCTGTTCCTGCAGGTGCAGCTGCCGGCCATCGCCCCGGCCACACTGGCGGGACTGCGTCTGGGACTGGCGCAGGGCTGGCTGTTCCTCGTCGCGGCGGAGCTGATCGCGTCCTCGATCGGGTTGGGTTTCCTCCTGATCGACAGCCAGAACACCGGCCGCACCGACATCCTGCTGCTCGCCATCGTGCTGCTGGCCTTGATCGGCAAGCTCACCGACAGCCTGCTCGGGCTGGTCGAACGGCAGCTGCTGCGGCGGTGGACCTAACCGATGTCGAGTTCCGCGCCGACGACGGTGAGGCGCGGCGGAGAACATCGCCTTCGCCTCGTTCTTCCCGCTCGGCGGGTTCAAGCCGGGGCCAACGGGCTGGGCGAACTGGTCATCGTGGGCGTGGCGGCGGCGATCGCCAACGCGGTCTTCAATGCCACCGGCAAGCGTATCCGCGACCTGCCCATCACCCTGGACACACTGCTCTAAGCGGCATCGAGGCCGTTACGGTGGCAGGCAGGTTCACTTCGAACCACGGGGGGTGACGGGTGTCGGGGTCTCGACAGATCGCGAGGGTGGCCGCTCCACTACGGATGCAGGTGGTCGAGCTGCTGCGTGAGTTGATCCTGGGCGGGGAGTTCGAGCCAGGGGAGCGCCTGGTCGAGGCGCCGCTCTGCCAGCGGTTCGGGGTGTCCCGGACGGTGGTGCGGGAGGCGATCCGCCAGCTGGAGACCGAGGGGCTGGTCACCATCGTGGCCAACCGGGGCCCGGTGGTATCCACGCTGACCCCGGCGGACGCCCGGGCGCTCTACGAGGTGCGCGGGGCGTTGGAGGGTCTGGCCGGCGCACTGTTCGCCCAGCGGGCCGGCGAGGACCAGCGGGCCCGACTGCGCGCCGCGTTGGCCACCGTGTCCGCTGCCTACGAGCAGGCTGATCCGCAGGTGCGACTGGCGGCGAAGGACGAGTTCTACGACGTGCTGCTGGACGGCGCGGACAACTCGATCATCCGATCCACCCTGCGTGGCGTTCATGCCCGGGTCCAGCTGCTTCGCGGTCTGTCGTTGCAGGCACCCGGGCGGGCCGGCGAGTCGCTCAGCGAGCTGGCCGCCATCGTGGACGCGGTCGACCGGCGGGACCCGGAGGGCGCCCGGCTGGCCTGCGAGGGACACGTGAAGGAGGCCGCGACGGCGGCCTTGGGGATGCTCTCCCAGGTCGAGTTCAACGAGAGCGCTTCCTCCTGAGCATCCGAGCAGACAGGCTCTACGCTGCACGGCATGGACAGCGCTGACCAGATCACTGTCGCGCGGAAGATCGACGCTCCGGTCGAGCGCGTCTTCGCGATGCTCGCCGACCCGGACCGGCATCCGGACTTCGACGGCTCGGAGAGTCTGCGCGGCTCGCAGACCCACTCCGTGCTGACCGAGGTGGGCGAGGTGTTCCGGATGGACATGCGCCGCGAGGAGTTCGGCGACTATCAGACCGACAACGTGGTCACCACCTACCAGCGGGACGTGGAGATCGGCTGGTCTCCGGCACCAGCTGGGCGCCCTCCGCTCGGACACAGCTACACCTACCGTCTCGAGCCAGACGGCGACGATCGAACCGTGGTGACCTTGACCTACGACTGGTCCGCGGTAAGCGAGCCCCGCATCCGGACCCGGCTGCCGCTGGTGTCCCGCGAAGAGCTCGACCGCAGCCTTGACCTGCTCGCCCGCGCGCTGTAGGAGGGTTCTCACCGCCTGCCTGGTGCGCGCGGAGCGCGAGCAGGGGCTGATGCTCAAGATCTTCTTCGCCGACCAGGGCGGCAAAGCCGACCCGCTTGCCGC
Source organism: Pseudonocardia sp. (assembly GCA_036402515.1). Classification (GTDB taxonomy): domain Bacteria; phylum Actinomycetota; class Actinomycetes; order Mycobacteriales; family Pseudonocardiaceae; genus Pseudonocardia. Next base: position 16,511 of record DASWST010000097.1, read on the forward strand.
GCTTGGTCAGATCCGTCAATGGGCGCAGGATCGGCACGCGGAGAATGTGGCGATCGCCCGGAGCTACATCGCCGGCCGGTCGCGCACCGACGGGAGCTAGTGCTGGGCACTAGGTGCACGTCCGCGGCCTCCCCGCCACCGGGCGCCGCAGAGTAGCCGGATCGTGAACATTTATGCCCTATATGGGTGGCACTGCAATCGCCCATTGAGTGGCGCCTCGCATTGCCTATCACCGTCGGCTACACAGCGCATGTGTCGGTTGTTGCTCAGGAGGGAGGTCTCCCCGCGGTGGCGAGCACTGACCCCCCCGAGAGTGCCGATCGGCCCGAGGGGGACCAGCCTGAACGCGCTGGGCAGCCGGACGCCGGTCAGCCCCCAGCCAGCGATCAGCCCCCTGCCGGTGATCAGTCGCGAGCCGGTGACCTCTCGCTATTCGGCGAACACCCGCTATTCGGTGGCGGGCCTCCAGCGGGTGATGAGCGTCCAGCCGGCGACGAGACCGTCGGCCGGCCGGAGGGCGAGGAGCCTAGCCGGGGCGAGCCGACGGAGCGGATCGAGATAACCGTCGCGGAGCTACTCGGCCGGATGCCGGGCCCGAAGTCACGCCGTCCACCCAGCCGACACGCCGCTCCGGTGCTGAGCGGATCGTCGGCTCGGCGCAAGCTTGCCCTCACCACCGGCGCCGTACTGGCGGCCAGCTCGGTGATCGCCACCGCCCTGTTCGGGCCGCCGAATCTCCTCGGCCAGCGCAGCCCCAGTTCAACCGGGTCGAACGAGCCGGACGGCGGCCATCCGGGCAGCGGCCCGTCCGGACCGTCCCGCCAGTCCCCGCCCGGTACCCCTGGTCAGCCGACCACGCCAGAGGAGCGCAACCCCCGCCCGCTGGCCACTCCGAGCCCACCGGCGGTGACCGCGCCGGTCGTGCCGGGTCGTCCGCCGGCGCTGGCTGCTCCGCGGGGTGGCCAAAGCCAGGATCGGGACGGCAGGTCCGGCTCGTCCAGCGGCAGCCGCTCGGCCGATGGCTCGTCCGGCGGCAACGGCTCGTCCGGTGGGAACGGCCTATCCAGTGGGAACGGCTCGTCCAGTGGGAACGGCTCGTCCAGCGGGAACGGCTCGTCCAGCGGCGGGCGGTCCTCGGGATCTCGCTCGACCGGCGGCGGCGCATTGGCCGGCGGCGGCTCGATGGGCGGTGCGCTGGGCGGCACGGGCAGCAGGATCGGCGACGTGGGCCTGGCGCTCGGCTCGTCCGGACGGTCGGTGGCGGGAGGCGTGACCGACACCGCGACCGGCGCCGCCACCGACACAGAGCCGGTCGCGGAGGGGCTGGTGGATAGCTCGGTGGACACGGTCGATCGCACCGCGGCAGGCCTGGCCGAGGTCAGCTCGTGTGTGCCGGCCGGCTCTGCGTTGAGCAGTCTGACCGAACCGATCACAGCCTGCGCGGTCGAGGTCACCGACGGCCTCGCGGGCGGCGGCGCGCTCGATGGTCTGACCGGTGGTCTTCTAGCCTGACCGGCCCGCGCGAGTGATCACCCCTCCTGGGTGGTCGCCTGGATAAATGCCACGGCCTGCGGCCAGGCCAGGTTGGACGCGCGCGCATTGACCGGATTGCTGTGCCGGATGCGGGCGCTGAACCCGTGCTCCGCGCCGGGATAGACGTGCACGATGCTGGCCCCCTCGGCTCTGGACTGCAACGCCGCCTGCAGCCGCTGGAAGCTCTCCACCGGAACAAGGTCGTCGGCGCCCGGGTACAACATCATGACCGGCGCCTGGATCTGGGCGGTGTACTCCACCGCGTCCAGTGTGTGGTTGGGGAACGGGGTGCCCGGCACGGTGGGGTGGTAGGCGACCACGTTGACCAGCCGGGGGTCGACGCCGCCGAGCATCAGGGCGAACCGACCGCCCAGGCACCAGCCGATGGTGCCGACCTTCCGGCAGCCCAGGTCGCCGTGCAGGTAGTCGAGTAGCTGCCCCATCTCGGCGAGGCTGGCCTCGTCGTCCAGCTCGGCCATCCACTCGAACAGCACGTTCATCGGTGTCTCGTCCGCGCTGGGCCGGCCCCGCCAGGGATCCCAGGACAGCGCGGTCACCCCGTGCCCGGCGAGCGTGTCGGCGAACTCGCGGACCTGGCTGCCGATACCGGTGATCATCGGCAGCAGCAGCATGCCCGCGGCGGAACCGCCCGCCGGCCGGGACAGGTAGGTGTTCAGGCCGCCGACATTGGCTGTGGAACTCTCGATCTCTGGCACGAGCACCCACGATAGGGGGCGGACGTGATCCTGGCCTGCTCCGGCTCTCCAGCCACCGCGCCGCACACCCGCTCTGGGCGCCACACACCCACTGCAGCAGGTGTGCGGCGCCCACACGTGGTGTGCGGCGGCGGGTTCAGCGCTCGTCGAGCTGGGGACCTCCGGTGCTCAGTGCCGCGCGGACCTCGGGTGACCACGGCACGGCACGTGGCGAGTCCGGGGCGGCCATGGTGATCACCATGTTGCCGGTGGCGGCCACCACGTCGTCGCTGCGCACCACGAACTCGTAGCGCACCGACTTCTCGCCCACCGCGGCCACCGCGAGCTCGACCTGGATGGGCTGGCCGAACAAGAGCCGGGCGCGGTAGTCGACCTCGTAGTGCACCCGGGGGATGCGGCCGAACAGGTCAGCCACGCCGCGGCGGCGCAGCAGCTCGGACTCCGCCGCCTCCACCCAGCGCAGCACCGCGCCGTGGTGGTGGTGCCCGGCGGCGTCCGTGTCGTGCCACTCGACCCTGCGGTGCAGCACCACGCTGGGCAGCACCGCCAGCCCGTTGTCCGAGGTGCTCACCGGGCGTCGACCACCGGGTTGCGCAGCGTGCCGATGCCCTCGATGGTCGCCTCCACGACGTCGCCCGGCCGGAGAAATTGCGGCGGGTTCTGCGCCGCGCCAACACCCTGCGGCGAGCCGGTGGCGATCACATCGCCGGGTTCCAGGGTCATCCCCGAGCTGATGTCGGCGATCAGCTCGGCCACGGCGAACAGCATGTGCGCGGTGTTGCCCTTCTGCTTCACCTCGCCGTTGACCTTCAGCCCGAGGTCCAGCGTCTGCGGGTCGGGGACCTCGTCGGCGGTGCGGATGGCCGGGCCGAACGGGGCGTAGGAGTCCTGCCCCTTGGAGAAGAACCACTGGCCGGAACGCCGCTGATCCCGCGCGCTGATGTCGTTGAGGATGCTGTAGCCGAACACGTAGTCCAGTGCGTCGGACCGGCTGACCCGCCGGGCGGTGCGGCCGATCACCACGGCCAGCTCGCACTCCCAGTCCAACTGCGCGGTCAGGTCGGCGTTGTGTTGGATCGGCTCGCCGGGGCCGACCACGGCGGTGGCCGGCTTGCTGAACAGCACCGGCTGGGTGGGCAGGTCCTTCGCGGTGTCCAGGGTGCGGCTGGACTCCTCCACGTGCTCCACGTAGTTCAACCCGACGCCGACGATCTTGCCGGGGCGCAGTGGGGCGTGCAGCCGCACCGAGTCCAGCGGCAGGACCGGCGCGGCGGCGACCCGGGCGCCGAGCGAGGCGAGCACCTCGGGCCCGGCGGCGATCAGGTCGAGCAGGCCGCCGAAGTAGGGACCCAGGTCGACCACGCCGCCCTCGCGCAGGGCGCCGGGGCGCGCCGGGTTGTCGCCATCGGAGAAGGTGACGAGCAGCATCGGGTGCGAACTCCTTCGGCTCAGGCGGTGACCGGCTGGTGGCCGTCGTTGTCGGGGTAGGCCTCTTCCCGGAAGAACCCCAGCGAGCGCATCACCGGGAAGTCGTTGAACGAGAACAGGCAGGCATCCTCGGACTGGCTGTTGTTGGCGTGTTCGTGCCAGGCCCAGGACGGGACGCAGAAGATGTCGCCCTCGGTCCAGTCGATGCGCAGTCCGGCGACGATCGAGGTGCCGCTGCCCTTGGCGGCGGTGTAGATCTTGGACCCGACCTGGCGGTGGGCCAGGGTGTGCTCGCCGGGGCGCAGCAGCTGCATGTGCGCGCTCATCGTGGGCATGACCGAGCCGCCGGTGAGCGGATTGCTGTACTCCATGATGATGCCGTCGTACGGCGAGCCGTCGGTGGCCGTGGCGGCGTTGCACAGCGCCTGGTACGTCGGCTCCCACGGGTAGGCCAGCAGCGGCGAGTGGTTCTTCTGCCAGGTATCGCCAAACGGGCGCAGCTGGCCGGCGCCGTAGGTGTAGAGCGAGGAGTTCGTGACGCCGACCTGCTTCTGGTAGACGTCCGGGTGCACCTGGTAGAACGGCGCGTCCAGGGCGTTGACCAGGGGGATGTCCAACCCGTCCTGCCAGATGACCGGCCCGTCGATTCCTTCGAGTCCCTCGTTGCCGTGCTCGTGCCAGGTCCAGTTCGGGGTGATCGCGAAGTCCCGGGGGCCGACCTTGAGCTTCTGCCCGTCCACGATCGTCCAGGCGCCGGTGCCCTCGATGACGAAGCGCAGCGCGGCCGCCTGGTGCCGGTGCGCGGTCATCGACTCGCCGGGCCCCATCACCTGCAATCCGCTGTAGAGCAGCCCGACCGTGGCGGCGATATCCCGCCGTTGCGGGTTGTACAGCGCCACTACGCGGCGGCCCGCGTCGTCCCCGCTGACCAGGTTCAGCGCCTCCAGCACCAGCGGGCGCAACTGCGCGTAGCTCCATTTGACCGGTACCGACTGGGGTTGCGGATACCAGGGTTCGATCTTGTTTGCGATCGTCCACAGCGCGCCGGCCTCCAGCTGGGCCAGCTTCCCGTAGTACGCCTCGAGCTCGGCGGTGTCCTTCACCCGCGCCCGGCCGAGTACGTCGTCGCTATAGGCCATGGCTGCTCCCCGTCCGCTCGTATAGCGTCTTTCTGACGTTCGTAAACTGTACTACAGTAGGGCTCGCCTGACGACAGCCGGTGAAGGAGCATTCATGCGGATAACCGTGGTGGGCGGTGGTCCCGGAGGTCTGTACTTCGCCGCGCTGGCCCAGCAGCTGGACCCGTGCCGGGAGGTCACCGTCTGGGAGCGCAACGCCGCCGACGACACCTTCGGCTTCGGCGTGGTGTTCTCCGACGAGACGCTGGGCGGCATCGAGCAGGCCGACCCGGTGCTGTTCGCCGAGGTGGCCCGGCACTTCGCCCGCTGGTCGGACATCGACGTGGTGCACCGGGGGCGGACGGTCACCTCCGGCGGCCACGGCTTCGCGGCGATCAACCGGAAGGTGCTGCTGGAGGTGCTGCGGCGGCGCTGCGACGAGGTCGGGGCGCGGATCCGGTTCAGCACGGTCGCGCCGCCCGTCGAGCAGCTGGCCGCCGAGTCCGACCTGGTCGTCGCCGCCGACGGGGCGAACTCGGTGATCCGCGCCCAGTTCGCCGAGACGTTCCGGCCCTCCCTGGACACCCGGTCGGGCCGGTACATGTGGCTGGGCACCGACAAGGTGTTCGACGCGTTCACCTTCCTCATCGCGGACACCCCGCACGGGCCGCTGCAGGTGCACGCCTACCCGTTCAGCACTGACCGCAGCACCTTCATCGTCGAGGTCAACGAGCGGACCTGGCGGGCTGCCGGCTTCGACACCGAGTCCGGCGCGAACCTGCCGCCCGGGGTGAGTGACCGGGCCAGCATCGACCGGCTCGCCGAGCTTTTCCGGGCCGACCTGGGCGGCGCCCAGCTGATCGCCAACAACTCCAAGTGGGTCCGGTTCACCACCGTGCGCAACCAGACCTGGCGGCGGGGCAACGTGGTGCTGCTGGGCGACGCGGCGCACACCGCGCACTTCTCCATCGGCTCCGGCACCAAGCTGGCCATGGAGGACGCCCTGTCGCTGGCCGCCTGCCTGGGCGAGCAACCGGGGGTCGAGCAGGCGCTGGCCGGGTACGAGGCGGAGCGCAAGCCGGTGGTGGCCAGCACCCAGCGCGCCGCGCAGGCCAGCCTGCAGTGGTTCGAGGACATCGAGCACGTGGTCGGCCAGGACACCCCGCAGTTCGCCTTCAACCTGCTCACCCGCAGCCGCCGGGTCACCTACGACAACCTGCGGCTGCGCGACCCGGAGTACGCGGACCAGGCCGCCCGCTGGTTCGACCGCCAGCACGGCGGTACCGGTGCACCGCCGCTGTTCCAGCCGCTGCGGCTGGCCGGGGCGACCCTGAAGAACCGGATCGTCACCGCGCCGGTGGCCACCGACACCGCGACCGACGGGGTGCCCGGGGACGAGGAGGCGCTCTGGCTGGCCAGTTCGGCGCTGGGCGGCTCGGCGCTGGTGCTGGCCGGGATGACCGCGGTCAGCGCGCGTGGCCGCCCCGCCCCGGGATGCGCTGGGCTGTACACCGAGGCGCAGGCCGAGGCCTGGCGGGAGATCGTCGCCCGGGTGCACCGGGTGTCCGACGGGTTGGTCGGCGTGCAGCTCACCCACGCCGGCCGCAAGGCGTGTGCGGCGCCGGTCGGGCCGTCGCCGATCCCGTTCACTCCCGGTGACCCACCGCCGGCGGAACTGGACGAGCGCGGACTCCGGCTGATCACCGACGAGTTCACCGCCGCTGCTCGGCGGGCGGCCCGCGCCGGCTTCGACGTGTTGGAGCTGCACGCCGGCCACGGGCACCTGCTGTCCAGCTTCCTGTCTCCGCTGACCAACCGGCGAACCGACCGCCACGGCGGCTCGCTGGACGCCCGGCTGCGCTTCCCGCTGGAAGTGCTGGACGCGGTCCGCGCCGGGTGGCCGGCCGAGAAGCCGCTGCTGGTGCGCATCTCGGCGGTCGACTGGGCCGACGGCGGCACCGGCATCGAGGACGCGGTGCAGATCGCCAGGGCGTTTGCCGAGCACGGCGCGCACGCGATCGACGTGTCCAGCGGCGAGGTGGTGGCGCACGAGGCGCCGGCCTACGGGCGCAGCTACCAGACCCCCTTCGCGGAGCGGATCCGCCACGACGTCGGCATTCCGACCATCGCCGTCGGCGGCATCTCCACCCAGGACGACGCCACCTCGATCGTGCTGGCCGGCCGGGCGGATCTGGTCGCCGTGGGCCGGGCCGCGCTGCACGACCCCGCCTGGGCGCTGCACGCCGCCGCCGAGCTGGGATACCGGGGGCCCGGCGCCGAGTGGCCGGCGCACTACCGCCCCGGCAGCGCACCGCCACCCGGACGGCGCGACGACCGGACCAGGCCCCGACTCTCCCTGGGCGCCAACCCCGAACCGCCCGTCCACCAGCGCTGGCGACCCCAGCGACCCGAGCTCCTCCTGACGAGGTGAGCGACATGCTTGAACTACCCCGGTTCACCGCCGCCGCCGTGCAACACAGCCCGGTCTACCTGGACCCGGCGGCCACCGTCGCCAAGGCCGTCGGCCTGATCGAGGAAGCGGCCGGCCACGGCGCCAGCCTGGTCGCGTTCCCCGAGGTGTTCGTCCCCGGATACCCGTACTGGAACTGGACGATGAACCCGGTCCAGGGCTCGCCCTGGTTCGAGAAGCTCTACCGGGCCGCCATCGAGGTACCCGGGCCCGAGGTGAGCGAGCTGTGCACGGCCGCCCGCCGGCACGGCACCACGGTGGTGATCGGCGTCAACGAGCGCGGGCGGCACAGCCTCGGCGTCATCTACAACACCGTGCTGACCATCTCCTCGACCGGGCAGCTGCTCGGGGTGCACCGCAAGCTGGTGCCGACCTGGGCGGAGAAGCTGACCTGGACCGGCGGGGACGGCAGCTCGCTGCGCGTGCACGACACCGAGCTCGGCCGGATCGGCGTGCTGGCCTGCGGGGAGAACACCAATACGCTGGCCCGGTTCGCGCTGCTGGCCCAGGGTGAGCAGGTGCACGTGGCCAGCTACATCGCGCTGCCGGTCGCGCCGGAGGACTACGACATGGCGGACGCCATCGCGATCCGCACCGCCGCGCACGCCTTCGAGGGCAAGCTGTTCTCCGTGGTGGCCACCTCGACCATCTCCGAAGAGATGATCGACACGATCGCCGGGTCGGACAGCGCGGTGCGAGACATGCTGGGCCGCAAGCGCAGCGCGCTGTCCGCGATCTTCGGGCCGGACGGCCGGCCGGTGACCGAGCCGCTGATCGACACCGAGGGCATCGTGTACGGCGAGATCGACCTCGCGCGGTGTATCCAGGCCAAGCAGATGCACGACATCATCGGCCACTACAACCGCTTCGACGTCTTCCAGCTTCACCTGAACGCGACCCCGCAGCAGCCGCTGGTGATCACCGGTCGACCTTCGGAGGCTGATGCGCCGCAGGTGCCGGGTGCTCCGCCGGTGCCGTCTGGGCCCGCGCTCCCGCCCGCCGAGTGGGAGTGAGCCGGCCATGCAGCTGTCCCCGAGCGCGCATGTGGACACGTTCTGCCGGGACAATCTGCCGCCGCCTGGGCTGTGGCCGGAGCTGGTCTTCGACCTGCCCGAGCTGCACTACCCGGACCGGCTGAACGCGGCAACCCGGCTGCTGGACGGCGCCGTCCAGCGATGGGGAGCGGACCGCCGCTGCGTGCTGAGCCCCAGCTCGAGCTGGACCTACGGGCAGCTGCTGGAACACGCGAACCAGGTGGCCGGGGTGCTCATCGAGCGGGGCGTGGTCCCCGGCAACCGGGTGCTGCTGCGCGGGCCGAACAACCCGTGGCTGGTGGCCAGCTGGTTCGGCGTGCTCAAGGCCGGCGCGGTGGCGGTGGCCACCATGCCGATGCTCCGCGCCCACGAGCTGTCCAAGATCGTCGAGGGCAGCCGGCCGACCCTGGCGCTCACCGACCACCGCTACGCCGAGGAGCTGCACGCGCTGCCCGGGCTGCCGGTCCTGCGCTACGGGGGCGACGACCCGGACGACCTCACCGCGTTGGCCGCCGCCATGCCCACCCGCTTCGACGACGTGCTGACCGCCGCCGACGACGTGGCGCTGCTGGCCTTCACCTCGGGCACCACCGGCCGCCCCAAGGCCACCATGCACTTCCACCGGGACCTGCTCGCGATCGCCGACACGTTCTCCCGGTACGTGCTGCGCCCGCGCCCGGACGACCTGTTCGCCGGCAGCCCGCCGCTGGCCTTCACCTTCGGGCTGGGCGGGTTGGTGGTGTTCCCGATGCATGCCGGGGCGGCCACCCTGCTGCTGGAGCAGTGCGGCCCGATCGAGCTGATCGAACGGGCGGCCGAGCACGGGGTCAGCGTGCTGTTCACCGCGCCCACCGCGTACCGGTCCATCCTGGGCTCGGACCGGCGCGCGCTGCTGTCCGGGCTGCGCCGGGCGGTGTCGGCGGGGGAGGCGCTGCCCGCCTCGGTCGCCGAGGAGTTCCATGCCGCCACCCGGCGGTGGTTGATCGACGGCATCGGCGGCACCGAGATGCTGCACGTGTTCATCTCCGCCGCCGACTCCGACGTGCGCCCCGGGGCCACCGGCAAGGTGGTGCCCGGCTTCCGGGCCACCGTGCTGGACGCCGAAGGCCATCCGGTGCCGGACGGCGTGCCCGGGCTGCTGGCCGTCAAGGGACCCACCGGCTGCCGGTACCTCGCCGACGAGCGGCAGGCCAGCTACGTGCGGGACGGGTGGAACCTGACCGGGGACACCTACGTCCGGGACGCCGACGGCTACTTCACCTTCCAGGCGCGCAGCGACGACATGATCGTCTCGGCCGGTTACAACATCGCCGGGCCCGAGGTGGAGGAGGTGCTGATGTGCCACCCCGACGTTCTCGAGTGCGCGGTGGTGGCCGCGCCGGATCAGACCCGGGGCTCGATCGTGGCGGCCTACGTGGTGCTGAGGCCCGGCGTGGTCGGCGACTCGGCGAAGGTGACCGAGCTGCAGGACTTCGCCAAGGGCATGGCCGCGCCCTACAAGTACCCGAGGAGGGTGGAGTTCCTGGACGAGCTGCCCCGCAACCCGAGCGGCAAGCTGCAGCGGTTCCTGCTGCGTCAGCGCGCCGCGGCGAGCGTGTCGATCGGCTCCGGCCCGACGATCATTGCTGGCGCGCGGCGTTGGCCCGAGGCGCGCCCGCCCCGAGTATCGCGCTGACGTGCTCGCCGGCCGGCCCGGCCAGCTTCTCCCGCAGCCGGGCGAACAGGTCCTGCGCCTGCAAGCCCTTCCAATCGGCGGGCAGCAGCTCCAGCGGCAGGCCGGGGTCGGCGTAGGGCAGCCGCCGCCAGCGGGTGACCATCTCGACGTAGTCGGTGAACGCCTCGGCCGGCCCGCCCGAGGCGGAGCGCTGCTCAACCGGCCGGTAGCGGTCCAGGAACTCGGTGTAGAGCTGGTCCAGCGCCGGCAGGTCCCACCAGCGGGCGATGTTGTGCACCGGCTCGCCGAACGCCACGTGCTCGCCCAGGAACACCTCGGCATGGTCGGTCAGCTCCAGGCGCTCCAGCACCTCGGCCGCCTCGCCCTGCAGGTGGCCCGGGGCGATCCACACCCCCGGCGTGACCGTGCCGAACCCCAGCCTGGTCAGCTCGGTGCGCAGCCGGTACCGCTTCTCCCGGACCGTCTCCGGCACCGAGAACACCACCACCAACCAGCCGTCGCGCGCCGTGGCGCGGCGCCGGCCGAAGATCCGGGCATCGCCCTCGGCCAGGATTTCCTGCCCAGCGGGGGAGAGCGTGTAGCCGGCCGCGCCGCCGCGTTTCTCCGCGACCAGCAGTCCGCGCCGCTTGAGCCGGGAGATCGACGAGCGGACCGCCTGCGCGTCCACGTCCAGGTCGGCCATCAGCCGGACCACCGAGGCCACCGACAGCCAGCCGCCCTGCCCCCGGGCGTAGAGCCCATAGACCGTGACGATCAGCTGCCGAGGCTGGACGGCGCCACCCGGCGCGTCCTCGGCCTCGACGCCGGTATCTTCGACGACGGTCACGAACAGACGATAACGCGATCGCCGTGCGTGACCGCGCCCAGTGGCCGTTCAGTGGCCCCGCGCGGTTGCCGTGTTCAGTTGTACCCGCCCCGAGATCTACCTCAGCGGGCTTGGAGCACGCTTGGAGCCCGCTGCGGTAGATCTCGGCGAAAGACCAGCTGGCGTGCTCAGTGGCCTCGGAAGGCTTCGGCTAGCCACCAGGAGCCGCCGTCGTCGGCGATCTTGGCGTCGATCACCAGCGGGGTGCCGCGCGGGCCGTCCAACCAGGCGCTCACCCCGGCCAGGTCGTCCGGGGTGCGCACGGTCAACCCGGCACAGCCGTACCCGACGGCGATGGCGGCCAGGTCGGTGCCCGGGAAACGCACGGTGTCCAGTTCGGCGTCGGTGGCCTCGGTGAAGTGGTGTACCTCGGCGCCGTACCCGGCGTCGTTGTAGACGACCACGACCAGCGGCAACCCCAGGCGCGCGGCGGTCTCCAGCTCGCTGATGCCCATCAGGAAGCCGCCGTCGCCAAGCGCGGCCACCGGCAGCCGGTCGGGCTGGGCGAGCGCGGCGCCGATCGCCGTGGCCAGGCCGAGCCCGATGGACTGGAACGCCTGGGTGAAGCAGAAACCGTGCTCGTCGGGCACCGACAGGTAGGCGCTCGGGTAGCCCATGAAGTTGCCGGAGTCCACCGCGACCACCCGTTCCCGGGGCAGCAGACGATCAAGCAGGTCGCTCAGGGTGCGTGGATCGATCTGGTCGGCGGTGGACAGGTCGCTGTGCTGTACGTCGTTCCACCGGCCCTCGCGGGCGATCCGCTCGGCCAGCGCCGGGCTCCGATAGCCGGAGCGCGGGGCGCGGCCGGGTAGCGCGGCGAGCACATCGGCGGCGGTCTGCCCCACGTCGCCGCACACGCCGAGGTGGACCGGGCGGTGCGCGCCGAGGGCGGACTGTTCCACGTCGACCTGGGCCACCTTCGCGCCCGACCCGATCAGCGTCCCGTGCCGCATGGTCCACATGTTCAGCGCGCAGCCCCAGCTCACGATCAGGTCGGCGGCGGTGATCAGCTCGGCGGCCAGCGGGGAGGCGAACCCGCCGGAGATGCCCAGCGACCACGGCTCGTCGTGGAACAGCCCGTGCGCGACCGCCGAGGTGGCCAGCAGCGCGCCGGACGCCTCGGCCAGTTCCCGCAGCGGCGCGCCGGCCGCCCTGGCGCCCCGGCCGGCGACGAACACCGGACGGTCGGCCGCGGCGATCAGCCCGGCCAGCGCGGCCACCGAGGCCGGGTCGGGGCGCACCGCGGCGGGCGGGTCCACCGGGCCCACCACGTCGAGCACCTCGGCGGCGGACTGGGCCTGCACGTCCAGCGGCAGGTTGAGCACCACGGTGCGGCGCTGCTGGTAGGCGATGCGGTAGGCGCGCACGGTGTCCGCGACCGCGCTGGCCGCGCCGTGCACCCGCGCCGGGACCGCGCCCACGGCGGTCGCGAGCGCGTCTTGGTCGACCCGGAAGTTGGACAGCACGGCCGCCGCGGCACTGTCCGCGGTGACCACCAGCAGCGGGGTGCGGGACTTCGCCGCCTCGGTGATACCGGTCAGCGCGTTGGTGAGGCCGCAGCCCTGGTGCGTGCTCAGCACCGCGACCCGCCCGCTCATCCGGGCATACGCGTCCGCCATGGTGGCCGCGCCGCCCTCGTGCCGGGCCGCCAGGTACGGCACGCCGGCGGCCCGCAGCGCGTTGGTGACCTGGAAGTTCCCGCTGCCCACCACGCCGAACGCGTAGCCCACACCCAGCCGCGCCAGCGTCCGGCCGACCAGGTGCGCGACGTTCACGCCGGTCAGCCCCGTTCGACCAGCGCCAGCACCCGCGCCGGGCTGCCCGACCCGCCGACGATGGGCAGCGGGCAGACCATCAGCAGGGCGCCGGTGGCCGGCAGCCGGGCCAGGTTCCGCAGCTGGGTCAGGCCGCACTTGCCTGCGCCCAGGATCAGCTCGTGACACGGGAACGCCGGCTCCAGCTCCATCGCCCGGCCCGCGTCGGTGCCCACCGTCTCCACGCCCAACCCGACGATCGGCGTCTGCTCGGCCAGCCAGCGGGCGCAGTCCGCGGCCACTCCAGGGGTGTGCGAGCCGGTGGCGTCGACGTTCAGAAAGCGGTTCTGCTCGGCGGAGCGCTCGTCCCACCCGGTCCGGTAGAGCAGCCAGCCGCCCTCGGGCAGCGGGCCGTGCTCGCCCTCCCAGGCGCGCACGTCGTCGATGCTGAGCAGGTAGTCCGGGTCGTCGGCCACCCGCGCCGAGGCGTCCAGCACCACCGCCGGGGCCACCAGCGTGCGCAGCGGCAGCCCCGCCACATCGTGGCCGTCCCGCCCGGTCACCCAGTGGTTCGGCGCGTCCACGTGGGTGCCGGTGTGCTCACCGGTGTGGATGTTGTTCCAGTACCACCGGGGCCCACGCTCGTCGTAGCGGCTGATCTCCTCGAGCTGGAAGTTGATGGTGTTCGTGAACGGCTCGGGCAGTTGCAACACCGGTGTCGACTCGTTCAGCGGGGCGGTCAGGTCGACGATTTCGACCGTTTCGGTGGCGATCGCGGAGTACAGCTGGGCGAGCAGTGACACGGGGCCTCCCCATCGAGACGTGCGGACGCGCGGGCGGAGCCGACACACCGTATTAGAGCCAGCCGCGGTACCGGAAGATCACGTAGAGCGCCACCGAGAGCAGCACCATGAGCGCGAGGGCGTATGGGTAGCCGTATTGCCAGTGCAGTTCGGGCATGTGGGTGAAGTTCATGCCGTAGATCCCGGCGATGAGGGTCGGCGCGAAGAGGATGGCCGCGACCGATGAGATGCGCTTGACCTGCTCGTTCTGCTCATAGCTCGCCTCGGTCAGGCGGGTCATCTCGTCGTTCTGGCGCTGTCCGACAAGGGCGGCGTTCACCTGCAGGATGTTGCTCAGCAGCTGGCGGAAGCCATCGGTGCGTTCCACCACCCTGGCCAGGTGATCGTTCACGTCGCGCAGCCTGCGCCGCAGCTCGAGGTCCGCGTCGCTGCCTCGGCTGTTCAACACGTTGCGCAGTTGCCTGAGCACGTCCTGGAGGGGGTCGACGGCCCGCTGGAACTCGATCACCTCGCGGGACAGGGTGTAGATGCGCCGGGACGCCGTGGGGTCACCGTCGAAAACCTGTACTTCGATCTCGTCGATGTCGTTCTGCAGCCCGTCCAGCACCGGGGCGTAGTCGTCCACCACCTTGTCCAGCACGGCGTAGAGCACCGCGTAGGGACCGAGGCGCAGCAGGTCCGGCGTCTCCTCCAGCCGGTGGCGCACCTCGGCCAGGTCGGGCTGCTCGGCGTGGCGCAGCGCGACGACGAAGTCGGGGCCGATGAACAGGTGCACCTCGCCGAGCTCGACGACCTCCACCGGATCGACGTACCGGGCCGGGCGGAGCACCACGAACAGGGTGTCGTCGTAGCGCTCCAGCTTGGGTCGCTGGTGGGCATCGATCGCGTCCTCTACCGCGAGCGGGTGCAGGTGGAACTCCTTGGCGACCGCGCGGATCTCGTCATCGGAGGGGTGCAGCAGCCCGATCCAGCAGAAGGTGTGCTCCGCGTCGGGGCACCTGCGCAGCTCGTCGACCGTGTGATCCAGCGAGGCGGGCCGCACCGCGCGCTTGCCGTCGATATAGATCGCGTTGTTCACCATCGACATGGCCACATCCCCCTCTCGCCGGCCGAGGACGCCATCGCCCGCGCGCATCATCGGAGGCCCTCGGCCACTGAGGAACCGCTCGGAGGGAGTTTAGCGGCGGCTGCGCGCACAGCGCCGGTTGGACGGGGTGTCCGAGTTCTCAACCGCGGCCGCCATGACATGGCCGTCCTCGCTTTTCGGGCCGATATCGAGGGGGCGCTTGCGGCGGCCGTAGATGGACTGCGCGAGCCGCGTCTTCGCCGCGTGGCAGGCGCGGATCACCCCGGGCGGGAACCCACCGGCGGTGGGCCGCTCCGGTACGCCGAGCTTGTCCGCGACCGCCCAGCGCGAGCCCAGCGCGACCAGCGAATTGTGCTTGGTGAGGTAGTAGTCCTGACTTACCGGGATGGCCACCCCGCTGGCGCCCGCCGCGGCGGCGACCAGGTGCGGATGGAAGCGGGTGGACAGCCAGGTCTGCCCCGGCCGGACCGGAAGGCCGTCCCGCCACACCTCGGAGAACGGGTAGAACCGCGCGCCGGGCAGCTCGTGCTCGAGCAGCGCATAGATCTCCCGGTCGACCCGGGGGACCCCTTCCACGATGCCCAGATTCTCCGGAGCTACCTGCCATGCCCGCAGCGTCCGGATCACCAGGCCGGCCAATCGTGCCCGCTCGACGCCGAGCATGTCGGACTGCGCGCAGAGCATGAACTCGGGGGCCGCATCGGCCTCGGGCAGCGGCGCGAGGTGCGCGGGCAATGCCAGGAAGGCGTCGTCGGCGCTCACCGTCACCCGGTCCAGCCCGGCGGAACGCAGCAGTTCGCCCGACGCCTCGTCCCGGACGTCGACGGTGTCGAACTGGTCGGCGAGGGTGGCCAGCAATGCCGCCGTGTCCTCGCCCGAGGGCACCAGCCCGTGCCCGGTCATCGCCGCGCGGGCGCCGAACTGACGCGCCACCGCGGCGGCGCCGGCGAGCAACCCGACGTGCCGGGGCCAGGTGCTGTGGATGTACCCGCCGCCCACCAGGTGCACCACGTCCATCTCGCGCAGCAGCTCGATCCCGGCCGCCCAGCGAGGGGTGAGCCCGGGGTCGCGGATGGCGCTCTGCACCCAGGCGGCCAACTCCCAGGGCTCCTCGGACGGTGCCGCCCAGCTCAGCCGCCAGAGCGTGTCCACGAACCGCGCCCTCGGGTGCACATCGTGCAGCAACGTGGCGGCCGGGCCAGGATGCGGGCAGTCCACCCACACGTCCGCGTCCGGCACCTGCTCGAGGAGTTGCCGCAGCCAGCCCGCGGTGATCAGCTCGTCGCCGTAGTTCGGGAATCCGGCGAGCGCGATCAGGTACACCGAACGCGGCGTGGAGGCAGCTCCATTAACCAGGGGACTGGTCGCTTCGGGCACGACTTCAAAGGCTAGACCGCTCCGTCCTCCACCCCACCGCGAGGGCCTCGCACAGCCACTCCGGTGTCGTCCTTGCGGAATGTGGCGGGATCCGGTCAAGATTGCGCCGTGATCGCTGATCCGCCGCTGGTCGTCCGCCTGCATGTGGATCTGTGCCGGCAGCGGTCGGCCGCTTGTCGTTGACGACTCCCCGTCCGCGATCGGGATCGGTGAGCGCTTCCGGGTGGCGTCTGGCGCCTGGCCCGGACACTATCGCGGCCAGCGCCGCCAATGACCGCCATGGGGAGGCCCGATCATGCCCGCACAGTTGACCGCCACGCGTCGCCGCTTGGTCGCGCCGGTGCTGGTGCTGGTCGTGGCCGCGCTGACTGGATGCGCGGGTGGTACCGGGAGCACCGGGTTCACCGTGCGGGCGGCGCAGTTCCCGTGGACCGCGGCGAAGCTGACCAACGCGATCCTGGCCGAGATCGTCGCCCGGCACCCGGAGCTGGGCGTGGCCAAGCTCAAGATCATCCAGGTTGGCCCGGCCACCGCGTGGGCGGGCGCCCAGCGCGGTGACGTCGACCTGCTGACCGAGGTGGCCATGCCGAACCAGGAGAAGCTGGCCGCCAAGGCCGCCCAGCGCGTCGAGCTGATACACCAGACCTACGGCAACGCGGCGCAGGGCTGGTTCGTGCCCACCTACGCCGTGCTGCCCGGCCAGCCGCTCGCCGGCCTGCGCAGCATCACCCAGCTCAACGACTACGCCGCCGCGCTGGACGGCAAAATGGTCGACTCCGACCCCAGCTTCATCACCACCCAGCAGAATGCCAAGCGGCTCAAGGGCTACGGCCTGCACCTGCAACAGGTGACCTCCAGCGAGGCCGCCCAGCTGGCCGAGCTGCGCCGGGCCTACGAACGCCGCCAGCCGATCCTGGTGTACCTCTACCACCCGCACTGGGTGTTCCAGGAGTTCCAGATGACCCAGCTCGAAGAGCCCAACCCGCCCGCACCGGACTGCTTCACCACAGGAAACGGGGCCTGCGCCATGCCGCCATACGCCGCGTGGACCGCCGCCAGCACCGAACTGGCCGCGCGGGCGCCGCGCTTCCAGGCGTTGCTGCGGCGCTTCGAGCTGCCCATCGCCGACATCGAACCGATGCTCAAGAACGTCGACGTGGACAAGCAGAAGGTCGAAGTGGTGGCCCAGCGCTGGGTCGCCGCGCACCCCGACCTCGTCGACGGCTGGCTCCGCGCATGACCCACACCGAGCAAAAGCGCAGCTCAGCACCCGTGAGTGGTATTGGTCGCTATAGCGACCAATACCACTCACGGCCTGTGACCAGGGGGGATGGGCGGTGAGCGGTGGCGAGGCGATGATTCGGTGCGCCGGGCTGACCAAGGTGTTCGGTTCTGGGGCGGCGGTCGAGCAGGCGTTGGCGCTGGCGGGCAACGGCGTCGGTCGGGCGGAGATCCAGCGGCGGACCGGGGCGACGCTGGCGGTGCATGACGTCTCGTTCGAGGTGCGGCCCGGCGAGCTATTCGTGGTGATGGGCTTGTCCGGGTCGGGCAAGTCGACGCTGGTGCGGCTGCTCAACCGGCTGATCGAGCCGAGCGCGGGCAGCATCCACATCGACGGGCGGGACCTGAACGCGTTGGACGACGGCGCCCTGCGGCAGCTGCGCAACCAGCGGATCGCCATGGTGTTCCAGCATTTCGCGCTGCTGCCACACCGGACCGTGCGGCAGAACGCCGAGTATGGGCTGCAGATCCGGGGGACCGATCCGGCCACCCGGCGGGAGAAGTCCGACTGGGCGCTGGCGCAGGTCGGGCTGGCGGACCGGGCGGAAGCCTATCCCGGGCAGCTGTCCGGCGGCATGCAGCAGCGGGTCGGGCTGGCCCGCGCGCTGGCCAGCGACACCGACGTGCTGCTGATGGACGAGCCGTACTCGGCGCTGGATCCGCTGATCCGCCGGGACATGCAGAACCTGCTGGTGCGGCTGCAGTCCGAGCTGCACAAGACGATCGTGTTCATCACCCATGACCTGAACGAGGCGATGCTGCTCGGGGATCGGATCCTGCTGCTCAAGGACGGGCGGCTGGTCCAGGTCGGCACCGGGCCGGAGATCCTGGCCGCGCCGGCCGACGACTACGTCGCGGACTTCGTATCCGACGTGGACCGCAGCCGAGTGCTCACCGCGCGCGACGTGCTGCGCGAGCCGCGCATCGCGGTCCGGGTGGACGAGCGGCCCGCCGACGTGCTGCACCGGCTCGGCGCCGCGGAGGCGACCGGTGCGTACGTGCTCGACGAGGAGGACCGCATCCTGGGCGTGGTCCGCGACGACTGGCTCGCCGGGGCCGCGAGCCGGGGCGCCACCTCGATCGACATCGGTGCCCTGATCGACGAATACCGGACAACTCAGCCGGACCGGCCGCTGATCGACCTGGTGGACCAGGTAGGTCGGCACGTCGTCCCGCTGGCCGTCGTGGACGAGCGGTACCGGCTGCTCGGAGTGGTCCCCCGAGGGACCCTGCTGGCCGCGCTCGCCGTCCCGAGCAGGAGCTGATCATGCCTCGAATCCAACTCGGCAGCTACGTCGAGCAGTTCATCACCTGGCTGCTGCGCACCATCCCGGGCGTGCTGGACGGCATCAGCGCGGTGGTCACCGTCGTGGTGGACGCGCTCACCGCGGTGCTGGCCGGGCCGCCGTTCTACGTCTGGGTGGCGATCCTGACGGTGGCCGCGCTGCTGGTCCGCGGCTGGGGGCTGGCGGTGTTCACCCTGATCGGCTTCCTGCTGATCTCCTCGCTGGACCTGTGGCAGGAGGCCATGGAGACGCTCGGCGTGGTGATCGTGGCCGCCGTGATCGCCACCGCGATCGGGGTCCCGCTGGGCATCTGGGCGGCGCGGCAGCGCACCACCAGCGCGGTGCTCCGGCCGATCCTGGACTTCATGCAGACCACTCCGGTGTTCGTCTACCTGATCCCCGCGGTGTTCTTCTTCGGCATCGGCGCGGTGCCCGGGGTGGTGGCCACCACGATCTTCTCCATCCCGCCCGCGGTCCGGCTCACCGAGCTGGGTATCCGGGGGGTGGACCCGGAGGTGGTCGAGGCCGCCCACGCCTTCGGCGCGCATCCGCGACAGATCCTGCGCGAGGTGCAGCTGCCGATGGCCCTGCCGTCGATCATGGCCGGGATCAACCAGGTGATCATGCTGGCGCTGTCCATGGTGGTGGTGGCCGGGTTGGCCGGCGCCGGCGGGCTGGGCAGCACGGTGGTCAGCGCGGTGACCCAGCTGGACATCGCCACCGGGTTCGAGGGTGGGCTCGCCGTGGTGATCGTGGCGATCTTCCTGGACAGGTTCACCGCCGCGCTGGCGCAGCGGCCCAGTCAAGGGCTGTGGAGCCGGCTGCGGCCTCGGCGCGCCGCCGCCCCGGCTGGCCAGGCAACCGAGGCGACGCCGGCCCAGCCCGCGCCGGTGCCGAGCTGACTTGTTTAGGACCCGCCGGCGGCCGGCACCAACAACGCAAACTCCAGAATCGAGCCCGGGTTGTCCAGCACGCCGGCCCTCGACCCGGACTGCGGGCCGGCCGTTCCGTCGCTGTCGGTGGCAATGTAGATCTTTGTGTGGTCCGGGCTGATGGCCGTGTCCCGGTACCGGTTGTGGGTCCGGAACAGCTGCTGCGTGTCGCCCTGCACGGAGCCGCCGTCCCCGGTCAGCTTGAACACGAACAGCGAGCCGGTCTTCAGCGCGGGCACCAGCAGGGCGTTCGCCAAGGCTGGGTTGGGCGCGTTGTCGGCGGGCATGTAGTCGATGCTGGCGGGGGCGATCGACGGCCAGCACAGGAAGAGTGCTTCACCGCAGGCCGGGTCCTGGAAGTCGTGTCCGGTCGGCACGGTGTAGATCGTCTTGACTGGCTCGACGTAGTCCGGGTCCTGCCATTGCAACTCCGACGGGCCTCGGGGCACCGAGGCGGGCACCTCGTAGTCGTCGTATTTCAGCTGGGCACAGTTGGGCGCGGCGGACCAGTTCGAGTACTGGTAGGACTGGCCGTCCCGGAACCCGGCGACGAATGGCCAGCCGTAGTTGATAGGTGCTCCAGTCCTTCACGTCCACCTGTTGCGCGGTGGGCAGGTCCTGCGCGCGGATCGGTTCGCAGGCCCGGTCGAACTGGTTGTTGCCCAGCTCGCCGATTGAG
The DNA here is from genome assembly GCA_036402515.1 of Pseudonocardia sp. Classification (GTDB taxonomy): domain Bacteria; phylum Actinomycetota; class Actinomycetes; order Mycobacteriales; family Pseudonocardiaceae; genus Pseudonocardia. The sequence goes on from DASWST010000097.1 coordinate 36,549, forward strand.
TAGTAGAGCTTCTGGTCCGGCCCGATGAGCAGCCGGCCGGCGTTGTGGTCCTCGCCCGCGGGCAGCCCGGCCAGGATGTCGACCGGGTTGGTCAGGGTCGCCGCGGCGCGGTCGTACTGATACCGGACGATCTTGCCGCGGAGGCTGGCCGGCGGCCCCGGGTCGGCGTCGTAGGAGTAGGCCAGGTAGGCCGAGGGACCGGCGAATGCCAGCCCGAGCAGCCCGTCCTGGGCGCCGCTGGCGGAGACCTCGTCGATGGTCAGCACGGTGGTTTTGGATCCGTCAGCGGGGTTGATCCGGTCGACCCGCTTGCCCACCTTCTCGGCCACCCACAGGAAGTTGTCCGGTCCCCAGGTGAGTTCCCAGGGTGCCTCGAAGCCGGCGGCCAGCACCCGCATGGTGGGCGGCGGTCCGAGCGCGGCCGACGGCCGGGACGGCGGCGGCGGAGGGGGCGGTTCGGCCGCGCCGGCGCACGCGGTGACCAGGGAGGCCGACAAGAGCATCAGGAGGGGGAGAACCAGTGGCCGGGGCACCTTTGCTCCTTCGCTAGACGGGGTAGGCCAAGCCAACCTAGGGGCCTCGGTCACGCCCGCGTGCCCCGACACGGTCGCGTATTGGCAAGGGAACCTCGGCGGTGTCGGCGCGCGCGGCGGGATACGGTTGGGCGCCGGAACAGAGGGGTGACGGGCTGATATCGGGGGTGGATCGACGCATGTTTCTCGGTGCGTTCGGCGTCGGAGTACTGGGCACCCTGTTGGCCGCCGGATGCGCACCCCCCGCCCCCGCCCCCACAGCCGGGCCCAATCCCGCGCCCGCCGCGGCCAAGCGGCCGTTGTTCGTGGGCACCTACACCGACGGTGAGGGCGCCGGCAAAGGCCTCGGCGTCGGCACCTGGGACGAGGGCAGCGGCCAGCTGGCGGTGAACAACGTGGTAACCGTGGCGAACCCGTCTTTCCTGGCCATCGCCCCCTCCGGCCGGGTGCTCTACGCGGTGGACGAGCAGAAGGACGGCGGGGTCAATGCCCTGGATCTGACCGGCGCCGCGCCGAGGACGATCAACCGGCAGTCCAGCCGGGGCGCCGGGCCCACCCACCTGTGCGTGCACCCCAGCGGGCGGTACGTGCTTGCGGCGAACTACGACTCGGGCAGCGTGGTGGTGCTCCCGGTGCGCGCCGACGGAGGCCTGAGCCCGGCCAGTGACCTGGCCCAGCACACCGGGACCGGCCCCGACCCGGACCGCCAGGACGGGCCGCACGCCCACCAGATCCTCCCGGACCCGACCGGTGCCACCCTGCACGCGGTGGACCTGGGCACCGACTCGATCTACGCCTATCAGCTGGACCTGGCCACGGGGAGGCTGGCCCTGCGCCACCAGGTGCGGCTGCGCCCCGGCAGCGGGCCCCGCCACCTGGCGTTCCATCCCAACGGCAGGTTCGCCTACCTGGCCACCGAGCTGGGCAACACCGTGATCAGCTGCGGCTACGCCGACGGGCTGCTGACCCCAGGGCGGGAGCAGCCGGCCACGCCCGCGCCACCCGCCGGGACCCGTAACTACCCGGCCGAGATCCTGGTATCCGCGGACGGCCGGTTCGTCTACGTGTCCAACCGGGGCGCGGACAACGTCGTGGTGTTCAGTGTCGGCGCCGACGGAGAGCTCACCCTGGTCGGCGCGACCTCCTGCGGCGGCTCGTACCCCCGGCACATCGGCCTGGACCCAACCGGCGCGTACCTGTTCTCCGCCAACCAGAAGTCCAATACGGTGACCAGCTTCGCGGTGGATCGAGCCAGCGGCGGACTCAGTCCGGTGGCCGCCCCGCTGGTCACCCCGATGCCGGTGTGCACGCTGGCCCTCTGAATCCAGGTCCGGTTAGTCGAAGTTCAGGTCTCCCTTGCGGGTGCGCTTGAGTTCGAAGAAGTCGGGGTAGCTGGCGAGCAGCAGGGCCCCGTCGAATATCTTCACCGCGTCCTCGCCGCGCGGGATCGAACTGAGCACCGGGCCGAAGAAGGCCACGCCGTCGACGTGCAGGGTCGGCGTGCCGACGTCCAATCCCACCGGGTCCATGCCTTCGTGGTGGGAGGCGCGCACCGCCTCGTCGTACTCGGTCGAGTCGGCGGCCGGGGCCAAATCGCTGGCGTCCATCTCATCGAGCACTTCCTTGATCACCAGATCGCGATCGCGAAGCCGCTGGTTGTGATAGCGAACGCCGAACGCCGTGTAGTAGTCGCGCAGCACCGCCTCGCCGCGCTGGGCGGCCAGCGCGGCGGCCACCCGGACAGGGCGCCACGCGCTGTTCAGACCTTTGTCCGCCTCCGGCGTGTGGCCTTCCCGGCCCTCGTTGAGCACGGCGAGGCTCATCACTCGGAACCGCAGGTCCAGCTCGCGGTGCTGCTCGACCTCCAGGATCCACCGCGAGGTGATCCACGCGAACGGGCATACCGGGTCGAAATAGAAGTCCACGCGAACCGGCGCGGCCATCAGTCCTCCTGAGGTCGGGAGTCACGAGCGCTCTTCGTGCCCAGCCTAGGGGCCGCGAGGTCCGGCTTGACCTCTGTATGTAGCGATCCCTACGGTTCACGCATGCGACGAGCACGGGGGAGAGACACCGGCCAGACGGCCACCGCGCGCGAACTGCTGCTGGATGTGGCCGAGCGGCTGATGAGCGAGAGGGGCTACGCCGCCACTCCGGTCTCGGCGGTCTGCAAGGCGGCCGACGTCGCGGTGACCTCGCTGTACTGGCATTTCGGCAGCAAGGAAGGCCTGCTCGCGACAGTCATGGAACGCGGCGCCCAGCGGTGGTTCGCCGCGCTGCCCCGCTGGGAGGAGCTCTCCGGCGATTCGGACGAGCGAACCGAGGTGATCCTGCGCCGCGGGGCGGACGCGGTGGCCGAGCATCCGGTCTTTCTGCGGCTGTTCTACCTGCTCGCGCTGGAGGGCGCGGACGACGAGGTCGCGGCGGAGCTGGTCCAACGGGTGCGCGGCCACGCCACGAACTACTTCCGGGACCTCATCGCGGGCATGCTGACCAGCGAGTACGGGCCCGAACTTGCCCGCGCCGCCGCCGAGGAGTTGGCCCCGTTCGCCGTGGCCTTCTCCGACGGCTGCTTTTTTGCCACCCAACTCGAGCCCACCCTGGCGCAGCCCCGGCGGATGTACGCCGACCTGGCGGCCGCGCTGCGGGCACTCGCGCCGATGGCCATCGCCAGAGCCCGCCACCAGGAACGCCCCCCGACCCAGCACGGAGGCCCGGAATGTCCGACCAACGCACCGTACTGATCACCGGCGGCACCGGAAGCCTCGGTTACCAGGCCGCGAAGTCCATCGCCGCCGACGGTGGATGGCTGGTGGTCATCACCGGCCGCCGCTCGGCCGAGGTCGGCCGGGCCGCCGCCGCGCTAGGCGCTGAGACCGGCGCGGAGATCGTCGGCATGCCACTCGACCTCGGCGTCCTGGCCGACGTCCGCCGCTTCACCGGCGAGCTGGTCAACCGGGGGCTACCGCCGCTGCACGCGATCGTCGGCAACGCCGGGATGCAGACCGTGTCCGGCAGCGCGGTCACCGCCGACGGCTTCGAGCAGACCTTCGCGGTCAACCACCTCGCGCATTTCCTGCTGGTCCGCGAACTGCTGCCGCACCTGGCCAGCCCGGGCCGAATCGTGCTGGTGGCCAGCGGCACGCACGATCCGGCCAAGCGCACCGGCATGCCGGCGCCCGGCTACACCGACGCCCGCTCACTGGCCCGCCCGGACGGCCCCGCCCCGGGCAGCCCCGCGCTGGAGGGTCGGCGCCGGTACACCGCGTCCAAGCTGTGCAACGTGCTGATGGCCTACGAGCTGGCGCGTCGGCTGGCCGCCGGGTCGGTGGAGGGGCCAGCGGCGGTCACGGTCAATGCCTTCGACCCGGGGCTGATGCCCGGCACCGGCCTGGCCAGGGACTACCCGACGGTGCAGGCGCTGGCCTGGCGATACCTGATGCCCGCGCTCACCGTGCTGCCTGGGCTCAATGTGCACAGCCCTCGGCGGTCCGGGGCCGCCCTGGCCCAGCTGGTCACCGACCCCGAACTCGCCGCCGTCACCGGCCGGTACTTCTCCGGCGCCCGGGAGATCCGGTCCTCGGCCGACTCCTACGACCTGGGCAAAGCCGCCGACCTGTGGGAGACCAGCGCCGACCTGGTGGAGGCCCGCTGAGTGCACGTGGGCGCTCGGCCGCGGGCCCGCGGCGCGAAGGGAGGCTTCGGGCAGCAGTACCGGCGCCTGCCCGTGCCGACGCTGTATCTTCATCCACCGCGAGCCTCAGCGGAGTCCGAGGCATTAGGTGCGTAGGTGCGGATCACAGCAGCTTGTCCAGGGTGATTGGCAGCTCGGTGATCCGCCTGCCGGTCGCGTTGAACACCGCGTTGGCGATCGCCGCTGGCACCCCGACCATGACCAGCTCGGCCAACCCCTTGATGCCGATCGGGTCCGCCTCCGCCGGTTCCTCGCCGCCGATGAAGGCCGCGTCCAGCTCGGGCACGTCGGCGTTGATCGGGACCAGGTAGTCGGCCAGGTTGGCGTTCACGATCCGCCCGTCGCGGTGATCGGTGACCCCGCTCTCCAGCAGTGCCATGCCGATCCCCGCGACCATGCCGGACAGCGCCTGGCTGTGCGCCAGCTTCGGGTTGATCACCCGCCCGATGTCGTAGGCGGCGAAGATCCGCCTGATCCTGGCCATGCCCAGCAGGTCGTCCACCGACACCTCGGCGAACACCGCCCCGTAGGCGTAGGAGGAGAAGCGCGTATTCCCGTCCCCGGGCGACCAGCTCTGCAGAGTGTCCATGCTGTCCCGGCCCCGGCGGCGCAGGATGTCCTGGTAGGTCTCCGCCCGGCCGGCCGCACCGGTGGCGCTCAGGGATCCGCCCTGGACCGACACCGCCTCCGGCGGCACCCCGTAGAGCGGGGAGGCCGGGTCCACCACGGCGGTGCGCACCAGGCTGTCCCGCAGCGCGTTGCACGCGGTGAACACCGCGGAGCCCACGCTGGCCAGCGTCTTGGAGCCGGAGTGCATCGGCGCGGTGGGCAGCGTGGAGTCGCCCAGCTGGAACGTGACCCGGTTGGTGGGCAGCCCGAGCGCGTCGGCGGCAATCTGGATCATCGAGGTGTAGGTGCCGGGCCCCATGTCGGCGGTGGCACTGGCCACCACGGCGGTCCCGTCGGCGTTGATCCGGGCCATAGCGGTGGCGGCGGTCCGGTTGTTGGAGTGTGCCGCCGCGGCCATGCCCATGCCGATCAGCAGATCGCCCTCCTTGCCGGCGCGCGGCTTCGGGCTGCGCCGAGACCAGCCGATCCGCTGCGCGCCCAGCTGGTAGCACTCGGCCAGCCGCCGGGTGGTGAAGGGCAGGTTGGTGAACTGGTTCGCGGTCGGCTCGTTGCGCAGCCGCAGCTCGATCGGGTCCACGCCGAGCTGGTGCGCCAGGTCGTCCATCGTCGACTCGAGGGCGAACGCGCCGGTCACCGTGCCCGGGCCGCGCATGAAGGTCGGCGCATGCACGTCGAGTGGAACGAGCTGGTAGCTGGAGCGCATGTGCGGGCTCTGGTACAGGAACTGGGACAGCTCCATGCCCGCGTCGTCGTAGTCGGTGTACCGCGCGGTCTCCGAGCTGCCCTCGTGCACGATCGCGCTGATCTGACCGTCCGAGCTGGCGCCGAGCCTGAAGCGCTGGCGACTGGCCGGGCGGTAGCCGATGCCGGTGTACATCTGCCGACGGGTGAGCACCAACTTGACCGCCCGGCGCATCGCTCGGGCGGCGAACGCGGCCAGGATGACGTGCGGCCAGGTGCGGCCCGCGCTGCCGAACGCCCCGCCGATGAACGGGCAGATCACCCGGACGTTCTCCGGTGGCACGCCGAGCGCGGTGGCCACATTGCGGGCGTTGCCCTGGGCCCACTGGGTCTTGTCCCAGAGGGTGAGCCGGTCGCCGTCCCACCGCGCGATGGTGGAGGGCAGCTCGATCGGGTTGTGGTAGTTCCGGGCGATGGTGAAGGTGTGGTCGAGGACGGTGTGCGCGGCCCGCAGGGCGCGGTCGGGGTCGCCCCGGCTGTAGTCGGGGGTCTCCGGGGCGGGGTGGGGCACCGCGTCCGGGGCGTCCAGGTCGCTCCTCGCCGGCTGGGCCGCGTAGTGCGCGTCGACCAGCGACGCACCGTGTTGGGCCTGCTCCAGCGTGCTGGCCACGACGATGGCCAGCGACTGCCCGAAGAAGTTGACCTGGTCCGTCGGATATCCCAGGTTGACCCCGCTCAGGTCGGTCAGTACCCGCAGCACACCCGGCTCGGCCAGCGCGCGGGCGGTGTCGATCGAGGCCACCCTGCCCCGGCCGACCGTGCTGTTCACGATCACCGCGTGGACAAGGTCGGGGAGCGGATTCTCGGCGGCGTAGATGGCCCGCCCGGTGACCTTGAGCGGGCCGTCCACCCGGGACATCGGCTGGCCGACGGCGGCCTCGGTCATACCCGCGTCCCGATCGTGGCCAGCTGGCGAGCGACGGTGCGTTTCACCAGCTCAACCTTGAACGCGTTGCCGGACAGCGGTGTGGCGCCGTCCGCCGCGCGCGCCGCGGCGTCCGTCCACACCTGACCGGACGCCGTCCGGCCGACCAGCGCCCGCTCCACCTCGGGCAGCCGCCACGGCACGGTGCCAACGCCGCCGACGGCCACCCGGGCCGCCCGGATCAAATTGCCCTGGATGTCCATGGCCACCGCCGCCGAGGTCAGCGCGAACTCGTAGGACTGCCGGTCGCGGACCTTGAGGTACCCGGAGCGACGGGTGTACGCGCCGGCCGGCACCTCGACGGCCACGATGAGCTCGCCCGACCGCAGGTCGTGCTCCTGGTCGGGAGTGGCCCCGGGCAGCCGGAAGAACGACCCGATGGGGACCCGCCGGTCTCCCCGCGCGGAGCGCAGCGCCACCACCGCGTCCAGCGCGACCAATGCGACCGAGAGGTCGGAGGGGTGGGTGGCCACGCACTGGTCGCTGGTGCCGAGCACCGCGTGGCCCCGGTTCTCCCCACCGATGGCCGGGCAGCCCGAGCCAGGTTGGCGGCGGTTGCACGCCGAGCTGATGTCCCGGAAGTACAGGCACCTGGGCCGCTGCATGAGGTTGCCGCCGATGGAGGCCATGTTGCGCAGCTGCGCGGAGGCGCTCAGTTCCAGCGCTTCGGCGATCACCGGGAACTCCGAACGCACCTGGGGGTGTGCGGCCAGGTCGGCCATCCGGACCAGTGCGCCCACCCGTAGCCCGGTCGGGCCGAACTGGATCTCCCGGTACGGCAGGGCGCTGATGTCCACCACGGACGCCGGGCGTTCCACGGTCTCCCGCATCAGGTCGATCAAGGTGGTGCCGCCGGCGATGTACCGGCCACCCGCCGCCCCGGCGGACAGGGCTGCGCGCTCGTCTGTTGCTCTGGTGAAGCTGAACGGGAACATCGGCCGCGCCTCAGGCCTGCGCCGCGGTCTGCGCGATCGCGGTGACGATGTTCGTGTAGGCGCCGCACCGGCAGATGTTCCCGCTCATCCACTCCCGAATCTCGGCGGGCGAGCCGGTGTGCCCCTCGGTGATGCAGGCGACCCCGGAGAGGATCTGGCCGGACGTGCAGTAGCCGCACTGGAACGCGTCGTGGTCGATGAACGCCTGCTGCAGCGGGTGCAGCCGGTCCCCGTCCGCGAGGCCCTCGATGGTGGTGACCTCCGCGCCCTCGCACATCACCGCCAAGGTCAGGCAGGAGTTGACCCGCCGGCCGCCCAGCAGGACCGTGCAGGCGCCACACGCGCCCTGGTTGCAGCCCTTCTTGGTGCCGGTCAGTTCGGTCCGCTCACGCAGCAGGTCCAGCAGCGAGGTGCGGTTGTCCACGGCCACCCCGCGCTTGTCGCCGTTGATGGTCAGATTGACCGTGACGGTGCCTTCGGCCCGCTCATCGGCCGCGCAACCGGCCAGCAGCGGTGCGGCGGTGACCATGCCACCGACCGCGGCCGTGGCTCGGACAAAACGTCGGCGGTTGATCGTGAACGGTCCGGTGTTCGTCTCGTTCATGTTAGGGGCACTTCCGAGAGAGGGGGTTGATACGTCAACCCTACCAGTTTGCCGGGCCGCTCGTGCCTCGACGCGGGGTGCGGAGTCGACGGTAGCCGGCGGTGCCGGTCGCTCGATCGGGCAAGCTTAGAGACTTAGAGAACGCACAGTTCATAACTTGAGTACACTTGATGTCGTAGGTGGTCGCATTGGTGCGGATGGAGGCCTGACATGACGGCGAGCACGAGCGGCGCTGCCCAACGGCACGAGACGCGCGCCGACCCGTGTGCGCCGACCACCTCTGACCACCGCAAGGGCCCCCGACGGCGGGGCAAGGCGCTCGTCGCGGCAATCTTCGAAGCCACCCTGGTCGAGCTCGCCGAGCACGGCTACGCGGAGTTGAGCATGGAACGGGTGGCCTGCCGCGCCCGGGCCAGCAAGGGCTCGCTGTACCGGCGTTGGCCGAGCCGGGCCGAGCTGATCGGCGACGCCATGCAGTACAACCGGCCGACGCAGGTCGAGGCGCCGGACACCGGCAATGTCCGCGATGACCTGCTCGGCCTACTGCGCGCGATGGCCCAGCGGGTCAACGCCGCCGACGGGGACGGGGTGCGCGGGCTGCTCGCCGAGGCCGTGCGCGACTCCGAACTGACCAAGATGGTGCAGGCCCGGTTCATCGAGCCGGCCGAGGCGCAGGCGATGGAGGTGCTGCGGCGAGGCTGCGTCCGAGGGGAGGTTCGGCCGTCCGCGTTGACCCACCAGATCGCCGGCGTCGGCCCGGCGCTGCTGCGCCAGCAGTTCATGGTCTACGGCGCGCCGATTCCCGACTCGGTGGTGGTGGAAATCGTGGACGACATCCTGATGCCGATCATTGCCGCCTGAGCCGGGGCGCAGGCGCGCGGCCGCGGGCTCAGCCGGCCGGGCTGAACAGAGCCGCGTGTTCGGTGACGAACTGCTCGACCGTCTGGGCGGGCACCCCGGTGATCTCCTCGATGGTCCGGGTGGCCCGGTCATACCGGTTGGCTCGGTGCAGCCGCGCCATGGTGACGATGTGCTCCTCCACGTGCGGGGGCAGCCCGACGGGTCGGACGATCCGCTCCAGCCACTGGTCCGCCGGAATGTCCACATAGGAGACGGCTCGGCCCAGCGCGCGGGAGTACTCCTCGGCGATGCCCTTCATGTCCTGGCAGGTCGGCCCGGTCAACTCGTACACCCGCCCGACATGCCGGCCCGGCTCGAGCAGGATCGTCGCGATCACGCGCGCCACGTCGCTCGCCGCGACCGGTGAGGTCCGGCCGTCGCCGAAGGGCATCAGCAACGTTCCGTCCGCCGCGATCGACCTCGCGGCGAGCGTGGTGAGCAGCGGGTTGTCCATGAACATGGTGGGTCGGACGTGCACCACCGGCAGCCCCGACCAGTTCAGCACCTGCTCGGACAGGAAGTGCAGCCGCTGCTGGTGCGACTCCTCGGTGCTGGTTGTGGTCATCTGCGAGACGGTCATCTGCGAGATGGAGACCAACGCCTCGAGGCTGTCCAGCTCGCGGGCCACCGTCGCCACCACGGTGGTCGCCTCCAGGTAGTCCGGTGACACGGTCATGCTGAAGAACATCCGCCCCGCGCCGTCCAGCGCGCGCGCCACGTCGTCCGGGCGGGTCAGGTCGCCGATGACCACCTCGGCGCCGAGTGCTCGCACCGCCTCGGCGCGCTCGTCCTCCCGGTGCAGCAAAGCCCGTACCGGTAGATCGCGCTCGCGGAGCAACGCAACGACCCCACGGCCCACCCCTCCGGTACCGCCCCCGGCGCCGGTCACCAGGATCGGGGCTTGTGTCGCCATGGCTGTTCTCCTCGGGTGCGGACGGCGTCGGAGCGATCCGCCTACGCTAGTTGGACTTTCCAACCTACCCTGTCGGGGCGTCACATGGTCCGACCGCGGCGATGCCCGCCAGGAACGCCGCCGCAGAGCCGACGACCTTGTTAACAATGTGTCTACGCCTTGTCCAGAACATCCTGTCCGCCTCCCGGCAAAATTCAGAGGTTCGTGCTGAGCGAACGGTGTTGAAGGGCCACGCATGACGGACCAGCGAAGGGCAATGTGGTGAAGAAGTGGTGCACGCCCCGGCTCGCGATCACGTCCGCCCTCGGCGCGGTGCTGCTGCTCGGAGCCTGTGCGGGGCAGTCCGCTTCGCCGGCGTCCGCACCGCCCAGCTCGGCAGCGGCCCCCTCCGCCACGTCGGCCGACCCACTCGGTGGGCTGGTCGCGCTGGCGATCGAGCGAATCAACACCGCAGACACAGTCTCGGCCGCTAAATTCGGCACCCCGCAGCCGATCGACGACCCGGCCCGCGAGCAGCAGGTGCTCAACGCGGTCGCGGCGCAGTCGCCGGGGGTTGGCGTCAACCCGACCGAAAGCGCGCAGTTCTTCCGGGACCAGATCGAGGCCAACAAGGTCGTCCAGCGCGGCCTCTACCAGCAGTGGACCGCGCACCCCGCGCTGCGCCCGGCGAACAAGCCGGACCTGACCACCACGGTGCGCCCCGAACTGGACCGGCTCACCCCGGAGATTCTGCGGCAGTTGCGGGTGACCACCGCGGCGCGGCACGGCGGCATCCAGTGCACCGCCCAGCTCAGGCGGGCAACGGCCGCCGCGGCGGGTCCGCTGGATCAGCTCCATCGGGACGCGCTGGCCGTGGCGCTGCGCTCGGTGTGTGTGACGACACCGTGACCCGACGCCCAGCAATGGGCGAATTAATCTCGTGGTGAGCCAAATCCGCCGCCTTGACCGTGCGGTTTCACGCGGATACTTTCGGTCCGTGCCAATTCGACCGCCGCTCACCTCACGCGCGCATGTCGACTTGTGTCGTATTACCGCCTCGGGTTGTCGTTAGCCCCTCGCGTTCTCGTTAGCCCTTCGGGTTTTCGCTAACCCTCGGGTAGTTGGCCTCTGATCGTCCGCGCGGTGCTCATTCGGTTGGCCAGATAGCACCCGACGCGTCATTTCGATCGCTCTCGACCTCATACCGCCGGCGAAATCGTCGCCGCGCCGTGCCGCGCCAGGAAAGGTCCAACCGTGTCTGAAACCACCCGGAGGGAAGCGCCGACCACGGGCCAGCCGTCCGCAAGCCCACGCCGAGCGCTCTCCGACGATCTACTCAAGACACTGCACTCACGGGCCGCCGGCTACGACCGGGACAACCGCTTCTTCGCCGAGGACCTCGAGGAACTCCGCGAGGCCGGCTACCTGCGCGCCGCGATCCCCGAGGAGCGCGGCGGGCTGGGCCTGACCCTCGCCGAGGTCAACCTGGAACAACGCAGGCTGGCCTACTGGGCGCCGTCCACCGCGCTGGGCCTGACCATGCACCTGTACTGGACGGGGCCGGCGGGCGAGCGGGCCCGGGCCGGTGACACCAGCCTGGACTGGCTCATCGAGGAGATAGTCGCCGGCAAGGTTCTCGCGGCCGGGCACGGCGAACCCGGCAACGACACCGCCCTGGATGACTCGCTGAGCGTGGCCGTCCCGGTTGACGGCGGCTATCTGATTTCCGGGCACAAAATCTTCACCTCGCTCTCGCCGGCCTGGGACTGGCTCGGTATCCACGCCAGGGACGACAGCGACCCGGCACATCCGAAGATCGTGCACGCGTTCGTATCCCGCGATGCCGGCGGCGTGCGCACCGTGGAGACCTGGGACACCCTCGGGGTGCGGGCCACCGCCAGCCACGACACCTACCTCGACGACGTGTACGTGCCGTTCGAACGGGTGGTCGGGATCAACGAGGTCGGGGCGGTACCGGGCGCGTACGTGGCCGGGATCTTCCCCTGGGTGTTGCCCCTGCTCGGCAATGTCTACCTGGGCATCGGTCGCCGGGCGGTGGACGTGGCGCTGGACGCGGCCCGAGAGCGCAGCGCATTGAGCGTGGGCGGTGCGGCGGCGGCCACCAAAGCCTTCGTGCAGTACCACGCGGCTGAGGCGGAACTCGTTCTCGAGGGGGCAACGGCGCAGCTGGACGAGCTGACCAACGGGCTGAGCGCCGGCGTGGACTACGGGGAGCGCGCCCTGCTGAGGCTGTTCGCCGCCAAGGAGAACGGCACCAGGGCGGCGCGCACCGCGACGGACCTGGCGTTGGAGATCGCCGGCGCCGGATCCATCCACAAGCGCAACGAGTTGGAGCGGCTCTACCGGGACGTGCGGGCCGGGGGGTTTCATCCACCCAACTCCGACACGGTCCGCGACTTCATCGGACGCTGGGCGCTAGGCCTGTTGTAGACCGCATCGGTTAATCAAATCAGCGTGATTGTAATAGGGCGCCCGGGCCATTCGCGTCATTAGTGTGTCGATGGGCGTCCTCAAACGGGACCTGGATTAAGGCGGGGCGTGACTTCTTCCTCTTCTGGGCTGCTGACCGGGACCCGACCAGCCGGAGAGACGCCGGCCGCGTCCCGCACGGCGGCCCGCCGGGGGCGGCGTGGGCTGAAGCTGGTCCGGTGGGTCAGCCCGCTCGTGCTGCTGCTGGCCTGGCAGGTGGTCAGCAGCGCCGGCCTGGTCTCGTCGCGCAAGCTGCCTCCGCTGACCACGGTATGGCGGGCCACCCTGGAGGTGGCCGGCAACGGGCAGCTGGGTGACGGCCTGGCGGTATCTCTGCGCCGGATGTTCATCGGCTTTGTCATCGGCGCACTGATCGGCGCGGCGCTCGGGGTGTTCGCCGGCCTGCTGCGCTGGGGCGACGCGTCGGTCGACCCGGTGATACAGATGATCCGCAACGTGCCGCTGTTCGGTTTGATCCCGCTGTTGATCCTCTGGTTCGGCATCGGTGAGCTGCCGAAGCTCGTGCTGATCGCACTGGCCGCCGGCTTGCCCATCTACATCAACGTGCACACCGGGATCCGGCACGCCGACCCCCAGCTGGTGGAGGCCACCTCGGTGCTGGGCTACTCGCGCTGGGAGCGACTGCGGCACGTGGTCCTGCCCGGGGCCGCGAGCTACACCCTGGTCGGCGTCCGGCTGGGCGTGGCGTCCTCCTGGCTGGCGCTGGTGGTGGCGGAGACGATCGCCACCGACTCGGGCGTCGGCTACATGATCAACAATGCCAGGGACTTCCTGCGCACCGACATCGTCATCGTCGGCCTGCTGGTCTACGCGCTGGTCGGGCTGCTGATGGACACCATCGTCCGGCTCATCGAACGGTGGATCCTGCGGTGGCGAGCGACATGACGGGCGCCGATACCGCCCGGGTCCGTGGGCTGGTCAAGCAGTTCGGCACCCGCCGGGTACTGGACGGCCTCGAGCTGAGCATCCGGCACGGGGAGTTCGTCGCCCTGCTCGGGCGCAGTGGCTCGGGTAAGTCCACCCTGCTGCGGGTGCTGGCCGGGATGGACACCGACATTCAGGGCGAGTCCGTGGTGGACGGCCGGGTGTCCATGGCGTTCCAGCAACCTCGGCTGCTGCCCTGGCGGCGGGTGTGGCGCAACATCGCCCTGGGGCTGCGCACCGATGACCCGCGCGCGGTGGCTCGCCGAGCGCTGGCCGAGGTGTACCTGGACGAGCGGGCCGATGCGTGGCCGGGCACCCTGTCCGGTGGCGAGGCACAGCGGGTATCCCTGGCCAGGGCGCTGGTCCGGGAGCCCGACCTGCTGCTACTGGATGAGCCGTTCGGCTCGCTGGACGCGCTGACCAGGCTGGCCATGCACCGGCTGGTGACCCAGCTGTGGCAGCGGCACCGCCCGGCAGTGCTGCTGGTCACCCACGACGTGGACGAGGCGTTGGCCCTCGCCGACCGGGTGCTGGTGCTGGCCGGCGGGCGGATCGCCGCCGAGCACATCGTGCCCACCGCGCGCCCGAGAAGCGTCGCCCGGCAGGCCGAGCTGCGCGCCCGAGTGTTGTCCGACCTGGGAGTCGATGATCATGAAGCTGCGTAACTGGATGCTGCTCGGGGTGGCCGGAGCCGTGCTGGGGCTGTCCGCCTGCGGCACCCCGTCCTCGGCCCCGTCTTCGAGCCCGGCGGCGGTGCCGCCGGCGGTCAGCCCGGCCCAGCTCGCCGATGTCACGCTGCGCGTCGGTGACCAGAAGGGCGGCAGCGTGCAGGTGCTGTTGCGGGCCGCCGGCCAGCTGGACAGCGTTCCGTACCACGTGCAGTGGTCCATGTTCACCTCCGGCCCGCCGATGCTGGAGGCCGCCAACGCCAACGCGATCGACATCGGCCAGGTCGGCAACACGCCGCCGATCTTCTCCGCCGCCGCCAACGGCAACATCGCCATCGTCGCGGCACTGCGCGCCACGGTTGGCGACGCCCTGCTCGTACCGAAGGGCTCCGGCATCACCAGGCTCGCCGACCTGCGTGGCAAGACCATCGCGGTGGCCAAGGGCTCGTCGGCCAACGGCACGCTGCTCAACACGCTGGGCAAGGCCGGCCTGAAGCCCAGCGACGTGACCATCTCCTACTTGCAGCCCAGTGACGCCTACGCGGCGTTCAACCAGGGCAGCGTGGCGGCCTGGGCGGTCTGGGAACCGTATGTGTCCGAGGCGGTGCAGACCGCCGGCGCGCGGGAGCTGGTCAGCGGCGCCGACGCCCTCAATGGCACCGGCCCGGCGGGCGGCACCCAGCTGTCCAACGGCTTCAGCCTGGAGGTGGCCAACAAGACCGCGCTGGCTGATCCTGGCAAGAACGCCGCCATCCAGGACTACGTGGTGCGGCTGGGCAAGGCGGACCTGTGGGCGAAGACCCATCCGGACGAATGGGCGACCATCTACGCCCAGCAGACCGGCATTCCGCCGAACGTGGCCAAGGCGGCGATTCCTCATCTCGCGCTGACCCCGATCGTGCTCGACGACGCGGTGGTCGCCTCGGAGCAGCAACTCGCCGACGCCTTCACCCAGGCCGGTCAGCTCCCCGGCAAGGTCGACATCTCCGGGTACGTGGACCGCAGGTACAACGCGGTGATCGCCCCGCTGGCCGGCGCCCAGAAGTAGCCGGCCCCCGATTCACCGAGCCCTCGATTCACCGAGCCCTCGATTCACCGAGCCCCGATTCGCCGAGCCCCCGATTCACCGAGTTCCGGCGCTCGAGCGGCCCGGCGAGATGAGCGGCATCAGCACCTCGTCCACGATCTCCACCACCACCGAGTCGGGGATCGGTGCGCCGTAGACCATGAAGTGCTGCCGCACCAGGCCTGGGCCGACGCTGGCTATCCGGTGGGTGAGCGCGGTCGGGCGGACCTCGCCGCGGATCGCGCCCCTGCGCAGCACGTCGAGCACCTGGGCCAGTCCAGGGTCGATGAACCGGATCCGGACCATCCGGTTCAGCTCGGGGTCTCGATACGTCTCCGCGATCAGCCCGCGCACCGCGTCTCCGGTGGCGCCGTTGAACACAGCGGCGAACGAGCGGAGGTAGCCCAGCAGGTCCTCGCGGACCTTGCCGGTGTCCGGCGCCTCGACGCCGTGTGGGCGCTGGTACTGCATGGCGTCACCGACGAGTTCGGCGCGGCTCGGCCAGCGGCGGTACAGCGACCCCTTGCTGGCCCGCGCTCGACTGGCCACCCGTTCCATGCTGAGCTCCGCGTAGCCGTTCTCGGCGAGCTCGGCGACGGTGGCTTCGAAGATCGCTGTCATGAGGGCGTCGCCACGCCGACGGGGACTTTTACGGTGATCCGAGGCGATCGGGTCGGCCTCGGCGCCGTCCACCTCGTGCTGGTCAGCGCTGCTCGCGGTCGGTGAGCCCATCACTCGCCTCCATAGCCCGACCTGGACTCCGCCGTCCGACTGGGACCTGTGCGGCGCCGGCTTTGTGCGCACTGTACCGGGTCGCGCCCCGGTTCCCGGGTTGCTGACGGGGTGGTGGCCACCGCCTCGAGCACCTGCCCGGATGGGCCGGGGAGGGAGTCGTGCACCCCTAAGACATCTACCTGAACGCCTCGGGCGTGGCGCCGCGAATGGATCTTTGATGGCCACCGGATCGGTAGTATTCGGCCATGCACGAAGCTCTTCCGGACGGTGTGCCGGGGGCCGGCGCGGACGTCCGGAGCCTTCATCAGGATCTGCACTGGTGTCTTGTTCGGCTCGCCCGAGGGCTGGGTGCGATGGAGGTCGAGGCAGCCCGGTTAAGTGGCATCTCAGTGCGGAGTTACGTGGTGCTGCTCGCGCTCGGTGACCAGGGCGCGGACAGCCAGTTCGCCCTCGCCCGCGCGGCCATGCTGGACAAGAGCACGCTGGTCCGGGCGCTCGACGAGCTGGAGCACGCGGAGTGCGTGGTGCGCCGGAGCGACCCGAGAGACCGGCGGGTCCGCACCATTGTCATCACCGAGCGGGGACGCGAGGTGCGGGCCCGCGCGACCGCCGCGGTGGCCGAGGTCGAGGAGCGGTTCCTGGCCGCCCTGCCGGCCAGGCAGCGCCGCGCCTTCCGAATGGCGGCGAGCACACTGGGCACCGGCCCCTCGGCCGGCCCCTTCGACTCCCGCGCCGCCGCGGTCTGAATCATCGGCGGCTGTTGCAACTGTCGGTCCAGTGGCCCGCATGCGCAAAGCGATTGCCTGAGTCAGTCAAATAGTTCAGACTAGGCCCATGGCTCGACTGGAGAACTTGCTGGGTGCCCAGTCACTGGCGCTGGCCGACCGGCTGCTGGCGGATGCGGCGGGCTCGGTGGGCGCGGCCGGATCCAGTTCGGACTGCGCGGCGCTGGTGACGTTGCTGGCCCATCCCGGCCCCAGTGTCGGCTGGCTGGGGGAGGTGCTCGGCCTGACCAGCTCGGGGGTGACCAGGCTGGTGGAACGGCTGGTCAGGGCGGGTTGGGTGCGGCGCAGCGCAAGCGGCCAGGACGCACGCAGCCGCCGGCTGGAGCTGACCGGGGCCGGGACGAGCCTGGCCGAACGGGTGCTGGCCGGCCGGCACGCCGTGTTGTCCCGCGCGCTTGCCGCCCTGTCGCCGTCCGAGCAGGCCACCCTCGAAGAGTTGCTGGGCAAGATGGTCGCCAGCCTCACCGACGAGCTGACCGTGGCGTACCAGGTGTGCCGGCTGTGTGACCGGACGGCATGCCGCGGCAGCGGCGGCGGCTGCCCGCTGCGACACACCGTCGGCCATGACTGAGGCGCGCGGATCGGTCCGGCTGGCCCTGCGCACGGTGGTTCCCGGCGCGGCCATGATCGCGGTGACCTTCGGGCTGGCTCGCTACGGATATGGACTACTGCTGCCGGAGATGCAGGCCGAGCTCGGCATCGATCCGCGCGCCGTGGGCCTGATCGCCTCCGGTGCCTACGTGTCCTACCTGGCCGGCAACACCGCGGTGGTCTGGCTGATCGGGCGCTTCGGGTCGAGGTTGCCGATCGCGTTGGCCGCGATCAGTGCCGCGGTGGGCATGGTGGCCATCGCCTCCGCCAACGGCCCGGTCACGTTGGCCCTGGGCGTTGTCGTGGCCGGCGCAGCGGGCGGCCTGGCGTTTCCGCCCTACGCCGACGTGGTGGCGCGGGAGGTCCCGGCGACGCACCGGGCGGTCTCCTGGTCGGCGATCAGTTCGGGCACCGGGTGGGGTGTCGCGATGGCCGGGCCGGTGGCCATCGTCTTCGGCTCGAGCTGGCGGGTGGCCTGGCTGGTATTCGCCGGGCTGGCCGTGGTCGTCGGGATCACCGCCACGAGGGCCGCTCCGGCTCGCCGGGCAGCTGGCGGCGGCCCCCGGCCACCTCAACTGAGCTGGTCCTGGTTCGTGTGTCCACGCTCGCGGCCGTTGCTGCTCTCGGCGGTGCTGGTCGGGGCGGGCAGCTCGGTGTGGTGGGCGTTCAGCGTCGACGCACTACGGGCCGCCGGGGTGGGGGAGACCTCGGCCCGGATCGCCTACGCGGTGTGCGGCG
Source organism: Pseudonocardia sp. (assembly GCA_036402515.1). GTDB lineage: Bacteria > Actinomycetota > Actinomycetes > Mycobacteriales > Pseudonocardiaceae > Pseudonocardia. The sequence continues at coordinate 54,418 of DASWST010000097.1, forward strand.
TGGCCGGGGTGGCCGCGTCCGCCACCGGGGTGCTCACGGAGCGGATCGGCCTGCGCCGTGGTTACCTGGTCGGCTGCGTCGCGCTGGTAGTGGCGATCATGGTGCCCGGGGTGGCCGCCGCACAGCTCGCCGCCGCGCTGGTCGGGATGACGCTGTTCGGAGTGGCCTACAACGGCGTCGTCGCGGGTCAGGGCCTGTGGAACGCGACCGTCTTCGGCGAGCGGCCGTCCGCCGGGCTCGCGGCGGTGAACACCGCGCTGACCATCGGCATGATCGCCGGCCCCAGCGTCGCCGGCCTGGTGATCCACAGTTATGGCTACGCAGCGGCGTTCCTTGGCGCCGCGGCGGTGGTTGGCCTCGGAGCCTGCTTCGCGCCGCCCAGATCGGCCGGCTGAGACGCTTCCGCCCCAGCTGCAATCGTTTGTAGAAGCCGTGCTGTCGCCACCTGGACTGACCTCCTAGGCGGCACAGACCCTGGGTAGGTCGCGCAGGCCCCGCGGAGTTCTGTGCGGACTGACCAGGTCTGTGCCGGCGGGGAAGAGGATCTCTGGCGGCCCCGCCGCCGGGCGCGCCGGCCCGGTGGACTGTTGACGCTCGTTCACCCATTCGGTAACCTACCGCAATCGATTGCAGTACCGCAGCTCGCCGCCGCCCTTGGTATTGAGGCCGAGTGCGAGGCACCGATCGGCAAGGGAGCGGAATGGTGCGCCTCGGGGCTCAGTACACCGATCATCCGGCCGCGGAACCCCCTGAACGCTCGGAACCGGCGGGCTCCGCGAAATCCTCGGAGGTCGCCGAATCCGCGTTGATCGAGGCTGTCGAGGTGAGCGCCGGCTATGAGAATCGCCGCGACCGGACACGGTTGATCGCGCTGCGGGACATCTCCCTCACCGTGCGGCCGGGTGAGTTCCTGGCCATCGTCGGCCCGTCAGGATGCGGCAAAACAACTTTGATCAACATCATCGCTGGGTTCGTCAAGCCGATCTCCGGCGTGATGAAGGTTCGAGGGGAAGAGGTCGTCGGGCCGGGCTCGGACCGCGCGATGGTGTTTCAGGACTATGCCCTCCTGCCTTGGCGGACCGTCGAGCGCAACGTGGAATTCGCACTGGAGAACCGGCGGGGGCGGGTCCCCAAGCCGGACCGTGAGCGCCGGATTGCCGACGCATTGGCATTGGTCGGTCTCGCCGGTTTTGAGAAGTCCTATCCGCACCAGCTCTCCGGCGGTATGCGCCAGCGGGTCGGAATAGCCAGGGCGCTGGTCGGCCAGCCGGAAATCCTGTTGATGGACGAACCGTTCGGCGCCGTGGACGCCATGACCAGAGAGGCCATGCAGGCCGAGCTGGAAAAAATCATAGCCAAGACCCGGCAGACCGTGCTGTTCATTACCCACTCAATTGATGAGGCAATCACGCTCGGCGATCGGATCGTGGTGATCTCCAACCGGCCCGGCACCATTCGGGAAATTATCGAGGTCAACCTGCCCCGCCCGCGATTTGACCAGCGCAACGACGCCAGGCGGTCGGCCAGGTTTGGCGAGATCCGAGGTCATCTCTGGGACCTGCTGAGCGGCGAGGCGCTCGGCGCCAACCCGACACCGGCCACACGACCGGGGAGGTGATCCCGATGACGCAGGTCGTACCGAACGGATCGAAGGGCACTCAGCGGGCGCCCCAGCTCGAGACGATCACTGTCAGCAGGTTCGCCCCGTTTCGGGGTGCCGCGATCACGACGGTCAACCTCCTGGTGTTTTTCGTTCTCTGGGAGCTCGTCGCGCGCACCGGGCTCATCAACCCGTTGTTTTTCCCTAGGGCGTCGGAGGTGTTCTCCGCGCTGTACCGGGGCTTTGAGGACGGCACGATCCTGCCGCAGCTGACGCACAGCATCACCAACTTCCTGATCGGATTGGCGATATCCGCGGCTATCGGTATTCCGGTCGGACTCCTGATGGGCGCGAGCAGGATCGCAGACCTCATTCTGAGCCCGTACGTGTGGGCGATGACGTCCCTGCCCCGCGTCGCGCTGATTCCCTTATTGATCCTCATTCTGGGATTCGGCGACGCCATGCAGTTGACTATTATCGTGCTCTCAGCGGTCTTCCCGATCATGGTCAATTGTATGGCCGGGGTGAAAACGGTGGACCCGTCGCTGCTGCGCGCCGGGCGGGTGTTCGGAACGAGTCAGTCGGAGACGTACGTCAAAATCATCCTCCCGTTCACCCTGCCATTTGTGATTTCGGGCGTTAACCAGGGAATTGCTCGAGGTCTGGTCGGGATGCTGATCGGGGAATTGCTGGGCGGCGGCGGCAACGGCCTTGGCTATCTGCTCGACCGCGCCGGCGAGCAGTTCGACGCACCGATGCTGTACGCGGTTCTGCTGCTGCTCGCGGTGATGTCGGTCAGCCTGATCCAGGCGATGCGGTGGCTCGAGGAACGCGCGGCACCGTGGCGCGACATCACCCGTACCTGATGGGAGTCGAACCGATGAACAGGTTTCCCAAACTCCTCGCGACGGTGAGCGCATGCCTGGTGGTGGTGGGTTCGCTGGCCGGGTGCGGGGGCTCGAGCGGGAGCGCGACCACGGCTGCGCCTCTGGACGCCAGCAAGGCCAACCTGCCGAAGACCGCGGGCGACATCAACGGGACCATCGACACGAGCAAGGTGAAGAAGGACCTCGTGGTCGGCGTGGACAACCCGTACTACCTCTTCCACGAGGACATCGAGGTCGCCTCGGCCAACGGGTACTTCAAGGAGTTCGGCATAAACAGCGTCGACATAAAAACCGTCGACGATCCATTGCCCCCACTCATCGGCGGCTCGCTGGACCTGATGCTCTACGACACGGACACCGCGATCGCGGCGGCCAGGAAGAGCAATAGCGACCTGCGGTTCCTTTCCGTGTACCTCGGCGGTGAGGCGAACATCCTGGGAGTCGCGCCGGGAATCAACACGGCGGAGGATCTCAAGGGAAAGACGATCACCGGCGGTCAGTTCGGCAGCCGTAACGACGCAATTCTGCGCGAGCTGCTGCAGGCCAACGGCATGGATCCGGCCAAGGACGTCAAGATCGTGAGTACCGGCGGCCAGTCCGAAACTCGCTTCCAGGCGTTGCTCGCCGGCACCGTGCAGGGCGCCAGCATCCAGCTGCGTCATGAGCTGTTGCTGCAGCAGGCGGGCGGCAAGGTGCTGTTCAAGCAGACCCGCGACGTACCGCAGGTCGGCTGGTCGGCGGACCGGTTGCTGCGGGACAGCCCGGAGACCGCGGCCGCGTTCCTGGCCGCCACCTTGAAGGCCCGCCAGTTCATCACCAACCAAGCCAACAAAGCAACGGTCCTTGCGCTCATGCGGGGGAAGAAATACAACATCCCGCCCGCGTACGAGGACGTGTACCCGCAGGAGAACTCCACGACGTACCACGTAGCAGACGGCGGATTCAAACCGGCGGACATGGACAAATTCATCGCCGACCAGATCGGCTTCAAGAACGTTCCGCCGGGAACGGACTGGCATCAGTACACCTACCTGGTTCCGCTATGGCGTGCGCAAAAGGCTTTAGGGCTGCCACTCAATCCCGCACTCCAGGGACTGTGACGGATGGCGACGAACACCGCGCAATCGCGCAACCTGCGGCTGATCGCCCAGCACGATCTGGACGGCAAGGGCGACGGGATGCAGGTGATGCGGCACGAGGACGTCGTGTACGTCGGGCACACCGGGACGTCCAGGGCAGGCACCTCGATCCTGGACGTGTCGGAGCCCCGGCGCCCGAAGCTGATCGACCAGTGGCCGGCGCCGGAGCACACGCACACCCACAAGGTGCAGGTCGCGGACGGCCTGCTGCTGGTCAACCACGAGCGTTACCCCTACCGGCCCAGCACGCCGCTGGGGCCGCACTCGGCGGGTGTGGCGGTGTACGACCTGGCTGATCCGAGGGCACCCGAGCTGATCGGGTTCTGGGAGTCCACCGGGAAGGGGGTCCACCGGATCGTCTGGGAAGGCGGGCGGTTCGCCCACCTGTCGGTTACCCCGGACGGCTTCACCGACCGGATCTGGATGATCCTCGACCTGTCCGACCCACGCCACCCGGTGGAGGCGGGCCGCTGGTGGTGGCCCGGTCAGTGGGCCGGCGGGGGCGAACAGCCGGATTGGCCGGCCGGCGAGCGGCACGCCGCGCACCACGCGCTGCTCGACGGTGAGCTCGCCTACCTCGGCTACGACGACGTGAACCTCGTGGTGCTGGATATCGCCGAGACCTCCGCGCCCCAGCCGATCGGGTTCTGCCGGTGGCCGGGCGGTGCCACGCACACCTGCCTCCCGCTGCCCGGTCGGGACCTGCTTGTGGTCACCGATGAACAGCAGCACGACGGGCCGGACGCGCCGTCCCGGCGGATTCACCTGATCGACATCGTCGACCCGGCCAACCCGCGCTACCTGCTGGCGCTGCCCGAGCCGGGAGGCGATTTCCGCAGCCTGCCGCTGCGGTACGGGCCGCACTGTCTGCACGAGAACCGCGCGGGCTCCTTCCAGAGCGACCGGCTGATCTTCGCCACCTACTTCAGCGCCGGGGTGCGGGTGTACGACCTGCGGGACTCCAGCCGCCCACGGGAGGTCGCGCACTGGGTCTCCGAGACGCCATCCGGCCAGGCCGCGCCCCAGGCCAACGACTTGTTCGTGGACCGCGACGGGCTGATCTGGGTGACCGATCGACTGCGCGGTGGCCTGTTCGTCCTGGACGCCGAGGGCGAGCTCGCCGCGCTGATGTAGCCCGCGCCCCCCGCACGCCATTCGCCAGAGGAGCCGCCATGCCCGACGTCGAAGTGCAAGCCGCCCTGGGCCACTGGGCGCCGCGTTTCATCCAGAACGGGGTGGATTACAACGACTTCGCCAGCACCACCGGCCGGATCGAGTCGTGGCCCCAGTGGCTGCCGGAGTGGAACCGGGCCGCGGATGCCCAGGTCGAGCTCGCCAGGGAGGCGGACGAGGCCGGACACCGGCACACCGCCGGGCACGCCTGGCGCCGGGCGGCGGTCGACCGGCACTTCGGCAAATTCGTCTGGATGCTCGATCTCGCCCTCGCCGAGGAGGCCACGCACCGCGCGGTGCGGGAGATGCGCATGGCCCACAGCAGGTTGGATCCGACCGCCGAGCGCTTGGAGGTGTCCATCGAGGGGGGCACCGAGTACGCCAACCTGCGTCGGCCGGTCGGGATCGACCAGCCGCCGTATGTGGTGCTGATCCCCGGACTCGACTCCACCAAGGAGGAGTTCTTCAACCTCGAGCAGGCCTTTCTGGACCGGGGGATGGCCACGGTGGCGTTGGATGGCCCGGGCCAGGGCGAGACCGGGTTGACCATCCCGATCCGGCCGGACTATGAGGTGGCGGTGGCCCCGCTGCTGGATCTGCTGGCCGGACGGCCCGACCTGGACCACGACCGGATCGGCATCTTCGGGGTCAGCCTGGGCGGTTACTACGCGCCTCGGGTGGCCGCCTTCGAACCTCGGGCCCGCGCCGTGGCCGGCATCAGCGGGCCCTTCTGTTTCGGCGACATGTGGGACAGCCTGCCGCCGATGACCCGGCAGACCTTCGTGGTGAAGTCGGGGGCCAGGGACGACGCGGAGGGCAAGAAACTGGCCAGCCAGCTGGATCTGGCCGGGGTCTGCGCGAAGATCGCGATTCCGGCGCTCTACGTCACCGGACAACGGGACCGGCTGATCCCGTGGCAGCAGACCGCCCGTCAGGCGGCGGAGACCCCGAACGGCACATTCCTCAATCACCCCGAGGGGAACCACGGCGTCTCGAATCTGACGTATCAGTTCCGGCCGATGATCGCGGACTGGATGGCCGACCAACTCGGACAGGCCGATGGGGCGCGCTACAGCGTGGGCAGATCCTGAGCGCGGCCGATCAGCGGGGCCAACGGGTCACCGACGTTGTGCACCCGGTCGATCACCGTGGGGATGGTCCAGCGGTCCGGCCGCAGGTCGGGGTCGTCCAGCTCATCCCAGCGGATCGGCACCGAGACCGGCGCGCCGGGGGACGGCCGGGTGCTGAACGGGGCGACCAGCGTCTTGTTGATCGCGTTCTGGGTGTAGTCCAGCCGGGCCAGGCCGCGCCGGCGGTCCTTGTGCCATTCCCAGCTGATCAGCTCCGGCCGGATGCGACCGACCGCTCGGGACACCTTCTCCACCCACGCCCTGGTGTCCGCGAAGCTGTATCCGGGCCGGACGGGAACCCATATCTGTACGCCGCGCTTGCCGGTGACCTTCGGCATCCCCTGGACGCCGAGGTGTTCCAGCGCGGTCCGGTACAGCCGGGCCAGCTCGAGGATCTGGGCGAACGTGGTCTGCTCCCCGGGGTCGATGTCGATCAGTGCCCAGGTCGGCTCGTGCACATTGGGCAGCCGGGAGGTCCACGGGTGCAGCTCCACCGCGGCGTAGTTCGCCATCCAGACCAGCGCGGGCACGCTGTCCAGTACCGCGTAGCACTCGGTTTCCCCGGGGTCGGCCTCCACATTGCGCCACCGAGTGATCCACTCCGGCGCGTAGTCCGGGATCTCCTTGTGCCAGAAGCCGGGCCGGGTGATGCCGTCCGGGAAGCGGTGGGCATTCACCGGCCGACCGGCGAGGTAGGGCAGCATGAACGGGGCGATCATCGCGTAGTAGCGGATCAGGTCGCGCTTCGTCACCGGCGCCTTATTGACGTTGCCGTCGCCGTCGATGTTGTCGCCGTCGTCGTCCCGGCCGGGGAACAGGACCTTGTTCAGGTTGGTCAACCTGAGCTCGCGGCCCTGCACCTCCCAGGTGCCCCGGGTGCCCAGCTCGTCCAGCGCGGCCAACTCATCCTCGCTCGGCGCGGTCCAGCTCGGCAGGGAAGTCGCATCGCCGAGTTGGACGGCCGCTTCGCCGGCGGGCAGGTCGCTGCGCCAGAGCGATTCGGGAGCGGCCGCCACCTCGTCGTTGGTCCGGCCGCTCTTGACCGATCGGGGGTGATCCTCGGGGTCCCATCCGGGCCGCGCGGCGTCGTCGTTCTTGTGCAGCAGCAGCCACTGCTCCTTGCCGGAGCGCTCCTTCTCCCGGCGGATCAGCACGAACCGTCCGGAGAGCTTCTGGCCGTGCAGGTCGAAATGCAGCTCGCCGTCGGCGATGGCCCGTGCCGGATCGTCCGTTCCCGAGGGCTCCCAGGTGCCCCAGTCCCACACGATCACGTCCCCGCCGCCGTACTCGCCCTTCGGGATCACGCCCTCGAAGTCGAAGTACTCGATGGGATGGTCCTCCACGTGCACCGCCAGTTGCCTGGCCTTCGGGTCCAGCGTCGGGCCCTTGGGTACCGCCCAGCTGACCAGTACCCCGTCCACCTCCAGCCGCAGGTCGTAGTGCAGACGGCGAGCCCGATGGCGTTGCACCACGAACTGGCGTGACTCGGCGCCCGGGTCCCCGCCGGCCGGCTCGGCGGTCACCGAGAAGTCCCGCTTCGCCCGGTAGGTCTCCAGACGCTCGCCCGACTCCTTCGACTCGCTCACTGGGCGCCGCCGCTGATCACGCTGACCGACTACCCCCCGTGACGCGCGCTAACACCCAAAAAGAGGCGCATCAAATCTGGCCGGAGTGGGTACTTAGCGATGCAAAGTGGCAAGGAGGACCCATGATTCGCATCCCGGACCCAACGACGTCGCCATGCCGAACCTGCGGCCACCCCACCGTTATCGCCGAATTCGCCACCGGACCACACCGCGTGCACTGCGGAACCTACCGAGCCACCTGCCACTCAACGCGCCCCACGACGCTTCGTTCCAGCAAGCGCCCCAAACGCCGCCCGCTGCGCGTGCCCGACGTGGCAGCCTGACCGCC
>DASWST010000098.1:0-4575 GCA_036402515.1 Pseudonocardia sp.
CCATACCGCCATCGACACGGACTCGGCGAGCCGGTCGCGCGCCGAGATCAGGTGGGGCTGGGCCAGCGCGGGCAGCGACGCGGTGTCGAGGTAGGCGACGCCGAGCCGCAGCATCCTCGGCGTCGGCTGGAAGTGCTTGCCGTCGTAGGTCAGGTAGCCCAACTCGGTCAGGGTGAGCAGGCAGCGGCGCGCGGCGGCCCGGGTGATGTTGGTGAGCCGGGCAGCGTCAGACACGGTGAGCCGCGCGGCCGTCTGCCCGAACGCCTCGATCACGGCGAGCCCCTTGGCCAACCCGGCCATGCCTTCCGGTGCCCGCGTGGCGGATGTGACTTGCGCCCGCTCGTCCTTGACACCGTCGGCGACACCGGCCTCTACTGTTCGAGAAACAACCGCGCGTTCGTTATACGAACAAGCTCAGCGGCTGTCAAGCCGCTGACGCCAGACGAGGTGACGGCATGACCGCAAGCTCACAGCTACCGACCTGGCCCGACGGGCTCACCCAGGTGCCCTACTGGGTCTTCCAACGAGACGACATCTACGCCAGGGAGCAGGAGCGGCTGTTCCGAGGCCCGCACTGGAACTACCTGTGTCTGGAAGCCGAGGTGGCCTCCACGGGCCAGTACCGGACCAGCTGGCTCGGCGACACCCCGGTGATCGTCAGCCGGGGTCGGGACGGCGAGCTGTACGCGTTCGAGAACCGCTGTGCCCATCGGGGCGCACTGATCGCGCTGGACGACCGGGGCACCGCCAAGGAGTTCACCTGCGTCTACCACGCGTGGACGTACTCGGTGGAGGGCGAGCTGACCGGGGTGGCGTTCAAGGACGGCATCGACGGCAAGGGCGGTATGCCCGAGTCGTTCCGCATGTGTGAGCACTGGCCGCGCAAGCTACGCCTCGCGGTGGTGCACGGGCTGGTGTTCGGCACCTTCGCGAACGACGTGGAGGACATCGAGGACTACCTCGGCGAGGAGATAACCGAGCGGATCGAGCGGGTGCTCGGTGGGCGGACTCCGGTGGTGATCGGCCGGTTCACCCAGATGCTGCCGAACAACTGGAAGCTCTACGTGGAGAACGCCAAGGACTCCTACCACGCCAGCATCCTGCACCTGTTCTTCACCACCTTCGAGCTCAACAAGCTGAACATGCGCGGGGGGATCATCGTCAGCCCAGACGGCGGGCACCACGTCAGCTACTCCGCGATCGACCGGACCGCCCAGCGTGACGCCAGCTACGCCCGGCAGAAGATCCGCTCGGAGAGCGGCTTCCAACTGGCCGACCCGTCATTGCTGGACGGCTTCAGCGAAGTCGGCGACGACACCACGCTGCAGATCCTGTCCACCTTCCCGGCGTTCGTGCTGCAGCAGATCCAGAACTCGGTCGCGGTACGCCAGATCCTGCCCCGTGGGGTGGGCCGCACCGAGCTGAACTGGACACTGCTCGGGTTCGCCGAGGACACCCCGGAACAGCGCCGGGTGCGGCTCAAGCAGGCCAACCTGGTCGGCTCGGCCGGCTACATCTCCATGGAGGACGGCTGCGTCGGCGGGTTCGTGCAACGCGGTGTGGCCGGGGCGGCCGACCAGGCGGCGGTCCTGCGGATGGGCGGCGAGTCGGCGGAGTCCAGCGAGAGCCGGGTGACCGAGGCGTCGGTGCGCGGGTTCTGGAAGGCCTACCTGGCGGCTATGGGCATGCGCTCGGAGGTGCCGGCATGACCGCGCTGGACCGGGAGACCGCGTGGCTGATCGGCCTGACCGAGGCGGAGTACGCCCGGTGCATCGACGCCGATGAGTTGGAACGGTGGCCGGAGTTTTTCACCGAGAAATGCCTCTACACGGTGACCACGGCGGACAACCTCCGGGAAGGTCTCGCCGCCGGCCTGATCTGGGCGGACACCAAGGGGATGCTGCTGGACCGGGTGTCCGCGTTGCGCGCGGCCAACATCTACGAGCGGCACAGCTACCGACACTTGCTCGGCCAACCGCTGCCCCGGCCGGCCCAGGACGACGACCCGCCCGACGAACCGCGCACCGACACCCCGTTCCTGGTGTTGCGGATCACGCGGGACGGCAGCACCGAGGTGTTCGCCTCCGGCCGGTACCTGGACCGGTGGACGCTGTCCGGCAGCGAACCCAAGCTCGCCGAGCGGGTCGTGGTCTGCGACAGCAAACAGATCGACACCCTCCTGGCGCTCCCTCTATGACCGGCCGGGTGCTGCTGTGCGTGGGTGACCCGAATGGAGTCGGCCCTGAGCTGGCGGTGGCAGCGGCAGCCGCGTTGGACGGCGATCCGGAGCTGGCCCCGGTACTGGTCGCGGACCGGCATGTGGTGGTTGGCTGGGCCGAGTTGGCTGGTCTTCGGGTCCGTGAGGTGGCCCGGCCGATCCGGGCGCTGCCCGGGGTGCTTGACCTGCTGCCGGTGGAGGCGCTGCCACACAGTTCGGCGTGCCCCGGGCGGGTCAGCCCGGAAGCCGGGGCGGCCACCGTCGCCTACGTGCGTACCGCGGTGGCGGCGGTGCAGGCGGGTCTCGGTCGCGCGATCGTCGCCGGTCCGCACTCCGAGACGGCGGTCAACGCGGCCGGAATCCGGTTCGACGGCTACCCGGGGCTGCTCGCCGACCTGGCCGGGGTGCCCCGTGACCAGGTGTTCCTGATGCTGGTCGGCGGCGGGCTGCGGGTCGTGCACGCCACCCTGCACGAGGGGCTGGCCGACGCGCTGCGCCGGCTCACCCCGGAGCTGATCACCTCGGCCGGGCTGGCCGCTGCCCATTACCTGCATGGCATCGGCATCGGAGCACCGAGGATCGGGGTGTGCGGCATCAACCCGCACGCCGGGGAGCACGGTCTGTTCGGCAATGAGGACGAGGGAATCACCCGTCCGGCCGTCGCGGCGCTGCGGGCCGGCGGAATCGACGCGGACGGCCCGCTGGGCGCCGACCTGTTGTTCGCGCCGGCCCGCCGGGACGAGTTCCACGCGCACCTGGCGATGTACCACGACCAGGGCCACATCCCGGTCAAGGCGCTCGCCGGCCGGCGGGCCTCGGCGGTGTCGCTGGGCGCCGGGTTGGTCTTCTGCAGCGTCGGCCACGGCGCTGCCTTCGACATCGCCGGTTCCGGCCGCGCCGACCCATCCGCGGTGCTGGACGCGATCCGCCTAGTCGGCGAGCGGAAACCGGCGACGGTGGTGCCATGATCGGCGACGCCTCGACGCAGGACGTGCGGGTGGCCGGCACCGACATCGCGTTCGACTGCCGAACCGGAGAGACCGTGCTGGAGGCCGCCGAGCGCGCCGGCTACCGGCTGCCCTACTCCTGCCGCAAGGGCGTCTGCTCGACCTGCGAGGCGGCGCTCACCGCGGGCGTGACGCGGGTGCCCGGCCGGGGCGAGGTGTCGGCGCCAGCCACCGGTGTGCTGTTGTGTCGGGCGGTGCCCCGCTCGCCGGTCGAGATCGCGCCGACCCGGATCGAGCGCGGCGAGCCCCCGGCCCGTCGGACCATGGTCACCACCGTGCACAAGATCAGCTACCCCGCGCCGGATGTGGCGGTACTGGCGCTGCGGTACCCGATCGGCAAGCGAGTCCGGTTCCAGGCCGGCCAGTACCTCACCGTTCGGCTGCCGGACGGGCAGACCCGCAACTACTCAATGGCCAATCCGCCTCGGCGCAACGATGAGGCGCTGCTGCACGTCCGCCGGGTGCCCGGCGGCCAGTTCTCCGAGCACATCCTCACCAGCCTGCGCAGGGGTGACCGCCTCACCGTGGACCTGCCGTTCGGCGAGTTCACCGTCGACCACGCAGACACGCGGCCGATCCTGCTGGTGGTGACCGGCACCGGGTTCGCCCCGGCCAAGTCAATCACCGAGGACCACATCCAGCGGCGTTCCCGGCGGCCGGTGCATCTGTACTGGGGCGCCCGCCGCAACGCCGACCTGTACCTGGCCGGGCTGGCCGCCAAGTGGGCCGACAAACACCCTTGGTTCCGGTTCACCCCCGTCCTCACCGAGCCCGACGCCGACTGGACCGGACGCACCGGCCGGGTGCACCAGGCGGTGCTGGCCGACCACCCAGACCTGCGCGGCCACCACGTCTACGCCTGCGGCAACCCGGCCATGACGGCCGCCGCCCGCGAGGATCTTCCGGCAAAGGCCGGGCTGCCACCGGAGCGGTTCCACGCCGACGCGTTCCTGCCCACCGCCAATACCGCATTCGACGCCGAGCCCACCCCGGCGGCTGACATAGATGGTTCTTGACGGGAGATCACCGAACAACAGCGCGATCTGCGTGCTGGGCAACACGCTTGCGCTCTACTCACCGGCGACCCGAGTCGCCGAAAAGTTCGCAATCGCTCGCTCCCCGTCGTTGTCAGTTTTGGCGGTACTCGGCGCGCAGCTCGGTCTTGAGGATTTTGCCTGCGGCCGATACCGGCAATGTTTCGCGGAAATCGACGCTGCGCGGGCACTTGTAAGCAGCGATTTGCTCGCGGCTGTACGCAATGAGCTCCTCGGCGGTGAGCTCGGCGTCGGACATCAACGTGACCACGGCATGCACCTGCTCTCCCCAAGTTGGGTGCGGGACGCCGATCAC
>DASWST010000099.1:0-1671 GCA_036402515.1 Pseudonocardia sp.
TTGGCCAGCGCGACCTCCTCCTCCAGCTCAGGGGCGTTGCTGACCCATTCGGCCAACCGCTGGCTGTAGACCAGCGCGTCGTCGCCGAGCATCAGGCAGTACTCCGCCAGATCCGCCCGGTCCACCCCGGCCGGCAGCGGCGCGGTGATCTCGGCGCCGTCGTCCTCGAAACCGGTGCCGAATGCCCAGTGTGTGTCGCCGCGATCCTCGGTCAGCCCGTCGTAGACGTTGTCGCCGTGCAGGTTCCCATGCGCGCTCACAGGTGGGGCACCTCCTCCGGGATGTCATAGAACGTCGGGTGCCGGTACACCTTGTCGGCGGACGGGGCGAAGAACGGGTCCTTCTCCGCTGGGCTGGACGCGGTGATGTCCTCGGCGCGCACCACCCAGATGCTCACGCCCTCGTTGCGCCGGGTGTAGACATCCCGCGCGTTGTGCAGGGCCATCTCCGCGTCGGCGGCGTGCAGCGAGCCCACGTGCACGTGGTTGAGCCCCCGCTTGCCCCGGACGAACACCTCGTACAGCGGCCAGTTCTTCCGCTCGCTCATGCCGTTGCCCTCCCGCCGCCGCTGGCCCGCGCCGCCTGCTTTTCCGCATACACCGAAGCCGCCTCGCGCACCCAGCCACCGTTGTCGTGCGCCGCCCGCCGATGTGCGATGCGCTGCGCGTTGCACGGGCCGCCACCGGTGATGACCGCCTTGAACTCGGTCCAGTCCGGCTCGCCGTAGTCGTGCTTGCCCCGTTCCGGGTTCCACCTCAGGTCCGGGTCGGGCAGCGCGACGCCCAGCGCGGCGGCCTGCGGCACGGTCATGTCCACGAACCGCTGGCGCAGCTCGTCGTTGGTGTGCCGCTTGATCCCCCAGGCCATCGACTGCTGGGTGTTCGGGGAGTCTCCGTCGGGCGGGCCGAACATCATCAGCGACGGCCACCACCAGCGGTTGGTCGACTCCTGCACCATTTCCCGCTGCGCCTCGGTGCCGCGCATCATGGTCATCAGCAGCTCGTAGCCCTGCCGCTGGTGGAACGACTCCTCCTTGCAGACCCGGATCATCGCCCTGGCGTAGGGGCCGTACGAGCAGCGGCACAGCGGCACCTGGTTGCAGATCGCCGCGCCGTCCACCAGCCAGCCGATCACCCCGATGTCCGCGTAGCTCAGCGCCGGGTAGTTGAAGATCGAGGAGTACTTCTGCTTGCCGTTGATCAGTTTCTCGGTCAGCTCGGCCCGGTCCACACCGAGCGTCTCCGCGGCGGCATAGAGGTAGAGCCCGTGGCCGGCCTCATCCTGCACCTTGGCCAGCAGGATCGCCTTGCGCCGCAGGCTGGGCGCGCGCAGGATCCAGTTGCCTTCCGGCTGCATCCCGATGATCTCGGAGTGCGCGTGCTGGGCGATCTGGCGGATCAGCGTGGCCCGGTAGGCATCCGGCATCCAGTCCCGGGGCTCGATGCGCTGATCGGCCGCGATGGTGTCGTCGAACAGCTCTTCGACGCTCGGCTCGACGTGATGCTCAGTGGTGGTCACGGCGCGTCTCCTATGAACCGAATGTTCGTTCGTTTCATCATGACGCCTGGCGCCCGGGTGCGCAAGGCGCAGCGGCCCACAATCAGCGGTTCGCGGCTCACCCGCTGGCAGTGTGCCTCCGGCCTGGCGTTACCGAGCTGCACAGGAGGCCGG
>DASWST010000100.1:0-53846 GCA_036402515.1 Pseudonocardia sp.
ACCGCCTGGATACCGGAGCGGAAGATCTCCGCGCAGTACGCGGCGGAGATCAGCCCGATGGCGAGTACCGCGTAGCCCAGCGGGGCTCGGCCGAACAGGCGCAGCCCCGCCGCCGGCAAGCCGATGCCGACCAAGCTGACCGTGACGATGGCTGGCAGCCCCCGGAACACGTCCACGTAGACCCGCGCGGGCAACCGCACGAACCGGTACCTGGACAACAACAGGACGGCCAGCAACATGCCGCCGACGAGGCCGAAGACGATCGCCAGGAACGCGATCAGCAACGTATTGCGCATGCCCTCGGTGAGCAGGCTCGGCAGCGCGCTGACGATCTGCCGCCAGTCGAAGAACGTCTGCAGGAAGTCGTCCACACCCGCTCCGATCGTTGCGCACCGATCCCCGGCACAGCGCCCTGACCTCGACTTAGGCCAGGACAGTACGACGGCGTTGGCTCAGTTCGCCGCGACGATTGCGCCAAGCTGGTAACTGTGCCGGGCCCAGCCGATCGCGATCAGCGGGCCTTGCTCATCAGACGGTTTCACCTAGGGTCAGCTCTTGTGGAGAAGCGAATAGCGAAACGGCTCGGGCGCGACGTCGGCGTGATCGGCCTTGGCTGCTGGCAGCTCGGGGGGGACTGGGGGCAGGTCACCGAGGACGACGCGCTGGAGGTGCTCGGCGCGGCCGCCGACTCCGGGGTGACCTTCCTCGACACCGCCGACGTCTACGGCGACGGCCGCAGCGAAACCCTGGTCGGGCGTTTCCTGAAGGGTCGGCCCGGGCTCACCGTGGCCACCAAGATGGGCCGCCGCCTCGAGGAGCAGACGCCGGGGGGCTACTCGCGCGCCAACTTCCGCGCCTGGAACGACCGCTCCCGGGCGAACCTCGGCGTGGACACCATCGACCTGGTGCAGCTGCACTGCCCGCCGACCGAGGCGTACTCCCGCGACGAGATCTTCGACGCCCTCGACGAGCTGGTCGCGGACGGGCGGATCGCCGCATACGGGGTGAGCGTGGAGACCGTGGACGAGGCATTGACCGCGATCGCCCGCCCGGGCACCGCCAGCGTGCAGATCATCCTCAACGCGTTCCGGCAGAAGCCGTTGGAGCGGGTGCTCCCGGCGGCGGCGGAGGCCGGCGTGGCGATCATCGCCCGGGTGCCGCTGGCCTCCGGCCTGCTCTCCGGCCGGTACACGGCCAGCACCACGTTCGGCGCGGACGATCACCGCAACTACAACCGGGCCGGGGCCGCGTTCGACATCGGCGAGACGTTCTCCGGAGTGCCCTACGACGTGGGGTTGGCCGCGGTCGAGCGGCTCCGGCCGCTGGTTCCCCCCGGCGCGACCATGGCCCAGTTCGCGCTGCGCTGGATCGTCGATCAGCCCGCCGTGACGGTGATCATCCCCGGCGCCCGCAACCCGGAGCAGGCCAATGGCAACGCCGCCGCGGCCGACCTGGGCCCACTGGGCGACGAGGTGCACGCCGCGGTCCGCGAGGTCTACGACGAGCTGATCCGGCCCCATGTCCACAACCGCTGGTAGCCAAGCCCGGCCGGGCTCCCATCAGGCCGCGCCAGCGCCGGCGACCGCGGTGGGGGCGTCCGCGGTGGGAATGTCCGCCGCGGAGGGGCTGCCGCGCGACGGCCTGGTCGCCGTGGTCAAGCGCGACTGCCCGACCTGCCGCCTGGTGGAGCCGGTACTGGCCCAGCTGCCCGGAGTTTTGGTCTTCAGCCAGGACGACCCGGAGTTCCCGGAGTCGGTGCCGAACGTCCGCGACGACACCGACCTGGACGTGAGCCTCGCGCTGGACATCGACACGGTGCCGACCCTGCTTCGCTTCTCCGGCGGGGTCGAGGTGGAGCGCACCGTGGGTTGGCTGCGCACCGCGTGGGAGGACCTCACCGGGTTGCCCGGTCTCGGCCCGGACCTACCGGAGCACCGGCCCGGCTGCGGCTCGCGCACCGGGGACCCCGACCTGGCCGACGAGCTGCTCGTGCGCACCCACGGTGACCGGCTGCGCTCCCGCCGCGTCGAGTTGAGCGCGCTGGAGGACGAGATCGAGGCCCTGTTCGACCGGGGCTGGTCGGACGGCCTGCCCGTGGTACCCCCGACTCCGGCTCGGGTGCTGCGGATGCTGGCCGGCACGTCCCGCGGGCCCGATGAGGTGGTCGGCGTGGTGCCGCCGAACCTTGCCGAGGTCACCGTGGAGAAGGTCGCGGTGAACGCGGTTCTCGCCGGCTGCCGACCGGAGTACCTGCCGGTGGTGCTGGCCGCCGTGCACGCCGCGTGTACCGACGAGTTCAACGCCCACGGCCTGCTTGCCACCACCTGGGGCGCCGGGCCGGCGATCGTGGTCAACGGGCCGGTGGCGCGCTCGATCGGGATGAATTCCGGCGGCAACGCGCTGGGCCAGGGCAACCGCGCAAACCTCACCATCGGCCGGGCGCTGCAGCTGGTGATCCGCAACGTGGGCGGCGGCCGGCCGGGGGAAGTGGACCGGGCCGCGCTGGGCCAGCCCGGCAAGGTCGGATTCTGCTTCGCCGAGGACGAGCGCGGTTCGCCGTGGGAGCCGCTATCCGTCTCCCGAGGTATCGCCCCCGACGCCTCGGCGGTCACCGTGTTCGCCGCCGAGGGCGCCCGGGGATTGGCCGATCAGATCTCCCGCACCCCGGAGTCGCTGGCCCGTTCGCTGGCCGCCGGTCTGCGCGGGGTGGCACACCCGAAGTTGGTCACCGGCTTCGACGCAACCCTGGTGGTGTGCCCGGAGCACGCCAGGGTGTTTTCCCAGGCCGGCTGGTCGCGAGCCACGCTGGAGGCGGCGCTGGGCGAGGCGTTGCTGCTCCAGCCCGCCGAGATCGCGCGCGGGGCGGACGGCATCGAGGAAGGCGTGCCAGCCCAGCTGGCCACCCGGCCGCTGCCCAAGTTCCGGCCCGGCGGGCTGATGATCGTGCATGCCGGCGGTGCGGCCGGGATGTTCTCCACCGTGATCGGCGGCTGGGTCGGCGGGCCCGGTGGCAGCCAGCCAGTGACAACGGAGGTAACGGCATGGACATGACCGGCAGGCTCCGCGTCGGGCCGACTACCCGAACCGTCTTGGACCCGACCGACGAGCGATCCGCCGCGCACCGCGAGCCGCTACCGCGCCCCGCCTCTCTGGACGGGCTGCGGGTGGGGCTGCTGGACATCTCCAAGCCGCGCGGGAACGTCTTCCTCGACCGGCTCGCCGAGCTGCTCACCGAGCGCGACGTCAGCGTGCGCCGCTACGCCAAGCCGACGTTCACCAAGCCCGCGCCGATGGACCTGCGCCGGGAGATCGCCGCCGAGTGCGACGTGGTGATCGAGGCACTCGCCGATTGAGGCTCGTGCACGTCGTGCAGTGTGCACGACTTCGTCGCCCTCGAGGGCCAGGGCGTGGTCACGGCCTACATCGCCTCCAGCGAGTTCACCTCGGCCGGCGCGGCACAGGCCGAGGCACTCGGATACCCAGAGGTGCCCTCGGTGTTCGTGCCGCACCCCATCCAGGACCGCACCGACGACGAAATGCGCGCTCTCGCCGAGCAGGCCCTGGCGGAGGTACTGAGCGCGGTCACCGCGCCAGGACGGGCGCCTAGTGCCGGCCCCTGAGTTCTTTCTCGACATGAGCACGGCACGCGAGTCGGCCCGGCGCACCTGGCGCCGCGCAACACCGGGGTGAGCGACAGCTCACCGCGCGACCCTGTGTAACCCACGGCCATGTTCTACCGTCGGTTAAATAGCCGCACGGTCACCGGCGTCCGGGCGCATGTCAGACGGCGCTGTTCACTGCGGCACTCCAGCGCATTGAGGCTCCCGGTACGGGCGGAGGTAGGAATGTTCGGGCTCACCACGCGCGGCACAGCCCTCGACCGCACGGCATGAAACCACCGGCATTCGACTACATCCGCCCCCCTGACCTCGACGAGCTGCTGGTGACCTTCACCGACGGGGATGTGCTGCTGGCCGGGGGCCAGAGCCTACTGCCAGAACTCAACGAACGCCGGCGCCTGCCGCCGCGACTGATCGACCTCAACGGCGTCGCCCAGCTGGGCGGGTGCGAGATCGGGCCGGACCGTGTCGTGCTCGGCGCCCTCACCCGCCACCAGGAATTGGTCGACCGAGCCGACCTGCGCGCCGCCGTGCCCGTGCTGTCCCGGGCGGCCGAGCACGTCGGCCATGCAGCGGTCCGCACCCGTGGCACCCTCGGCGGCAGCATCGCCAACGCCGACCCGGCCGCTGAGCTGCCCGGCGTTTGCGTATTGCTGGAAGCCTCGGCGGTACTGAGATCTCCTACCGGCGGCCGCACCGCACTGGTCACCGAGCTGCTCCAGGCTGGTGGGCCGAGGGACCGCGAGGTGATCGTCGCAATCGAGCTGCCCCGACTGGCTCCGGCGGAAGGCTGGGGCTTCCGCGAGCTCAGCCGGCCCGGCGCGTACGCGTTCCCCGTGGTGACCGTGTCGGCGACGTTGCGCCTTGCCGCCGACGGCACGGTGGCTGGCCTGCACGCCGCCGTGACCGGTGCCGCGCCCAGTCCGTACGCACTGGGTAACGCCGCCGCCGCGCTGCTCGCCGACGCACCGTCGGACGACTGGATCGATGCCGTCGCGGCGCGGTTGGCCACGACGGCCGACCCGGTGGACGACCTGTACGCCAGCGCGGCCTACCGGCGCAGAATCGTCCGGCACCTGGCTCACCAGGCGCTGGTGGACGCCCGACGCCGTGCCCTGCCGGCGGTGGCGTGATGAGCGAGGTGTCGTTCACCGTCAACGGCCGGCCGTACCGGATCGATGTGGCCCCTCGGATGCTGCTGTCCGACGCGTTGCGCGAGCGGTGCGGTCTGACCGGCACGCATGTCGGCTGCGAGCACGGTGTCTGCGGGGCGTGCACCGTTCTGGTCGACGGGCGGCCGGTCCGCGCGTGTCTCATGCTCGCCGTGCAGGCCGCCGGCCAGGAGCTGACCACGGTTGAGGGGTTGGGCGGGCCCGACGAGCTGAACGGGCTGCAGGAGGCGTTCCGCGCCGAGCACGGCCTGCAGTGCGGATTCTGCACGCCAGGCATCCTGCTCACCCTCTCCGCGCACCTGGCTGAGCACCCGGATGCCAGCGAGGCGCAGCTGCGCGACACGCTGTCGGGCAACCTCTGTCGGTGCACGGGCTATCAGCACATCGTGGACGCCGCGCTGCGGGCCGCCGGCCGGCCGGCGGCGGAGACCACGCCCCCGGGTGAGCTCGAGCTCAACGCGCACTCGCCGCTCGGGGAGGCGATCCCTCGGCGCGAAGACCGCCGGCTGCTCACCGGCACCGCGACGTTCGTGGACGACATCGCTTTCCCCGGCGCCGCGCATGCACACTTCGTACGCAGCCCCCATGCGCACGCCAGGATCCTCTCCATCGATTCGGCGGCGGCACGGCGCGCCGAAGGCGTGCTCGGCGTGTTCACCGGGCAGGACCTCGCCGCCTGGACAGTGCCGTCGCGGATCGCTCCGCCCGTCGAAGGCCTGGTCCCACTGGTCACCGAGACGTTGCCGACGCGGACGGTGCGCTTCAGCGGCGACCTGGTGGCAGTGGTGGTCGCGACGAGCCCCTACCTCGCTGAGGAGGCGGCCGCCCTGGTTCACGTCGACTACGAGCGGCTGGAACCCGCACTCGACCGGGCGGCGAGCCTGGCTGGGCGGGCACCTCTCGTCGACGGGTCGCTGGACTCCAACGTGGTCTTCCGCGAGCACTATGCGGCCGGTGAGGTCGCCGGCGCGTTCGCTCGCGCGGATCGCGTGGTCCGGACCCGGTTCGCCCACCAGCGCATGACGCACGCGCCGATGGAGACCCGTGGCTGCGTCGCGGTCTGGGACAGTGGCCGCGCCGAGCTCACCATGCACACCGGAACGCAGGTGCCGCACCCGTACCGGACGCAGCTGGCCGCGCGTCTCGGGCTGTCCGAACACCAGGTTCGGGTGGTTGTACCGGACGTGGGGGGTGCGTTCGGGCAGAAGCTGATTGTGCACCGGGAAGACCTGACGGTTGCCGCGCTGGCCCGGCGCCTGGACCGGCCGGTGTCCTGGCGGGAGGACCGGACCGAGAACCTCACCGCCGCGCTGTCCGCGCGCGAGGACGCCGCCGAGGTGGAGGCAGCGGTCACCGCCGACGGGCGAATCTTGGCGCTGCGCGCCAAACTGGTCAGCGACTTCGGGGCCTACGCGATGTTTCCGGCGAACTACATGTTGCGTGTGGTGGCGATGATGCTGCCCAACGTCTACCGGCTCGCGGACTACGAGTACGAGATGACCGTGGTGCTGTCCAACAAGATCCCGGCGGCACCGATGCGCGCGCCGATGGCGATCTGCACCTGGGTCACCGAGGGCACGGTGGACGCGATCGCCCGCGAGCTCGGCATGGATCCGGTCGACGTCCGGGAGCGCAACATGCTCCGCGAGTCGGAACTGCCCTACCTCACCGCGACCGGCGAGACCTACCAGGACATCACCCCGCACCAGACCTTCCGCGCACTGCTCGCCGGCTACGACTACGCCGAGTTTCGCAGCCGGCAACAATCCGACCGAGCGGCGGGGATCCACCGTGGCATCGGCATCGCCTGCCTCGTCGAGCCGACGACCTACGGATCGGCGTTCTACCGGTCAGCCGGTATCCCCGGCTCTGGGCATGAGTCAGCCTGGGTGCGGATCGACCCGAGCGGGTCCGTGGTCGCCTCGGTGGGTGTCGCCGCCGCCGGCCAGGGACTGGAGACGACGATCGCTCAGGCAGTGGCGGCCGGGCTGGGGGTGCGGGCCGACGACGTGGCCATCCGGCTGGGCGACACCGAGGTCGCTCCCTACGGCATGGGTACCCGAGGCGCTCGCAGCGCGACCGCCGGTGGCGGCACCGCGCTGCTGGCCGCGCGGCGGCTGAAGGCGAAGGTGCTGGCGATCGCGCGCCACCGGCTCGGCACCGACGACAGCGGCGACAGCGACTCCTCCGAACTGGACATTCGGGATGGCGAGATCGCCCGGGGCAAGGACAACGACTGGGTAGGCACCGGGCTGTCTGTCGTGGACATCGCGCGCACCGCCTACCTCGACCCGCTGTCTCTTCCCGAGGGCATGGAGCCGGGTCTGGTGGCGCACCTCGCCTACGATCCGCCGCCGATGACCTACTCCAACGCGGTGCACCTGTGCGAGGTCGTCATCGACACGGTGACCGGGAGGGTGCACATCGAGCGCTACCTGGTCGCCGAGGATGCGGGCACCCTGATCAACCCGAAAGTCGTGGAGGGGCAGATCCACGGCGCGGTGCTGCTCGGCGCCGGAGGCGTGCTCTACGAAGGCATCTCCTACGACGCCGAGGGACACAACCTCACCGCGTCGTTCCGCGACTACGTGCTGCCCTCGGCGCGCGAGGCGCCCCGGGTGGAGGTGCTGCACTGCGACACCCCCAGCTCGCGCACGCCCGGCGGCATGAAGGGCATGAGTGAGGGTGGGGTGATGGGCTCGATCGCCGCGGTGACCGCCGCGATCAACGACGCGATCTCCCCCTTCGGTGTGGTCGTGGAGGACCTGCCGATCACCGCGCCACGGCTGTCGGACCTGCTGGCCGACCGCACCGCCGCCACACCGCCGGACCGACCCACCCACTGACAGCAGAGACAAGGACACCCGATGTCGAACACCTACCCTCGTGTCACCGTGGCCGGACTCGGCGCCATGGGTGAACCCATGGCGCGCGTTCTGCTGACCGGCGGTTACCCGGTCACCGTGGTGCCGCACCGCCGCCGGGACGCGGCCGAGGCGCTTGCCGCCGAGGGAGCGACGATCGCGAAGACCGTGGCGGAGGCGGCCGGCGCCACCGACGTCGTCATAACCCTGGTACCTGACCTGCCCCAGTTGCTCGAGGTAGCCGAGGGCCCGGACGGGCTGGTGGCCGGTGCGCTCGACGGCCTCACCCTGCTCAACATGAGCACCGTGGCGCCGGACGGACTCACCGCGCTGGCGGGCCGGCTCGCCGAGCACGGCATCCGAGTGGTGGACGCGCCGGTCAGCGGCGGCCCGGCGCGGGCGGCCGACGGCACGCTCACGATCATGACCAGCGGAGCCGACGCCGACATCGACCACGTGTCGGGGATCCTCGACACGCTGGGTCAGCGGGTCTTCCGCACCGGGCCACTCGGCACCAGCCAGGTAGCCAAGCTGTGCAACAACATGATCGCCGCGACGATCATGGTCGCCAACGCCGAGGCACTGACCCTCGGCGCCAAGGCCGGGCTGGATCCCGCGCAGCTGCGCGAGATCGTGCTCTCCTCCTCCGGCGGCAGCACGGTGCTGGATACCTGGGTGCCGCGCAACCTGCTGCGTGACGTCTACGAGCCGGGGTTCGCGCTCAAGTTGATGTATAAGGACGCCGGCCTGGCCCGCGATCTGGCCCGCCAGATCGGAGTGCCCATGCCGCTGGCCAACCTGACCCATGAGTTGTACGGCTTCCTGGCCCAGGGGCCCGGCGCCGAGGCGGACTACTCCTTTGTGAGCACGCTCTTTCAGGACGCCGCCAACGTCACCATCGCCACCGGTCGGCCACGGCGCGCGGACTGACGACCGGGCGCCGCGAAGGCGGTCTAATCCGAGCCAATCCGAAACGCTCAACGCTGAGAGCGCGCGCCGCACAAATTGTTGACTTCTAGGCACCGCCGCTCCTAACGTGGATTCGGGAGGCTGTAGTAAACCAGAACTCAGGGGAGTCAGAAATTAAGACGGTGCAGTTCATCGTGAACAGATGCATGGCCCTGTGGCTGATTGCGTTCGCGGTTCTAGCGTTAGCTCTCCCGAAGGTGTTCGCACCCCTGTCCCCCGCCACGAACTATCTTCTTGGCGGAGTAATTCTGATCATGAGTCTCACCATGGGCGCGGGTGAGCTCCGCAACGTTTTGGCCAAACCAACGCCTTTCTTAGCGGGCTTCGTAATCAAATGGGTGACGGTTCCCGCCGCCGGCTATATCGCGGCCCGAACCGTTTATGCCAATCATCCCCTCCTCGCCGCCGGGACGATCATCGATGGCGCGGCTCCGGCCGGCGCATCATCGAATCTGTTCGCCTACCTTGGCCACGGCTCAGTGGGTCTGGCGGTCAGCCTGACGTTCGTGCACACCATGATGGCGCCCCTGCTGACCCCCGGTATCACCGAGTTCCTCGCCAGTCGATTTGTTTCGGTGAGCTTCCTGCCCCTGTTCGTCCAGAGCCTGGAGATCGTCGTTCTTCCCGTTGTGCTCGGGTTACTGATCCGCTACGCGGTGCGGCAGGAACGCATCAAACGGATCGAGCCGCTGCTGCCTGTCGCTTCGGCGTTGATGTTGTACGCGGTTGTCCTCGCTCTTTTCAGCAGCGCCGCCCCGGCCGTGTACCGAAACCTCTCGTTCGTACCGGTCATCCTGGCCACGACCAGCGCGCTGATCATCATCAACCTCGCGGTCGGCTACGGGCTCGCCCGCGTCCTGCGGTTCGACGAGCCTTCCTGCCGTACCATCATGTTCGACACGGGAGTCTACAATTCCGGGCTCGGCGCAACACTCGCGGCGGCGAACTTCGGAGCATTCGCCGCCCTACCAGCGCTACTCAACGCGATTATGAACCTAATTATCGGTGCGTTCATCGCATCGCTACTGCACAGCCGCCCACCGCTCGACGCGCCCCACCCCAACCCCTGACGAATGGATGGAGATGTCATGGCGCCCCCTTTGAGCGGCGTGCGAGTCCTTGAGGTCGCCAATTTCATTGCCGGCCCTTTTTGCGCAATGCAACTGGCCGACCTCGGCGCGGACGTGGTGAAGATCGAACTCCCCGGAGTTGGTGACATGGTGCGTGGGACCGCACCGTTCATCGAGGGTGAGTCGTCAAACTTCGTCCGCCTCAACAGGAACAAGCGCTCTCTCGCGCTCGATTTGAAGAACGATACAGGAAAAGAACTGTTCCGGCGTCTTGCCGATGATGCCGACATCGTGGTGGAAAATCTCCGTCCCGGTGCCATGACCAAGCTCGGCCTGGACTACACACGGCTGTGCGCGACCAACCCGAGCTTGATTTATGTCGCCGCGTCCGGTTGGGGTCAAGACGGTCCCTACGCGCAACAGGCGGGCCTGGACATCATGGCCCAGGGAATGAGCGGGCTCATGAGCATCACCGGTGAGCACGGGGGTGCCCCGGTCAAGGTCGGCGTCCCGGTCTGCGATCTGGCCTGCGCGCTCTACGGGGCACTCGCCGCCGTCACCGCCCTGCACGCCCGCACCAGCACCGGGCGCGGACAGTTCATCGACGTGAGCCTCCTGGAAGCGGGAGTATCGCTCGCGGTATGGGAGGCCGGCCGCTACTTCGCCACCGGGGAGGTACCCGAGCGTCAGGGGACTGCTCACCAGACCTCCGCGCCCTACCAGGCGGTCCGCGCTCAGGACGGTCACTTCACCCTGGGCGCGACCTCCCCCGCCACCTGGGCCGCGCTCTGTCACGTGCTCAACCTCGAACAGCTGCTCGCGGATCCCGCCTACGCCGACAACCGCCTCCGCCACCGTAACCGGGAGGCGCTGATCGCCCGCATCGAAGTGGTGACCGAGACCGAACCGGTCGGTCACTGGCTCACCCGGCTCCAGCGGGCCGGCGTGCCGTGCGGAGCGATCCGCGGCTACGACGCGGTATTCAACGACGAGCACCTACGGCAGCGTGAGTTCTTCCCGGAGGTCCCGCACACGAGGCTCGGCCCGGTACGACAGCTGGCCTCACCGAT
Source organism: Pseudonocardia sp. (assembly GCA_036402515.1). Classification (GTDB taxonomy): domain Bacteria; phylum Actinomycetota; class Actinomycetes; order Mycobacteriales; family Pseudonocardiaceae; genus Pseudonocardia. The sequence goes on from DASWST010000100.1 coordinate 10,766, forward strand.
GCGCCTGTCCGACACGCCCGCGCGCCTCGACCGGGCCGGACCGCTACTGGGCGAGCACTCCATCGAGATCCTCACCGAGCTTGGTGTCAGCCCCGCAGAGATCGATGAGCTGTTCGCCGCATCTGTGATAGCCGCTCCTGACCTGCGAGCTTCTAATGCTTTTTAACTTAGTTGGTTAGCGCCACTAAAATTAGCTAGCTTCGGGGTATGCGCAGCGACGGTGACCGTTGGGGAATTACCGAGAGCGTCGGGGCGACCGCGCTCGGGGTCGCGGCGGCTCGGGCCGCTGAGACCCGCCGCCCGGACGGGCTGGTGCGTGACCCGTACGCCGAGGAGTTCGTGCTCGCGGCGGGGCCCCAGGCGGGGATGCCCGTCGTGCGCGCCTTCGACGGTGCAACGGGGGTGTCCTCGACCTATATCGGGGTGCGGTCCCGGTTCTTCGATCAGTTCTGTGCTGAGTCGGCCGGTGGCATCACCCAGACCGTGATCCTGGCGGCCGGGTTGGACACCCGCGCGCTGCGGTTGCGTTGGCCGGTGGGCAGCACGGTCTTCGAGGTCGACTAGGCCGCGGTGCTGGCGTTCAAGGACCAGGTACTCGCCGGGCGCAACGGCGGCGGGGCCAGGCGGGTCCTGGTGCCGGTCGACCTGCGAGAGGACTGGCCGGAGGCGTTGCTCGCGGCCGGGTTCGAACCCGCTCGGCCGAGCGCGTGGCTGGTCGAGGGGCTGCTGCCATATCTGCCGGCCAAGGCGGCGGCCGACCTGTTCGACCGGATCGACGCGCTGTCCAGCGCCGGCAGCCGGATCGCTATCGAGGATTTCGACGCGGGGCTGCTTGTGGAACGGGCCGAGGAGCTGTCCGCGCTGCTCGGCATCGACCTCGCCGAGCTGATGTACCTCGACTATCGGGAAGACCCCGCCGACCGGCTGCGCCGCCGGGGATGGGCGGTCAGCTGGACCCAGGCGACCGACTTGGCCAAGGCCCACAAGCGGGACCTGGACTTGGCGCAGTTCGGTGGGGTCGGCACGTTTGTGCAGGCGACCAAGCCGACGCCGCCCGGCATGACCACCTGAGCAGGTCTGCCACGATGGACCCGACGGAGCCGAACCAGGTGTAGGTGGGTCCATGGAGCTGCTGCTGTTGTCGAACTCCCGGTCACCGGGCCAGCCGATGTTCGCGCATGCGGCTGAGGCGTTGGTGGAGTTCGTCGCCGGCCGCCGCGTGACATTCCTGCCCTATGCGCTGGCTGATCACGCCGAATATGTGCGGACCGTGGCCGAGGCGCTGGGTCGCTACGACATCGAGGTGACCGGGCTGCACACTTCGGCGGATCCGGTGGCCGACGTCCGGGCCGCCGAGGTCCTGTTCCTCGGCGGCGGCAATACATTCCGGCTGCTGCGCGCGTTGCAGTCGCTCCGACTGCTCGCGCCGATCCGGGACGCGGCGCTCGCCGGCGCGCGATACATGGGCGCGAGCGCCGGCACCAATATGGCCTGCCCGACGCTGCGCACCACCAACGACATGCCGATTGTGGAACCGGAGTCGTTCCAGGCACTGAGCCTGATCCCGTTCCAGATCAATCCGCACTATCTCGACCCGGATCCCGCCTCGACGCACATGGGCGAGACCCGCGAAGAACGGTTGCTGGAGTTCCTCGAGGAGAACGACGTGCCGGTGCTCGGGCTGCGCGAGGGGTCGTGGCTCCGGGTGGCCGGGGGCGGGAAGGCCAGCCTGGGCGGGCCACACTCCGCCCGGCTGTTCGAGCGCGGTGGCGAACCTGTCGAGCTGCCCGCCGGGGCCGAGCTGTCCTCCCTACTGGCCACCCAGGCCCGGTTCGACACGCCCTGACGCTATTTCCGCTCGTCGGCGCCCTGCAGTCGGCGCATCGGCCCGTACAGCTCGACAAGTCGGTCGAACTCCTGGGCGTCGTACCACCGGCAGGCGCCGGCGCCGTACGCCTTCGCGGCCTCGATACAGAAGCGGACCGCCGACTCGACGCTGGCCACCCTTGCGCTGCGCGGTTTCCTGGTCGCCGACCCGGTGACCAGGCGGTATCACCTCGGGCCGGCGCTGATCGGGCTGGGCCGGCTGGCCGAGGAAAGTGACGCGACACTCACGCAACTGCGCGGGCTGCTCGCTCCGCTTGCCCAACAAGCCGGCGAGAGCGTGGTCTACAACGTGCTGGACGCCAACCGGTACCGCTGCGCCGCCGCTGTGGACGGGCCCGGGCCGCTGCGCTACACACCACTGCCGTCGGTGACCTTTTCCCTGGGCACGGCGGCGCCAGCGGGCACGCCATCTTTGCCTTCCTGGCCGAGTCGCGGGTGCGCACCCTGTTCGGCGAGACGCTCGAGCGGTACAGCCCGAGCACCGCGACCACCATCGACGAGCTGCTCGCCATCTACGCCGAGGTGCGCCGCACCGGGATCGCCACCTCCCACGGCGAGTACGACGCCCGGGTGACCGCGGTGGCCGCGCCGGTGTTCGCCCGGGGCGTGGCGACCGGGGCGATCTCGGTGATCGGCCCGAGGGAGAGCATGCGGAACCACCTGGACGCCGTCGTGCCCCCGCTGCGGCGCACCGCCGAACAGATTTCCGCCCTGTTGACCGGCCCGCCCCCGGGTGAGCCGCACACCACGGAGGGTGCACCGTCCCTGGCCGCCCGACTGCCCGGTGAACTGCTCACTCGAGGACGGGACTGAGCGTCCGATCCTGGCCGAGGACCACCGCCCGGGCTAGGCCGGGTGCTCACGTTGGCTCAGCTCAGTGCCGCGGATGTCGTGGACGGAGTGATCGGCCAGGGCGGCAACGGCCTCGGCGGCGGTCGGAAAGTGCGTGAACAACTCCACCAGCCTGCTCACCTCGAGCGAGCGCAGCGCCGTGCTGCGCGGCGTCACGGCCAGCGCCACTCGAGTCGCTTCGCCGGCCAGGTGCTGGCCGTCGACGATGGCCCGCAGGCCGGAGGAGCCCAGGAACGTGACCTCGGTGATATCGATGACCAGGCCCCGGGGCTGACTGGCCAGCGCACGGGCGAGGAACTCGGTCAGCGTCGGCGCGGTGAGCATGTCCAGCTCGCCGCCAACGTGTACGACGCACAATCCCTCGGCGGGCCGGGTGGCGGACAGCCAGATCTGGTCCTGCTCCGGTGATGACGGATCCACACGATTCTCCTCTCACCGAGGGGCGGCGGCGGGTATCGACCGATCGCCGCCGGCTGTGCGCTCAACCGGCGAAAGCCCCTCGATGCTATGTCACCGCCCGCGCCGCTCGGCAGGCCTGGGTCAAGGAGCAGGCAGGGTTGCGCCTTGTGGGCGGCGGCGGTGCCCCGACCGGCGGCCTCGGGCACTCACACTCGAGTTGAGTCCGGCTGCCGGACTGGTTTGCGCTCGGGCCAGTCCGGGTACCGCAAACCAGGTGGGTCGGGAGCGTAAATCCAACGGTGTCGATCAGCGCGCCTCGGAGATGTCGTTGCGCGCCGGCCTCGCGCTCAGCGGGATGACCTACGAGCAGCTGTGGGTCAGCTACATCGGGCTGGGCGGCATGCTGGACCGAGACCAGTTGCACGCCTCGCTCGAGGGCAAGTCGCCGTTGAGCTCCTATGAGCACGACATGGTGGCTCAGGCACTCAACGACCACTTCACCGACCGTGGACAGAATCATCCGGTGGCCTACGCCCATGAGCTCCGCTCTCCCCCGGAGGAAGCCCGCTAGCGCCACCCGGGCCCATTGACCGAGCTCTCAGCTGGGCTTGCGAATGGAGTCCAGCAGTTCCTGGGCAATCCGGCGGACCTTCACGTTGCGGTTCTGCGACTGTTCCACCAGCCTGGCGAATGCCTCCTCGGCGCTGTACTGGTGGATGGCCATGAGCACGCCCTTGGCCTGGTCGATCTCCGCGCGGGAGATCAGTGCCGTCTCCAGGTTGCGCACGTGGTCATGCAAGCTCTGCCAGCGCCGGGCGTTGCTGATCGCCAGGGTCGCCTCGGTGGAGAACAGCCGCATCAACGCCTCGTCGAACGGATCGTAGGCATTCGAGCTGTGGCTGTAGAGGTTGAGCGCGCCCACCAGCTCGACCGCTGCCCGGGCTGGCACGTCCGGGGCCGCCGCGGTGGCTTCCAGCAGCAGTGGGACGGCGAGGCAGGCTTTGATGCCGGCCTGTTCGGCCGCCTCACAGAACTCCGGCCACTGCTCGAGGCTGGCCGCGGTCGCCGCGCGAACCGGGGAGTGTGAGACGGCCGATTCCAGGCAGGGGCCCCGGCCGGAGCCGTACTGGGCCGCATCCAGGGCCAGGTATGTCTGGTCCGTCCAGGCCACGCTGTCCGGGCCGTCCGGGGTCAGCACGGTGATGGTGACCGCGTCGGCGTCTGGAATCACCCGGGCCGCGCCGGTGGCGACGCGATCCAGCGCGGCCTTCAGCGGCTCCTCGCCGGCGAAGATTCCGCGCAGCTCGGCCAGCGCGTCGGTGGCGATTTCGAGCCGCTCGGAGGCGTCTGAGCAGTCCAGCGCACCCGACCTGTCAGTGTTCATCTGTCCGCTCATCTCGGTGAGGTGCAAGGCAGGCGAACCGGCTGTGCGCTCAACCGGCGAGATCGACCCGATCCATCTGGACAAGGGACACTAGCTACCCATTGTGCGGTACGCGGGGCGTTGCGTTCAGCCGGTCAACGATCGAGGCAGTCAGAGATAGCTCGGGATCAGCTCAAGTGTGGGCTGACTGTCGCTTCACCAGGTGGATCCCCAGCTGCTCCTCGCCACCATCTGGCAGCTTCGCGCTGACCTCGTCGACCAGGCTCTGCAGGACTCGCCAACCGAATCCCGCGGTATCCACCCGCGCGCCCCGGTCTCTCGGCCGCACCTGGACCCGGACCTGCATCCGCTGCTCGTCGAGGAGGAACGAGCAACGTAAATGGCTGTCCGGCGCGCTGTGGCGAATCAACGTCACGCAGGCCTCGTCCACCGCCATCCGCATGTCAGCGATCGCATCCAGGTCGAAATCGGCCCGGCCGGCCAGGTCCGCGGCCAACGCACGGACCGTCGGTACGAACCATGCCTGCGCGCACCCGGACAACTCCACCTCGTGACACCGCGGCCCGGTCCATTCCTCGTCCCCGGCCACCGGCTCTTTGCCCAGTTGCACCTGACTTCCTTCCACTCCGGCCCACTGTGGGCTTGCCGACGGCCGAGGGAGGACACATTCCCGCCATCGTCGGTCGGCCCCCTACCAGCTCACTACCCGAAGGTCATCGCGGTTCAACCCCAATCACCAGACGGTTCGTGGTGTTGATGCGGTGGCGACTAGCTCGGAGCCCGGCGCGGTGGGGTTCGCGGTCGTGGCGCTGGTGACGTCGGCGGGTGAATTGGATGCGTTGTCGCAGGTCCTCGCGCCGCTGCCGGCGCTCCTAGGTGGGCGAGGAGGGCACGGGCCAGCTCGTCCGGTGCCTCCTCGGCCATGTGGTGGCCCGAGTCGATGACACCGCCGCGCAGCTCGGTGGTCCAGGGCCGCCATACCTCGAGCACGTCGCCGTAGAGGTCCTCCATGTCGTCGCGGGCCGCCCACAGCACCATGGTGGGGCAGGTGACCCGGCGGCCGACCGAGCGATCGGCATCATCATGGGCGCGGTCGATGCCGAGGCCGGCCCGGTAGTCCTCCAGCATGGCGTGCACGGTGCGTGGATCGTGGATCGCTCGGCGGAAGTCGGCGAAGTTCTCCGCGCCCAGCCGCTCCGGGCTGTTCCGCGCGTCCACGTCGTACCAGGCGTCCGGGTCGGCGGTGATCACCCGCTCCGGTGTGGCCGGTTGGGCGAAGAAGAACCAGTGGTACCAGCGGGAGGCGAACCGCGCGTCGCAGCGGGCCAGAGCTTCGCCGATCGGTACGCCGTCCAGCACAGTCAGCGCGGTGACCAGGTCCGGGTGATCGAGCGCCAACCGCAGCGCCACGTAGCCGCCCCGGTCGTGCCCGACCACCGCGAAGCGCTCGTGCCCCAGCGCGTGCATCAACCGGGCGCAGGCCGCCGCCATCGCGCGTTTCGAGTACGGGGTGTGCTCGGCATCGGTCACCGGTTTGCTGGATTCTCCGTATCCGGGCAGGTCCGGGCAGACCACGGTATGCCGGCGGGCGAGCAGCGGCGCCACCCGGTGCCAGGTGGTATGCGTGCGCGGGTGCCCGTGCAGCAGCAGGACCGGGGGGCCGCCGCCGCCGTAGCGCACCCGCAGGCTGGCTTCCCCGATCGACACCTGGCGCAGCGTGAACCCCTCGAACACCGGCGACACGCTAGTCCACCAGGAGGAAACTCACAGCTATTTTTAAGGGCCAAACCCCTTGCGCGCGACGATTCCACGGTTCTATTCAGCTAAACCACAGGTGATTCTTACGGGCGTTGTGCAATTCGACACTCCTAGTGATATCTCAGGGCGGAGCGCCTATTTTCGAAGTTGCAGGCGGCGGCGTGGGCGCATTCGGGCGTGGTAGGTAACGGCGCTTTGGCTGAGGAGTGGGATGATCGAGCTCGAGGGCATAACCAAGTCTTTTCGCATGGGCGAGCACGAGATGACGATCTTGCACGGCATCGACCTGAACATCGCCGCTGGTGAGATGGTCGCCATCATGGGCCCATCCGGCTCCGGCAAGAGCACGCTGATGAACATCCTGGGCTGCCTGGACCTGCCCAACGGCGGCCACTACCGGCTGGACGGCACCGACGTGACCAAGCTGTCCAAGAAGCAGCTGGCCAAGACCCGAGGCCAGCGGATCGGCTTCGTGTTCCAGTCGTTCAACCTGATCCCACGCACCGACGCGATGCACAACGTCGAGCTCCCGCTGGTCTACAACGGCGTGCGTCGCCGGCGGGCGAAGGCGCAGGCGGCCCTCGAGCGGGTAGGCCTGGGGACCCGGCTCCACCACGTGCCCAGCGAGCTCTCCGGCGGTCAGAAGCAGCGGGTCGCCATCGCCCGCGCGCTGATCAACGATCCGTCGATCATCCTGGCGGACGAGCCGACCGGAGCGTTGGACAGCTCGTCGACCACTGAGATCATGGAGCTGTTCACCGAGCTCAACCAGCAGGGCTGCACCATCGTTGTCATCACCCACGAGGACGAGGTCGCGGAGTACTGCACGCGGCGGGTATGGCTGCGGGACGGCAACATTGTGAGCGATGACGTCGTGGGCAAGCGGCACGGCCGACTCTCCGCGGTCAACGCCTGAGGACAATGCCTAGTCAACCTTAAGTAGCTAGACAAGCAGCCTGACAACAATTAGGTCGGATTCACCGATTAGAATTCGTTACCACAATCCCGATGGTCCCGGCTCAACCGCGTCAAATAAGGTCCTCCGTGCCCACCGGCAGGTTGAACCGGGAGTACTCCGGCGAGCTCCAGCGCAGCGGGCTGGCCAGCATGGTCCGGCGAACCTGGTCCGGCCGGAACCGCAGTCGTCGATCTGAGGTGGCCCACTCGACGTGGGCGGTCCCGGTGAGCTGGAGCGTTGTCCCGGTGAACCAGTCGACGAAGAGCAGGCCGGCGGCCCGGTTCTGTTCCAAATTGCCCAGCGTCATCATCATGGCGTTGCCCGGGTAGTCCGGCCAGGTCAAAGCTCCGTCCTGAGCCACCCGGACAAACCCCGGGTCCCCGCCCCGGTGCGAGGCATCGGCGTCACCGGTGGCCGAGGCGGTGGCGATGAAGAACGTGTCCGCCTCGTTGATCATCCGACGGTCGGCTGGACTGAGCGTGTCCGAGACGGTCGCCTCTCCCTCTGCGCCCGCTGGGCCGACCGCCTCCACGACGCGCCGCTGGATGTACTTCGGGCAGTTGGCGTAGACCTGGTCGGCGGTGACCCGCAAGCCGTCCGGGGCGGGTTGGACGACGCCGTTGATCCGCATCCGCCTGCGGGTGGCCGGGTCGATCGCGATGGCCCCGAGCTGGACTCGGCGGGTGAGCGTGGTCGCCAGCGGGTCGCTCGGCAGCGGCCGGGCGGCAACGTCCACGACGTCCCGACCGGCCACCACTCCGGCGCACAGGAATCCGGGCGCGCCAGTGAGCAGCGAGGCCCACATCCGCCCCTGCTCGTCGGCGGCGGCGACGACCAGCATCGGCTGCTCGACGAGGAACTCGGCCGCCGCCGGCGGTACCGCTGTGCGCACGATGCCGCCAACCCGCTCGGCCTCCGCACTCAGCCCGGCCTTCGCCTGTGCGGCGCGCTCGCCGGGGTGATAGGTGCTGTTCACCGGCGCGGCCTAGAAGAAGCCGCAGGCGGGCGTGGAACCGACCGGCGCGGCGTCGCTGGCGGCCAGACCGGTCGGTGTGTAGACCTCCAGGCGGATGCCATCCGGGTCGGTGAAGAAGATGCCACCCGAGTCCCCGCCCTCGGCGTGCGGCACGACGCCGTCGTACTGGAAGTCGGCGCCGAGACTGCGCAGGATGTGCCGCACGCCCTCGACGTCGGCCAACGTGGGGACCTGGAATGACAGGTGATGCAGGCCCGGCGTTCCGGTGGCGAATCGACCCTCGGACTGCTGCCACAGGGTGAGCATCACCACCCGGCCCCGGCCGAGGAACGCCCATCGACGCTCGCCATCCTGCCCCTCCACCAGGATCTCCAGCCCGAAGATCTGCTGGTAGAACGCGGTGGACCTGGCAACGTCGGTGACATTCAGCCCAACGTGGCCGGTTTGGAGGGTGGCGGGGGTCAAAGCCGAGGTCATCTGGGGCTCCCTGCGAGAACATATGCTACCTAACCTGTAGCCTGATTAGTACAGGTTAGATTCACACCTGTCAAGGCACTCTGAGGGGTTAGACTGAACCATGGCGCTGGACCGCCCGCTAGTAGGTGAGCCGCTGAGCCTCGACCTGCTCAATACGACCTGGATGGACCGGGGCAGCATTCGGGACCTGCTGGAGGACCTCGAAGGGACTCGGGCTTGGCTGGCAGAGGCGGGCCTGGACGGCCAGTTGACCGAGTCATCCAGGCTCGCGCTCACCGCGGCCCGGGAAGCCATCCGCTGCCACGTCGACACGCCGGACCGCGAGGACGTACGCGCGGCTTTGAACGAGGTGCTGTCCTGGGGGCACACCCGTCCCGTGGTCGGCCGGGACGGCCCCGGCAGCATCAGCACGGTGGACGACCCGAACCGACGCGCCGGCTGGCTGGCGGCGGTCAACTACGTGGAATTGCTCGCCGGCGATTCGAGCAGGATCCGGCGCTGCGCCCACCCGGAGTGTGTCCTCTACTTCTACGACACCAGCCCCAAGCGCAGCCGCCGCTGGTGTTCGATGGCCGGATGTGGCAACCGCGCCAAAGCCGCCCGCCACTACGCCCGCGCCAGGCAGGCCGGCTCGTAGACGGAGCGAGCACGCACGCTCACGGTGCCGGGATGAAGGCGAGGCCGTGCGCGCCGGGATCCCCCCGCCGGTCCACTTGCAGCGTGTCGAGCACGTCGAGGGTGCGCAGGTCCAGCACGGTCACCGTGGAGCCCAGCACCGCGGCGACGTAACCCCGCGTGCCATCCGGGCTCGAGGTGATGGTCAGCGGGAACCGGCCGACCGGCAACACCCCGAGCCGCTCTCCGCGGTCCAGCGCGACGACGGACACCTGGCCGGGGCGCTGCACGCCCAGCGCGGAGCTGCAACGACGCCGACCCGGGCCAGCGCTGGCTGCGCGACCAGGTCCGCCGCGTGCTCACCGACCAGCGGTAAGCGCGCTCACCAATCGTGCATCGCGCCGTCACGCAGCCGGTTCACCGGCAGGTAGGCCGGCTGGTACTCGAACTCGGCGGCGGCCTTCTTGTCCACCGTCACGCCGAGCCCCGGGGTCTCTCCAGGATGCAGATAGCCGTCGCTGAACGTATAGGCGTGCGGGAAGACGTCGTAGGTGGCCGGGCTGTGCGGCATGAACTCCTGGATGCCGAAGTTGTGGATCGCCAGGTCCAGGTGCAGCCCGGCGGCCATGCCGACCGGGGAGATGTCGGTGGGGCCGTGGATGCCCGACTTGATCTGGTACTGGGCGGCGTAGTCGAACAGCTTGCGCATCGCGGTGACCCCGCCGGCGTGGGTGACCGCGGAGCGCACGTAGTCGATCAGCTGCTCGCGGATCAGCGTCTGGTAATCGACGACCGAGTTGAACACCTCGCCGATGGCCAGCGGAGTTGTGGTGTGCTGCCGAACCAGCCGCAGCGCCTCCTGGTTCTCCGCCGGTGTGACGTCCTCCAGCCAGAACAGGTCGAACGGCTCGAGCGCCTTGCCGAGCTGGGCGGCCTGGATCGGGGTGAGCCGGTGGTGGGCGTCGTGCAGCAACGGCAGCTCCGGGCCGAACTCGTTGCGCACCGCCTCGAACACCCCGGGCAGGTGCCGCAGGTACGCCCCGGTGTCCCAGATCTCCTCGACCGGCACCGGGTGGCGGCCGTTCGCCTCCTGGTCGCGGCGGACGTCGGTGCTGGTGACGCCGTAAACCATGCCCAACCCGGGGACGCCGGACTGCACCCGGATGCAGCGGAAGCCCTCATCGAGTCGGGCTCGGATCGAGTCGAGCAACTCGGGCAGGTCGGCGCCGCTGGCGTGACCGTAGGCGCGAGCCCCGGTGCGGCTCGCGCCACCCAGCAGTTGGTAGAGCGGGAGCCCGGCGACCTGGGCCTTGATGTCCCAGAGCGCGACGTCCACCGCGGCAATGGCGGCCATGGTGACCGGGCCGCGCCGCCAGTAGGCGCCCCGGTACAGGTACTGCCAGGTGTCTTCGATCTTGTGCGGGTCGCGGCCGATCAGCAGCGGCACGACGTGGTCGCGCAGGTAGCTCACCACGGCCAGCTCGCGGCCGTTGAGCGTGCCGTCCCCGTAACCGACCACGCCGTCGTCGGTGGTGATCTCCAGCGTGACGAAGTTGCGGCCGGGGCTGGTGACGATCACCTCGGCGTTCGCGATCCGCATGGGCAACCTTTCTTCTCGAGGCTTTCGCTGTCAGCCCTTCGTGGCGCCGGCGGTGAGCCCGGCGACCAGGTATTTCTGGCCGAGTACGGCGGCCAGCACGACCGGCACGCTCATCAGGGTGGCGGCCGCCATCAGCCCGCCCCAGTCCACGCTGGCGTAGGAGATGAAGTTGAACAGGGCAACCGGCAGGGTCTTGGTGGACTCGCCGGAGAGGATCAGCGCGAACATGAAGTTGTTCCAGCTGAACACCGCGGCCAGCAGGCACGCGGTCGCGGTGCCGGCGGTGGCCAGCGGTAACGAGATGCGCAGGAACGCACCGAACGCGGACAGCCCGTCCACCCGTCCCGCCTCCTCCAGCTCAACCGGGAGCCCGGCGAAGAACCCGATCATGATCCAGGTGATCAGCGGGACGGACACGAACATGTGGCTGAGCACCAGCACGGTGTAGCCGCCGACCAGCTCCAGCTGGGCGAACAGGTAGTACCACGGCACCAGCAGCGAGATCGCCGGGATGATCCGGGCGATCAGCACCCAGTTGCCGAAGCGCTGCATGGCGAACCGCCCGATGGCCCAGGCGGCCGGCACCGCCAGGATCGCGGACAGCACGGTGGAGACCACGCCGACGATCACCGAGTTCAACATGGCCGGCAGGAACACCCCCTGCTCGAACACCGTGCCGAAGTTGCGCAGCGTCGGGGTGAACACGATCGCCTCGGCCGGGTTGCCGATCTGCACGTTCGTCTTGAAGGCGGCCAGCACCATCCACACCAGTGGCGCGGTGAAGACCACCGCGACGACCACGATCCCGACCAGCCGTCCGGTGCTCATCCGCGTGCCGGCTCGGCGGGGTCGGCTGGACGCGGCGGTTCCGGGCGCGGCGGCGGATTTCGGCAGCGTGGCGGTCATGGCTGGTCCTTCGCGGAGCGGCGCCGCAGCGCGAGCACGATGAGCACGATGAGCACGGTGAACAGCACCAGGACCGAGGCGGCCAGCCCGTACTCCTGGTAGTCGAAGGTCAGCCCGTAGGCGTACACGTTGAGCGTCTCGGCCTCGTTGCTGGAGCCACCGCCCGGGCCTTTGGTCGCATAGATCAGGTCGAACGTCTTGAGCGCGTCCACGCTGCGCAGCACCAACGCCGTGACGATCACCGGCATCAGCATCGGCACGGTGACCAGCCGAAACCGTTGCCAGCCGCTGGCTCCGTCGATCAACGCGGCCTCCTCGGGCTCTTCGGGCAGGGTGCTGAGCCCGGCGAGCAGCAGCAGCGTCATCATCGGCGTCCACTGCCACATGTCGATCAGGACCAGCGTCGGCAGCACTCGGCCACCGAGCCGAGGAACGGTTGCGGCGGGATCCCGACCAGCCCCAGCAGGTGATTGGCGATCCCCACGGTCGGATCCAGGATCAGCAGCCAGAGCACGCCGACGGCCACCGGGGTGGCCAGCAGCGGCACCATCAGAATGGTGCGCACCCAGCGCATCCCGCCGAACGGCCGGCGCAGCAGCATTGCCACGGCCAGGCCCAGGCACAGCTCGAGCGCGACCGCCGCGACGGTGAATACCGCGGTGCGCACCACGGCCGGCCAGAACCGGCGGGTGTCACTCAGCGCGTCGGAGAAGTTGGCCAGCCCGATGAACGAGCGGTGCGCGTTGACCGCGCCGAACGCGTCCGTGGTGGACAGGTACCCGGTGTAGACAAGCGGAAAGACGATCATCGCCAGAATGAAGATCAGGGCCGGGCTGAGCATGGCCCACCTCAGTCGGCGCTGTTCCTGGCGCAGGGTCGCGGCGGCCATCTTCACCTAGATCTTTCGCTGCCGGGCGTCCCGGACCAGGAACGCATCGAGCTGCTGGGAGGCATCACCGGCGGCGGCGACCACGTCCTGACCGAGAATGCTGGCCACCAGCGGGCGGCCGACGATGTCGCGCGCACGGCCGACCTGCACCACGTCGGGTCGGTCCAGGCCCACCCCGGCCTGGATGCTCGCGGTCATCGAGGCGGCCAGGTCCGGTGGGAACTTGCCCAGCGTGTCCCGGTCCCGCCAGGCGGAGAGCCGTGCGCCCGGGACTCCCTCGGCCTGCAGGGCGAGCACCATCTCCCGGCTGGTCGCCCACCTGATGAACTCCCACGCCGCGTCCCGGCGCGCGGAGAAGGCGTTGATCGTCAACCCCCAGGACGGGACGTTGAACGGGCGGGAACCCGCCGGCCCCGCCGGGAACGCCCCGAAACCGGTCCGGTCGACGACCAGGGAGGTGGCCGGGTCGATGAAGTTTCGATACACCGCGTCGGCGTCGATGGCGAACACCGCCTTGCCCTGCGCGAAGATCGGCGTGATCTGCTCGAGGCTCATGTTGGTCGCGCCGATCGGGCCCGCCTCGCGCAGCAATCGCCCGTAGTACTGGAAGGCGTTGATCGCCTCCGGGGTGCCGATCGCGGAGCGCTGATCGACGGTAAAGGCGCCGCCGAACGAGTAGAGGTAGCTGGAGAACATGCTCACCGCGGCGGCGCGCTGGCCACGACCGACGAAGCCGTACATGCCGGCCGCCGGGTTGTGCAGTCGCTTCGCCGTCTCGAACAGCTCGGCCAGGGTGGCTGGTGGGCGCCCGTCCGGTACCAGGTCGCGCCGGTAGTAGAGGGTGGGCCGCTCGGTGACCACGGGTACGCCGAAGACCTTGCCCTGCACCGTGATCCGCTCCCGGCTCGCCGGCTGGAAGTCCGTCCAGTCGTAGCCCGGCTGGCTGCTGACCCGGTCGGTGAGGTCGGTCAGCCACCCGTTGCGGGCGAACAGCAGCTGTTCCTGCAGCGGGCGGTACATCATCACGTCCACGTCCGGCGCGCTGGCGTTGAGCTTCACGTTGTAGGTACTCGACAGCTGGTCGGCGGTCATCGTGCTGACCAGGACCCGACGTCGAGCGAGGTCGGAGAACTCCGGGATGCGCTTGCGGACCGCCGTGGTCCAGACGTGGTTGGCCAGCACAAGCCGCAGGTCCCCGTCCGCGCCCCCGGCCGAGTGTCCGCAGCCGGTCAGCGGAAGACCCGTCGAGGCCAGCAGTACGCCGGCACCCGCGGCCTTCAAGAGCCCGCGTCGGTTGAGCATCCTCGCCCCCTTTGCCGGCGCGCCGGGCGGCGGTGAACATGCCACGCCACCCGGCGAACCTGCCTCACCGCCATCCCAACTGGTTCGACAGCGGATCGCAAGGCGACCGGATATGCGGGCGCGGACGCGGGGGAGCTTGGGGCGCGCCCCGAGGTTGAGGCCGGGGCTGATACGGAACTGCACAGCAGACAGGGTTGCCGCCAACGACTCGATCACGTTCACCGAGTTCTGGAACCGCGTCACTCCGGCTTAGCCGGATCGCCACGGCGCCGGCTGAGTGGCCGGCGTCACGGACTCATCCTTTTAACACCTAAGCGTTACTTGCCATTAGTTGAATCGATGGATACCACCCACAACACGTCATCGAAGGCGTCCATCCCTGATGGCGCATCTTTCCGGTCGTTACGTCAAGAGTCTGCTTTTCACATCGCATGCCGTGTGAACGAAGGATTGAGAAGTTTCCGACTCAGAACATTTAGCTTTCATAAGGACTACTCGACACGGAAGTGACCTATTTCACAACGAAGTTTAGCCCGATCGTGCTAACGTCACCCGACAGGTGGGGGTAGGGGGTAACCCATATGGCCCTGCTGAGCGTGTTTTCCGACGTGGCGAGCTGACCGCGCCGGACCGATGATCATTGGTCGCTGGGGGCAACTAATGCGCATCATGCACCGCCCGGAGACGTCTTATCGACGCGCGGGCCGCTCTGTGTCGAAGAGCAATTTAGCCGCACCTTGTGTTGGCCACTTACCTGCTATCTAATTGCAGGGTACCGCTATCGCCGATCGCGGTCACGCGTCCATAGCTCGTCAAAATTGAGTAGTCACAACTCGTCCCGAACCTGAAGCGGGAGCTATTCCGCACGCGCCAATAGTCGAACTAGTCAATATTTGGGATTCTGCGATTTGGAGCCGAACGATGAGGGTGTTCCTGCTTGGCGTGGGTTCACAAGGTGACGTCCGACCGCTGGTGGCCCTCGCGGAGCGGCTGCGCCGCGATGGCCACCAGGCCGTGCTCGCCGCCCCTCCCCTGTTCAAGCCCCTGGCGATCGCCGCCGGAGTCCCGTTCGCTGCCCTGGACCTGGACATGATCCGCGTCGGTGAAGCGATGGCGAACAGCCACGGAATCCGACACTTCGCGCAGCTGGCCCGGACGCTGGGCGGGCTGGCCGAGGTTGCGCTCGACGGCGCCTGGGCGGCAGCCAAGGGCTCCGCCGCGGATGTGGTGGTCCACCACCCGGTGCTCCCACTGGGCCAGCACATCGCCGAGCGCCTCGGCGTACCCAGCGTGGTTGCCATGCCGCTTCCCGCGCTCGTGCCCACCGCGCGGTTCCCGTCTCCGATCTGGGCGAACACCGCCCAGCTCCCCGGCGTGCTGAACAGGGCCTCCTACTGGGTGGCTAGGCAGCAGCTCAGCTTCTGGTCCCGGCGCGGGATCGACCGGTGGCGAGCGGCGGCCGGCCTGCCGCACCGCCCTGGCCGGCACAACCCGCTGCGATCCTCCGATGGGTCAGCCGCGACCGCCCTGCACGCGTACAGCGAGCAGGTGCTGGCCCCGCCCGAGGACTGGCCGAGCACGGCGCGGGTCTGTGGCTACTGGTTCCTGCCCACCCCGTCGGCGTGGACCCCGCCCCGCAAACTGGCCGCCTTCCTGGACGCCGGCGACCCGCCGGTCTACATCGGATTCGGCAGCATGACCATCGAGGACCCACGCCGGCTCAACGCCATGGTTCAGGAGACGGTCACCCGGCTCGGCACCAGGGCCATCGTGGCCTCGGGCTACCAGGGCCTGCGCGGGTTGACCTCCTCCGACCAGGTCCTGGTCATTCGGCACGCACCGCACGACTGGCTGTTCCCGAGGATGAGCGCCGTCGTGCATCACGGCGGCGCGGGGACCACGGGCGCCGCGGCGGCCGCCGGCCGTCCCCAGGTCATCTGCCCGGTCGGCACCGACCAGCCGTTCTGGGCCCAGCGGATGCGCGAGCTCGGCGTCGCGGCCGAGGCACCGGCCCTGCATGCGGTGACCGGGCCGGCGCTGGAACGGGCGCTGCGCCTGGTACTCGACGGCCGGGACCTCCAGGACCGGGCCGCCGCGCTGGGCACCCGGATCCGCGCCGAGGACGGAACGGGGCACGCCGTGTCACTCCTGGAACAGATCGTGTCCGGTGCTCACCGAATGGAGGCCTCACACCTATGACCGTGCTGACCTTGCCCACCGGTGTCGACCGGCGGACGCTGCACACCCCTCGAGGCCCCGTCGCGGCGTCCTATGCCCGGCCACGACCGGAGAACGACCTGGGCGCCGCGGTCCTGCTGGTCACCGGGTACGTGGGTTCGAAGGAAGACTTCTGGGCGCTGCTGCCCGCCATCGCCAATGCCGGCTACCACGCCTGGACCTATGACCAGATCGGCCAGTACGAGTCGGCCGGCCCGCGCGACCCCGAGGCATACACCGTCGAGCTGCTCGCCGAGGACACCCGCGCGGTGATCAGCCAGGTGCGCGCTCAGACCGCCGGGAACAGCCCGCTCCATCTGGTAGGACACTGCCTCGGCGGTTTCGTCGCACGGGCCGCGGCCCTGGCCGAGCCGTCGGCGGTGCGCAGCCTGACCCTGCTCGGATGCGGGCCAAGTCTGGACGCGCCCAAACAGCGCGCCGGGCTCGCCGAGCTGGACCGCAAGCTCGAGGGAGGCAGCCTGGAGCTGCTCTGGCCGGTGATCAAACGCGTGATACCGGAGCGGGAGACCGGGCTGCGCGCCTTCTGGTTCGCCAAGCTGAAGGACGCCAACCCCGGATTCATGCACGGCACGGCTCGGGCCATGGCCGACGAGTCGGACCGGACCCCGGAGCTGCGCGGGACCGGGATTCCGGCGCTCGTCGTGCACGGCCGCCGGGACAAGCGGGTGTGGCACCGGTCGGTGTTCGCCTCGATGGCCGCCCAACTCAGCGCCAACCACGTGGTGATCGAGAAGGCGGCGCACAGCCCCAGCATCGAGCAGCCCCAACGAACCACTGAGGTACTGCTCAACTTCTGGGCGCAGCACCCGTCGGTGCCTGCCCCGGCCGATTCGGAGGTACCGGCATGAACCCCTCAGTGGTGATCGAGCCGAGCGCCAGCGGCACCCCGGCCCCCAGCACACCGGCCAGCAGCTGCCCGGCCCACAGCACCCCGGCCCCCAGGACCGCCCCGGCCGCCAGCACGCCGGCCCCCAGCACCGTCCCTGCCACCAGCACCGTCCCGGCCACCAGCACAGCCCCGGCCACGCGCACCCCCAGCGGGGTCAGCAACACCGAGGCGCGGCGGATGTTCCTGCGGATGGCCCGTCCGCACGCCGACCCGGACCCCTATCCGCTCTACGCGCGGCTGCGTGAGATCGGCCCAGTAGTGCCGGTGGTGTTCCCCGGAGTGGCGGCGCGATACCTGGTCACCACGTTCGCCGCGTGCACCGCGATGTTGCGCGACGAGAACATCGGGCCGCTCACCGAGGACCACTTCCACGAGACCAACCCCACGTGGAAGGAGCAGGGCCTGGCGAGCAGCCTGTTCGGCTCGATGGCCTTCCACAGCGGCACCGAGCACCGGTTGGACCGGGCCATGTTCGCCAAGCACTTCTCCCCGCGCCGGACGGGACAGCGGCGCGGCGACATGGTCGAGGTGGCGACGAACCTGCTCGACCAGCTGGAGCTGCTGGCCACGGCCGGCGAGCCGGTGGACATCGAGCGCGAGCTGGCCGTGCCGTACTCCGCGCTGATCATCGGGCGGCTGATGGGCATTCCCGACGACCAGGCGCTGCGGCTGGGCTGGCTGACCCGCCAGGCCAGCCCGACGCTGGAACTCGCGCCCTCACCCGCGCAGCGCCAGCAGGCGGCCGAGGCCGGTGGGCAGATGGTGAAGGAGCTGATCGAGCTAGCCGCCGACCGCCGCCGCCAGCCACGCGAGGACCTGATCACCGACCTGGCCACGCAGTGCGGCGATGACGAGGAGCGGCTGGTCAACAGCCTGGTGTTGCTGTTCAGCGCCGGGTTCGACTCGCCGACCAGCGTGGTCGGGATGGGCCTGCGGCTGTTCCTGGACAACCCGGAACAGGCTCAGCTGCTCCGCGAGGACCCGACCCTCGCCGACACCGCAACCGAGGAGATCCTGCGCTGCGAGCCGGCGGTCCAGGTCATGTTCCGGGCCGCGTTTCGGGACGTCACCCTCGCCGGGGTCACCATCCCCGAGGGCAGCATCCTGCTCGGCCTGATCGCCGGGGCCTGCCGCGACCCCGCCCTGGTCGACAACCCGGACCGGTTCGACATCCGGCGGCCGCCGAGCAGCGGGCTCAGCTTCGGCGGTGGCGCGCACTACTGCCTCGGCGCGCACCTCGCCCGACTCTCCGGCACGGTGCTGTTCCCGATGCTGCTGCGGCGCTTTCCGCTGATGCAGCTGGCCGAGAAGCCCACCTACCGCTCCCCCGGCGTCGCGCTGCGTGGCTTCGAGCGGATGCCCGTCATCCTGTCACCGAGCCCGAGCTGACGACGCCGATGTTCGAGTCCACGGACAGGGCTGGACCGGCGGTCCGAGCCGAAGGCCTGGTGAAGGTCTTCGGCTCCACCCGCGCGCTGGACGGCGTGGATCTGGAGATCCCCGCCGGCACCGTGCTCGGGCTGCTCGGCCCCAACGGGGCGGGCAAGACGACGGCGGTGCGCATCCTCACCACGCTGCTGCGCCCGGACGCGGGGCGGGCGTGGGTGGCCGGCCACGACGTGGTCGCCGAGCCGGACGCGGTACGCCGGCGCATCGGGCTCTCCGGCCAGTACGCCGCGGTGGACAACAACCTCACCGGCTACGAGAACCTGTACATGGTGGCCCGGCTGTACGGGATGTCCCGACGCAACGCGAGGGCCAGGGCCGGCGCGCTGCTGGAGCGGTTCCGGCTGGCCGAGGATGGCGGCCGCCCGGCCAAGGAGTACTCCGGTGGCATGCGCCGCCGCCTGGACCTGGCCGGCGCGCTCATCGCCGAACCTCCGGTCGTGGTGCTGGACGAGCCGACCACCGGGCTGGACCCGCGCGGCCGGCAGGACACCTGGGACGTGATCAGTGAGCTGGTGGCCGAGGGTTCCACGGTCCTGCTCACCACCCAGTACCTGGAGGAGGCCGACCGGCTGGCCGACACCATCGCGGTGATCGACGCCGGCCGGGTGATCGCCAGGGGTTCCCCGGACGAGCTCAAGGCACGCCTGGGCGGTGAGCGCCTGGAGCTGGTGGTGGCCGAGGCCGACCAGCTCGCCACAGCACGCGCTGTGCTGGCTGAGGTGGGCTCCGGCGAGCCGACGGTGAACTACCAGCTGCGCCGGTTGTCGGTCGCGGTGGACGTCGGGCCGAAGGCGCTGTTGGCGGCGCTGCGCCGGTTCGAATCCGACGGGCCGGAGCCGGATGCCACCGGCGCGGATGCGGTGCAGGTGCTGGACATCGGGCTGCGCCGGCCGACCTTGGACGACGTGTTCCTGGCCCTGACCGGACACCGCGCCACAACCGGCGCCGACGGGGAGGACAGCGCGTGACGGTACTGCTGGGTGGGGCCCGCGACTCGGGTGTGGTGGCCTGGCGGAACCTGGTCACCATCCGCCGCAACCCGGACCTGCTGCTCGGCGCGGTGGTCAGCCCGATCATCTTCGTGCTGGTGTTCGCCTTCGTGTTCGGCGGCAGCCTGGGCGGCGACGGCTACCGACACTTCCTGGTCGCCGGGATCTTCGTCCAGACCGTGGCGTTCAACTCGGCGTTCACCACGCTCGGGCTGTCCAACGACCTGACGAAGGGCATGATCGACAGATTCCGCTCGCTGCCCATGTCCCGGCTCGCGGTCATCCTCGGCCGGACCACGTCGGACCTGGTGGTCACCTCGGTCACCTTGGTGATCATGACGGGCACCGGGCTGCTGATCGGCTGGCGGATCTCCAGCTCGCCACTCAGCGCGGCGCTGGGGTATCTGCTGCTGTTGTTCTTCGCGTTCGCCATGTCCTGGATCGGCGCCTGGATCGGGCTACTCTGCCGCAGCGTCGAGGTGGCCCAGAGCGCCGGGCTGATCTGGCTGTTCCCGGTGTCCTTTGTGGCCAGTGTGTTCGTCTCGGCGCAGACCCTGCCCGGGCCGCTGCGCGCGTTCGCCGAGTGGAACCCGATCTCCGCGGTGGCCAACGTGACCCGAGCACTGTTCGGCAACCCGGTCCAGCCACCGGGCGTCCCGCCGGCCACCGGCTGGCCGGCCCAACACGCCGCGCTCTACGCCGTGCTCGCCTCGCTGGCCATCATCGCGGTGTTCATGCCGCTGGCGCTGGCGCGCTACCGAAGAGTGGCCAGTCACTGACCGGTACGTTGACCGCGGCCCACTCGCCCGCGTGCTGACAGGAGATCCATGACCGCCTGCCGGCCCGCCGTCGAGGAACACATCCAGGCCTGCCTCGCCTCGCTCTCCCTCGAGTGCAAGGTGCACCTGCTCACCGGCGCGAGCTTCTGGAGCACGCAGCCGGAGCCCTCGATCGGACTGCGCTCGATGGTGTTCTCGGACGGCCCGTCCGGGGTGCGCGGAGTGGTGTGGGACGAGCGGGTGCCCTCGCTCAATCTGCCGTCGGGGACCGCGCTCGCCGCGAGCTGGGACCCGGACCTGGCCTACCGCTACGGGGCGGCGCTGGCGGCCGAGGCCCGGGACAAGGGCGTCGACGTCGTCCTCGGTCCGACGATCAACCTGCACCGCAGCCCGTTGGGCGGCCGCTCCTTCGAGGCGTTCTCCGAGGACCCGCTGCTGACCGCCGAGCTCGCCTCGGCGTATGTGCGGGGGCTGCAGGACCACGGGGTGGGTGCGTCCCCCAAGCACTACGTGGCCAACGACTTCGAGACCGAGCGCTTCACCGCGAACGTCGAGGTCGACCTGCGCACCCTGCGCGAGCTCTACCTCGCGCCGTTCGAGCGGGCGGTCACCGAGGCTGGGACGTGGCTGGTGATGTCCGCCTACAACTCGGTGCGCGGCACCACCATGACCGAGAACGAGCTGCTCAACACCCCGCTCTGCACGGAGTGGGGATTCGACGGCGTGGTGGTCTCGGACTGGACCGCGGTCCGGAGCACCGAGCCGTCCGCCCGCGCCCGGCAAGACCTGGCCATGCCCGGCCCTCGGGGCCCGTGGGGGGAGGCACTGGTCGACGCGGTCCGCGACCGACGGGTCCCGGAGGATGCAATCGACGAGAAGGTACGCCGACTGCTGCGGCTGGCCGCGCGGGTGGGCGCGCTGGACGTCACCGCGCCCAGCACCGCCAGCCCTCCCCCGCCCATCAAAGACGGTGCCGCGCTGGCCAGGGAGGTGTGCGCGGCGGGCATGGTGCTGCTGCGCAACAACGGTGTGCTGCCGTGGCCGGTCGGCGGGCCGGCGTCGGTCGCGGTGATCGGCGAGCACGCCGCACTGTCCCGCACCCAGGGCGGCGGCAGCGCGACCGTGCTGCCCGAGCAGATCAGCCATCCGCTCGAGGGGCTGCGGGCCGCCTTGCCCGGCGCCCGGGTCGAGTGGAGCAGGGGCGTGCCGGTACACCAGGGCATCCTCGCGCTGCCGCTGGCCTCGCTGACCGACCCGGACTCGGCGGAACCCGGACTGCGGGCCCGGTATCTGGGAGCCGACGGCCAGGAGCTGCTCAGCGAGAACCGGCGCGCCGCCAACCTGGTGTGGCTGGGCACCCTTCCGGAGGGCATCACCACGGTCGAACTGCGTACCCGCTACCGCGCCACCGAGACCGCCGCGATGGGGCTGAGTGTCGCTGCCGCCGGGCAGGTCAACGTGCTCGTGGACGGGATTCCGGTGCTGGACACGGACCTCGCCCCGGATGGCACCAGCCTCGGCGGCGCCCTGTTCGCGCCGCCCACCGCCGTTGTCGAGGTGCCGGCGGTCGAGGGCAACGAGCTGGAGATCACCGTCCAGTACGGCGTTCCCGAGGCCATCGCCGCCGGCCGGGTCGCCGCGATCACCGTCGGTACCTCGGCGCCGGGCTGGTCGGTGCCGGACGGGATCGCCGGCGCGGTCGCCGCGGCCAGGGACGCCGAGGTGGCGGTGGTCGTGGTGGGCACCACCGCGCGGCTGGAGAGCGAGGGTTTCGACCGCGCCGACCTCAACCTGCCCGGCGCGCAGGATGATCTGGTGCGCGCCGTCGCCGCCGCGAACCCGCGCACCGTGGTGGTGATCAACGCGGGTGCCCCGATCACCATGCCCTGGCGCGATGAGGTGGCCGCCGTGCTGCTCTCCTGGTTCGGCGGCCAGGAGTTCGGCCACGCCCTCGCCGACGTGTTGCTCGGCCACGCCGAACCGGGCGGGCGGCTGCCCACCACCTGGCCGGCCGCCGAAGCCGACGTCCCGGTGCTGATCACCAGGCCGGAGGAGGGGGTGCTGCGCTACGACGAAGGCATTCACATCGGCTACCGGGCCTGGGCGCGGGCCGGCCGCACCCCCGCCTACCCGTTCGGCCACGGCCTCGGTTACACCACCTGGGAGATCAGCGAGCTGAAAGTCGCCGCCGCCCTGCCCGGCCACCCCGCGCGGGTCACCGTCACCCTGGGCAATACCGGAGATCGAGCCGGCCGACAGGTCGTGCAGGCGTACCTGTCTAAGGAGGGCTCGGCCGTGGACCGCCCGGCGCGCTGGCTGGCCGGGTTCGCGTCCGTGCACGCCGAACCCGGCACCCGGCACCAGCTCAGCCTCACCCTGCCCGCCCGCTCCTTCGCGCACTGGGACAACGGCTGGCACACCGAACCCGGCGCCTACACGGTCCATGTGGGTACCGACGCCGAGCACCTGCCGCTGAGCGCGCGGATCAGCATCCTCCCGACCTGACACGGCGGCAGGCGTCCGTTCCACCGGAATCCTGGGTTATGGCTTGTTTGGCGGCGCGGTCAGCAGGCAGTGACCGTCTCATGTGCGGCTCACGCCGGCGAAAATCCGCGATTCAGACCCCGGGCGAAATCTGCGACTTAGGCGGGTATGGGTTGTCGGCGGGGTGCCTGAGTGGAATCCAGCCAGCGGGGCGGAATGAATTCCGGCCGGCCTTGGCGCATGCGGATTTCCCAGCCGGATTGATGAATCATCCGATGATGAGTACGGCACAACATCACCAGATCTTGAATGTTCGTCTCGCCGCCGTTCACCCATTCACGGATATGATGCACCTGGCACCAGGCGGGTTTGCGGTGACACCCCGGATGCGCACAACCCCGATCCCGGGCGGCGACCGCTTTGCGCTGCGCCAGGCTCACGCATCGGCGTTCCCGGCCCAAATCCAGCGGCTGGCTGGCGCCGTCGAACACGACCGGAGTCACCCCACAGTCACACAGCAGGGTGCGCAGGTCCGCGGCGGTGCCCCGGCCGCCGAAGTCGAACATCAGCCCGCGGGCTTGTTCGCGCATCCATTGGTAGTCCAGGATCGCGGTCACATGCGGGCGCTCCCCACCCTCCAACGGCAGCCGGCCTTCGTCCAGGGCGTGCTCGCAGATTTCGCCGAGCGCATCGGCTTGGCGCTCACCGAGTGATTTGAGTTCGTCGGTGGCCGGGCACAACACCGCGCGGACCGCCCGGCACAGCACCTCAAACGTCGCCGCGTCCAACCGGCCCTTGACCCGACCACCCACACCGTCGCTCGAGGCGGACAGGTGCAGCTCGTTGACCTGCGGCTCGTCCTCGTCCGGGGCCGGGCCGTCCTGATCCAACCGATCCAGCATCCGCGCGGCCAACCCGGCCAACTCATCGGGGCGGTAGTGCCGCGCCAACCCCGCCAACTGCTCTTCCAAACTCGACCACTGCTCCGGGCTGATCCGCTCGGCGGCACCTTTACGCAGCGCGTGTTCGATCACCTCGGCGTGCGCCTGATCGATCTCCCACCCGGCCAAGGCCATCGCGGTGGCCGGCAACTTCGGCTGCAACGCCACCCCACCCAGCGTGGTGGGGAACACCGCCCGGGCCACCGCAACCATCCGGCGCGCCTCGAACTCCCGACACCGCAACAGATCCGCCACCGCCGAGACCGGGCGCACCCCGAGTTCGACGAAATCACCGCCGCTATCCAGCGAGGCCACCAGCTCAACCATGTCGTGCTCGGCCTGGCGCACCACCGTCTTCAGATACGACAGCTGATCAACCCGATCCTGCCTGGCCGCGGAGCGCACATCCACCCGCATCACGGCCAAACCCGCATACACGGACTCCCGCGGAGGGCGAAGTGGACTCTCTGGCATACCTACATGGTCGCAGCGAGGTCCGACAATTTCCGGGGCTCACTCGAAGCTGGTCACGCAATTTTTTCCGAAATATTCTGGACGCCTCGCCAGCCGTCCCCGACCCGGGTTCCCGACCCAGCAGAAGAAAGGCGGGAGCCAGACTGTTGTAACTGACTGTTCTTCCGTCCAAGGCATCTTTTCGAAATGACCAGCAATCCCAAAGCCGACCAAGATCTTCGGGCCGTCGCAGGACATCGACGTGGCGGCCGTCGTTCGACACCCCCAGCTCGGAGTTCGGTGTGCGGATAGGCCCGCCGCGATCAGTTTCCGCGCACTCCCGGCTCTGTATAGGTGAGCGCCCCGCTCACTACCCACAGAGCCAGGAGCCCGGATGTCTACCCAGGAACTATCCGCCACCACCGCAATCGTGACCGGCGCCAGCAAGGGTTTCGGCCGTGCGATCGCCACCGCGCTCTGCCAAGCCGGCGCGAACGTCATCGGGGTCGCCCGCGACCGCGCCCGACTCGAGGACGTGCGCGCCCAGCTCGGCGACGCCTTCACACCCGTCGTGGCGGACGCGGCCGATCCCGTGGTGGCCGGCCAGCTCATCGACGCCTACCAACCACGCACGCTGGTGCTCAACGCAGGAGCAAGCCCACTGTCGCGGGCGATTCAGCGGCACACCTGGCAGACGTTCAGCCGCAACTGGGAGGTCGACGTACAGCACGTATTCCACTGGACGCGCGAAGCGTTGCTGCGCCCCCTCGCACCCGGAAGCACGGTCATCGCCTTCTCCAGCGGCGCCGCCATAGCCGGTTCACCGCTCAGCGGCGGGTACGCCGGCGCGAAGGCCGCCATTCGATTCGTCACGTCCTATGCCGCGGACGAGTCCGAGCGAAACGCGCTCGGCATCAGATTCACCGCTGTGCTCCCCCAGCTGACGCCGGCGACTGACCTGGGCGCGACCGCGGTAGCCGCTTACGCGGCCAGGCAGGGCGTGGACGTCGCCACCGCCCTCGAACGCTCCGGCCCGATCCTTGCCCCGGAGCAGGTCGGCAAGACAGTCGTCGAACTCGCCATCGACCCAGGCCTCGATCAGACCGCCTATCTGCTCACGGCGGCCGGTCTCACCGCGCTCAAGTGATCAATCTATGCCGGGGCGGTTATGCGCGCAGCAGGCCCGGACGGGCGTTCGCCGGCGCTAGGACGTGCTTGCCGGCTGCGTTGCGGTCGGTGATCCCGCTGCCGCCCGTTGCTCGGTGCGCTTGCGTTTGTTCACCGCGACGGCCCGCAGAACGGTGCCCCAGCGGTTCAGGGTGGCGGGGTGGGTAAGCATGTAGGTCACCGCGCTGACGCGCCCGGCGATCACCGGGTCGGTGACCGACGCGGTGAGCACCTGGGTGCGCAGCCACCGCCGGATTCGGGTGAGGGGTGGCGGCGGGGTGGTGCGCACCCGGGCGAGGTCCGTCGCGGTGGACACCTCCCAGGCGGCGTCGACCACGACGCGTTGCAGGTCGAAGAACTCCCGGGCGGAGGCAGTGAGGTCGGGGGCGCCCTGGAGGTAAGCCGACAGGCACGAAGCATGTAGCGCGGCGGAGGACATGCCTTGGCCGTAGACCGGGTTGAACGAGGCGACCGCGTCGCCGACGCTGACCAACCGGGCGGGCAGTGTCACCAGGTGATAGTCGCGGCGACGGCTGTCCGCCTGGTGGTAGGTGGTGATCTCGCCGATCAACTCACCGTCCGCCGCTTGGGCAAAGACCGGTGGCAGCACGGTAGCGCAGCGCTCCCGGAACTTCGCCACGTCGCGTTCCGGGCGGTCGTTGTGGTATCCCGCCAGCATGATCATGCGTTCGTTGTTTTCCACGAGGCTGGTTGCCGCGACGGCGAGGCCGGGAGTCGGCGAGCGAGGGCTGAAGCGGGCGATCGCGGTGGCGATGACCGGCTTGCCGTTGCCGACGAACCGTCCGGTGGCGTAGTTGACCTTGGTGGTCACCCGGCGCAGATCTGGCCGTTGCCAACCGGCTTGTTCCAGCCAGTCGCTGAGCTTGCTTGCCCGGCCCATGGCGTCCACCACCAGGTCCGCCGGTTGGGTGTGCGCGGTGTCATCGGCTAGGTAGTGCACCCCGGTCACTGCCGCGGTGTCCAGGGCCAGTCCGGTGGCACGGCCGGTGACCTGGGCGACGTTGGGAAGCGCCAGGGTGCGGCGGCGGATCTGGCTCTCCAGGAACGGGCGGCTGCTGCCGAGGAGGTGAGGGCCGGCCTCTACCCGGACATGGCGAGCATTGTCGGAGAAGGCGGCGAGCTCGGCCGTCCCCGACAGCACCGCGCCCTCGGCGACCGCCTGCACGGTGAACCCGGGGAACCAGCGCTCGATCTGCGCGCGTCCACCGGGCAGCAGCATGTGGACCTGCATACCTTGCGGTACACCGGGACGAGCCTCGTCGCCGGTCTCGTCCCGCTCGATGATCACAACCGAGACGGCGTGGTCGGCCAGCACCCGGGCGGCGAGCAGCCCGGCGATGCCGCCGCCAAGTACCACCGCCGTGCCCAGCTTGGTCACCGCCCCGCTCGGGGTGCCCGTGGAGCTGAGCTCGGCAAAGACCGTTGCTGCCTTCTGGGGCACGACGGGCTCCGGTTCGACTAGGCGGTTTCAGCGCGAACGCTAACCACGCGGGGTTGACAGGTTATCGACGCACGGTCTACGCGGAGTGGACGCCCAGTGCCCGAGTTGGCCAGCGAGATGTCGAGCTGCTCCGGCCCTCAGGTGTGCCGCGAGCTTCGAGAACGGATCGGTTCCCCATGCTGGAAGAGGGGCTGCGCCACCCACCTCCGTCGAGCAGACTCGGCTAGGAACGAGCCGGCCGCGCGTCGAGGGGATGGCGGCGCTCTCGAGGAGGAGGCAGGAGAAGGCATGGCGGTAGTGGTTCGCAACGCACCGCGCACCGAGCTGGATATCGTCGACGGGCTGGCGGAGGCGGGCGTCGCTACGGTGCACGAGGCCCAGGGCCGGATCGGGCTCCTCGGTGCGCACCTGCGCCCGATCTACCCTTCCGCCCGGATCGCCGGCAACGCGCTCACCTGCGAAGTCGCCCCTGGCGACAACTGGATGATCCATGTCGCGGTGGAGCAGGCCCTGCCGGGCGACGTCCTGGTGGTCACGCCGACGAGTCCCTGCGGTGACGGGTACTTCGGTGACCTGCTCGCGACCAGCCTGCGCGCGCACGGGGTGCGTGGGCTGGTCATCGACGCGGGGGTACGCGACGTCGCGGACCTCACCGACATGGGTTTTCCGGTGTGGTCGGCGCGGGTCTCCGCGCAGGGCACGGTGAAGGAGACACTGGGCAACGTGCAGACCCCGATCGTCTGCGCGGGCGCCGCGATCCGCCCGGGGGACGTGATCATCGCGGACGACGACGGGGTTGTGGTGGTCCGGCGCGAGGACGCGGCCGCGGTGCTGGAGGCCTCGCGTGCCCGGGAGGCGACCGAGGCGGACAAGCGGAAGCGTCTCGCCGACGGCGAGCTCGGCCTCGACCTGTACGGGATGCGCGAGAAGCTCGCCGCGCGCGGGCTTCGTTATGTCGACGCGGCGGAGGCGTGATGAGGCAGACCCCGGTGCGGTGTTCGGTCATGCGGGGCGGGACGTCCAAGGGGCTGTACTTCCAGGCCGACGATCTGCCGTCGGACCGCTACGCCCGTGACGCCGTGCTCAGGGCGGCGATGGGCTCGCCGGATCCTCGGCAGATCGACGGGATGGGCGGGGCACACCCGCTCACCTCGAAGGTGGCGGTGGTGCGCCGGTCCGCTCGCCCGGACGCCGACGTGGACTACCTGTTCCTGCAGGTGTGGCCCGACCGCGCCGAGGTCTCGGACAACCAGAACTGCGGCAACCTGCTTGCCGGGGTCGGCCCGTTCGCGCTGGAGGAGGGCCTGGTGGAACCGGTGGACGGGGTGACCCCGGTGCGGATCTGGATGGAGAACACGCAGAGCCTCGCGGTGGCTCACGTGCACACACCCGGGTGCGCGGTCGACTACGCGGGAGGCGCCCGGATCGACGGCGTTCCCGGCACCCACGCGCCGGTCCCCGTCGACTTCCTGGACATCGCCGGGTCCTCGTGCGGCGCGCTGCTACCGACCGGGAACGCGATCGACAAGGTCGAGGGCGTGCGGGTGACCTGCATCGACAACGGAATGCCGGTGGTCTGCCTGGCGGCCGAGGATTTCGGGGTCAGCGGTCAGGAGTCCCCCGCCGAACTCGAAGCGGACGACGCGCTGAGGACGAAGATCGAGACCGTCCGGCTGGCCGTGGGGGAGCTGATGAATCTCGGTGACGTCGCGGGCAAGACGGTGCCCAAGATGAGCCTGCTCTCACCGGCACAGCACGGTGGCGTGGTCTCCACCCGGACGTTCATCCCGCACCGGGTGCACGAGGCGATCGGTGTGTTCGGCGCCGTTTCGGTGGCCACCGCCTGTCTGGTCCCCGGATCGGTGGCCGCGGACATCGCGAAGATCGACCCGGCCTCCGGGCAGCGGTCGCTGGACATCGAGCACCCCACCGGGTTCTTCACCGTGACGATGGACGTGGCCGATCAGGACGGCGGGGTGGTGGTCCGCCAGGCCGCGTTGTTGCGGACCGCGCGGCTGCTGATGCGTGGCGAGGTCCTGGTCCCTCGGGCGGTGTGGGCCGGCCGATGACACCCGCGGCGGCTCGTTGGACCGCATTCCAGCCGAGAGTGAAAGGTCCGCAGAGGTGATCATCGACTGTCACGGTCACTACACCACCGCCCCAGGGGCGCATACCGAATGGCGGGCGGCGCAGCGAGCCGCACACCAGGGCGGGGAGGCGCCGCCGAACTATCCACACTTTTCCGACGACCAGCTCCGGGAAACCCTCGAAGGCAGCCAACTCCGGCTGCTCGCCGAGCGCGGCATCGATATGACCATCTTCTCGCCGAGGGCGTCGGCGATGGCGCACCACATCGGTGACGAGAAGATGAGCGCCCAATGGGCCCGGGTGTGCAACGACCTCATCAAGCGGGTGGTCGAGCTCTACCCGGAGCACTTCATCGGGGTCTGCCAGCTGCCGCAATCACCGGGCGTGCCGATCGAGAACTCCATCGGGGAGCTCGAGCGCTGCGTGTCGGAGCTCGGGTTTGTCGGCTGCAATCTCAATCCCGATCCGAGTGGTGGGCACTGGACCGCGCCGCCGCTGACGGATCGCGCGTGGTATCCGTTCTACGAGAAAATGATCGAGCTCGACGTGCCCGCGATGATCCATGTGTCCGATTCGGACAATTCCAACTTCCACGCCACCGGCGCCCATTACATGAACGCGGACACCACCGCCTTCATGCAGTTCATTCAGGGAGACCTGTTCGGGGATCTGCCCGAGCTGCGGTTCGTGATCCCGCACGGCGGCGGCGCGGTGCCCTATCACTGGGGGCGCTACCGGGGCCTGGCCGACATGCTGGGCAAGCCGGCGCTGCGTCAGCACGTCATGGACAACGTCTTCTTCGACACCTGCGTCTACCACCAGCCCGGGATCAACCTGCTCTTCGAGGTGATCGACCACAACAACCTGCTATTCGGCTCGGAGATGGTCGGGGCGGTGCGCGGGATCGACCCAGAGAGCGGTCAGTTCTTCGACGACACCAAGCGGTACGTCGAGGCGCTCGATCTCCCCGGCGGGGACAGGGCGCAGGTGTTCGAGCACAACGCCCGCCGGGTGTACCCGCGCTTGGACGCCAGCCTGAAGGCGAGGGGACTGTGAGCTTCCGGATGGATCCCGACTGGCTGCCGTTCCACCCGAACCCCAGCCAGCCCCGGTTTTTGTTGCCGCCGGGCTCGGTGGACGCGCACTGTCACGTGTTCGGCCCCGGTGACCAGTTCCCGTTCGCCCCGGAGCGGAAGTACACCCCGTGTGACGCCGGCAAGGATGAGCTGTTCAAGCTGCGGGACTTCCTCGGCTTCGAGCGGAACGTCGTCGTGCAGGCCACCTGTCACGGCGCCGACAACAGCGCCATGGCCGACGCGCTGCGGGCCTCCGACGGCCGAGCCCGGGGGGTGGCCACGGTCCGGCCCGACGTCACCGACGAGCAGCTCGCGGAGCTGCACGAGGCGGGGGTGCGGGGAGCCCGGTTCAACTTCGTGAAACGGCTCGTCGATCCCAAACCCGACGAGTACTACCACGGCATCGTCGAGCGGATCGCCCGGCTGGGCTGGCACGTGGTCCTCTACTTCGAAGCCGCCGACCTGGCCGAGCGCTGGGAATTCTTCACCTGGCTGCCGACCGTCGTCGTGGTCGACCACATGGGCCGGCCGGACGTCACCGCCCCGGTGGACGGGCCCGAGTTCGGGCGGTTCCTGACCCTCATGCGGGACCACCCGCAGTTCTACGCGAAGGTCACCTGCCCGGAACGACTGACCGTGGCCGGGCCGCCCGGGTACGACGACGTCGTGCCGTTCGCCAGGACGCTCGTGGAGTCGTTCCCGGACCGGGTGCTCTGGGGCACCGACTGGCCGCACCCGAATCTCAAAAGCCATATGCCTGACGATGGAAGGCTCGTCGATTTCATCCCGAGGATCGCCGAGACTGCGGATGCCCAGCAGCGGTTGCTGGTGGACAACCCGACCCGGCTCTACTGGGGGCAGGAATGAACGAGTCAGAACTTGAGGACATCCCCGGCACGACCGTGTTCACCGGCCGGCAGAGCCGGAGGGGCTTCCACCTCAACCAGTTCTGCATGAGCCTGCTCAAGCCGGAGAACCGGGCCCGGTTCAAGGCCGACGAGGGCGCCTATCTCGACCAGTGGCCGCTGACCGCCGCGCAGCGCAAGGCTGTTGTCGAGCGGGACTGGAATGCCGCCATCGCCGAGGGCGGCAACATCTACTTCCTGGCCAAGATCTTCGCCACGGACGGCACGAGTTTCGCCGCGGCGGTGAGCACCATGGTGGGCATGAGCGCCGAGGACTACCTGGCGATGATGGCGGCCGGCGGGCGCTCGCCGGAAGGCCAGCGTTCGATCAAGGAAGGTCGCTAGAGATGGCCAGGATCAACGCCGGAGTCACCACCAGCCACGTGCCGGCGATCGGCGCCGCGCTCGATCACGGGAACGCCGGCAACGACTACTGGCGGCCCATGTTCGCCGGGTACGACTGGACGAAGAAATGGATAGCCCAGGAGCGCCCGGACGTGGTGGTGCTGGTCTACAACGACCACGCCTCCGCGTTCTCACTCGAGATGATCCCCACCTTCGCCATCGGCTGCGCGGAAACCTTCGCCCCGGCGGACGAGGGGTTCGGGCCCCGGCCGGTGCCGGTGGTCGAAGGGCACCCGGACCTGGCGTGGCACATCGCGGAATCGCTGATCCTCGAGGAGTTCGACATCACGATCATGAACAAGCTGGACGTGGACCACGGGCTGACCGTGCCGCTGTCGCTGATGTTCGGCCAACCCGAGGCGTGGCCGGTGAAGGTCATCCCGCTCGCGGTGAACGTGGTGCAGTATCCGCCGCCCACCGGCAACCGCTGCTACGCACTCGGCGAGGCGATCCGGCGAGCCGTGCAGAGCTACGGTGAGGACCTCAACGTCCAGGTCTGGGGCACCGGTGGGATGAGCCACCAGCTGCAGGGGCCCAGGGCGGGGCTGATCAACAAGGAGTTCGACGCCGCGTTCCTGGACAAGCTGACCACCGATCCGGAGGCGCTGCGCCGGATGCCGCACATCGAGTACCTGCGCGAAGCGGGTTCCGAAGGCATCGAGATGGTGATGTGGCTGATCATGCGTGGCGCGCTGGGCGAGGTGGCCAAGGAGCTGTACCGCTTCTACCACGTGCCCGCGTCGAACACCGCCGTCGGCCATATCGTGCTGCAGACGGCGCCCTGATGGCCGGTCAGTTGCGGGTGGCGCTGGCCGGCGCCGGCGCCTTCGGAACCAAGCATCTGGATGCGTTGGGCCAGATCGAGGACGTGCAGGTCACCTCGATCGTGAGCCGGCGGCTGGCGCAGGCGAAGGAGGTCGCGGCGAAGTACGACGTCAGGCACGCCACGACCGACCTGGACGAGGTGCTCGACCGCGACGACGTCGACGCGGTCATCCTGGCCACCCCGACCCAGCTGCACGCGTCGCAGGCCATCGCCGCGATGCGCGCGGGCAAACACGTCCAGGTGGAGATCCCGCTGGCGGACAGCTGGGCGGATGCCGAGCAGGTCGTCGAGGTTCAGCGGGACACCGGCCTGGTCTGCATGGTCGGCCACACCCGCCGGTTCAACCCGTCGCACCTGTGGATCCACCAGAAGGTCGAGGCGGGGGAGCTGGCGCTGCAACAGCTGAACGCGCAGACCTATTTCTTCCGCCGGAGCAACCTCAACGCGCGCAACGAACCGCGCAGCTGGACCGATCACCTGCTCTGGCACCACGCCGCGCACACCGTGGACCTGTTCCGCTACCAGAGCGGCGAGGAGATCGTCACCGCGCACGCGGTGCAGGGCCCGGTGCACCCCGAACTGGGCATCGCGATGGACATGTCCATCCAACTGCGCGGCAGCGGCGGCGCGATCTGCACGCTCTCACTGAGCTTCAACAACGACGGCCCGCTCGGCACCAACTTCCGCTACATCTGCGACAACGGCACCTACCTCGCGCGCTACGACGACCTGTACACCGGGCGCGAGGAGAAGATCGATCTGTCCACAGTCGGCGTCTCCAGCAACGGTATCGAGGTGCAGGACCGGGAGTTCGTCGCCGCGATCCGGGAAGGCCGGGCGCCGAACTCCAGCGCGGCGGACGTCCTGCCCTGCTACCGCGTACTCGCCGACCTCGAGACGGCTCTGTACTGACGGGGCGGCTACTGACCGGGCGAGGGGATCGTGGCGAACTCCGCGAACTGGTTCCAGAGCCGTTCGCTCTCGGCCTGCACGTTGGGCCGATCCAGCCCGATCGACTTTTGCAGCAGCAGCCCGCCGGTATGCCGAAGGTGCTGATACATCGCCGCGCTGGCCGCCTCCGGGTCCCGCGCGGCGACCCCGTCGACGATGGGAACGTGCTCCTGGTAGACCTCGACCAGGGTGCGGAAGTTCTGGAAGGTCGACGCGCCGACCAGCCGGGTCGCGTCGCGGATGTTGTCGATCACCTTGCGGGCGTACTGATTTCCCGCGAAGTCCAGCACGAGGCCGTGGAGCTTCTGGTCGTGCAGCATGAACTCCGGTTCTTCGTCCGCCATGGCCGCCTTACGGAGCGCTTCCGCCACGGCCTTCAACTCGGCGATCTGTTTGTCGCTCGCGCAGGCGGCCGCCTTGCGCGCCGCGGGGATCTCCAGCGCCACGCGCACCGCGAAGATCTGCGCCAGATCCTCCGGGCCGGGCAGCTGCAGCCGGAAACCGCGATAACGCTCGAACTTGATCACGCCGGTCTCTTCCAGGCGCAACAGCGCGTCACGCGCGGGACTGCGGGAGACACCGAGCTCGGTGGCAAGCTGGTTCACCGTGTACAGCTCCCCGGGCACCATGGTCCCATTGCGGATCGCCATGCGCACGGCCTCGATCGCCCGTTCGGTCAGCGACGGCGACACGTCGATAATCGGGCCGACCAGGGATGGCCTCGTAACCATGGTGACAGGCTACACACTGTCGCTGGCATGTTGCAGGTAACACGTTAGTGGTGCCTGGCGAGGACGGCACCTCGCGGCCGGCGCATTTCTCGCCATCTCGCCCTTGAGCCGGCGGTGCGCGAACTGGGCATCACTCCGCGACAGTTCGCCCGTGGGTAGTTAGGCAGGACTCGGGCCGGGTAAACACACGCGCCGGCCCGCCGTCGGCTGATGCCATGGCGGGTCGGCGTAAGCGAGCAGATCGGTTACTTCGCGCTGGCGACGGTGACCAGTCCGGCTTGCTGCAGGAAGGTGAGGTTGTCCTCGAGGTGCCAGTCCTCGTTGATCCGGGTGCCGGCGCCGACGTGCTGAATGTCGAAGGCGTTGAAGTTGATGGTCTGACCGTGTCCCTGGACGCCGTTGTAGGTGCCGGTGAAGTGTCCTCGGAAGACCAGGTGCGCGGTGAAGGTGTCCCGGGTGACGTAGAGCTCGGGCACCTCGCAGGTCAGGTCGGGTACCGCCGCGCGGAATCCGGCGGAGGCGACCCTCGGTCCGGTCGGGCCCTGCGGCCGTCCGGTGGGCAGCGTGTTGTCCCGGAAGTCCGGGGTGACCGCCTGGTCGAGGTAGCTGGTGTCGCCGGTGTTCCAGAACGTGTAGAGCACCTGGGAGGTGCGCACCACGGTGCGGGCCTGCTGCATATCGGCGCCGGCCGTGACGTCCACCGCGCCGGGCACCACCAGCCCCGGGCTGTGGTCGACGAGGTCGAGATCATTGGCTGGCGCGCTGGCCGCGGTGTTCGGCGAACTGGCGGGCGCGCTGGGTGCGCTGGGTGCGCCGGCACACGCCGAGAGGGCGAAGGCGGCCGCCGCAATCACGGCCGCGAGCAACAGGGTGGTACCGCGACGGCGGCTGGTGTCGTAGCGGTGGGTTTCGGTCTGGGTGTGCGTCTGGGTGCTCATGCGACTCGGCCTCCGCCGTCGACGTGCAGGGTTGTTCCGGTGATGAAGGGGTTGGTGAGTGCGAGAAGCGCGGCGGAGGAGATGTCGGCGGGTTGGCCGATGCGCCGCGCGGGGTTGCTGGCCGCGACGTTGCTGAAGAACTCATCGCGGTCCTCGCCCATGCGGTCCCAGGCGCCGGAATCGACGATGCCGGGGGACAGGGCGTTGACCCGGATCGGGGCCAGCTCGACGGCCAGGGCTTCGGCGAGGAAGCTCACCGCGCCGTTGGTGGTGGCCATGACCGCCAGGCCTGGCGCCGGGCGCCATGCCGCGACACCGGAGAACAGCAGGATCGCGCCGCCCTCGCGGATCTGGGGGGCAAGGTGCTTGGCCAGCAGGATCGGGCCGATCACCTTGGCGTCGAACGCGCCGAGCACGGCGTCGCGGTCCAGCGTGGCGAGCGGGCCGTTGGCGTGATCGGCGGCGAGGGAAACCAGGTAGTCGAACTGGCCAACCTCGGCGGCCAGCGCCTTGATGGACTCCTCGTCGCCCAGGTCGACCTGTGCGGTGCTGATCTCGCCGCCGCCCTGCGTGCTGGTGGCCTTGAGCGGGTGCCGTCCGGCGAGAACGACGCTCGCGCCCTCGGCGGCGGCATCGGCGGCCAGGCGCTGGGCAACCCCCGACCCGCCGCCGATGATGAGCAGTTTCTTGCCGTTGCTCGAGACTGTCACTGCATGCCTCCTTGGTTGCTGTTCACCAAGATCAGCGCATAGCAGTGGCTGGATAGTCCCGTCGCGACATGAAGCTTTTAGCTCGAATCCATAGAAATACCGAATGGCAGTCCCCGCCGCCGCGTACTCGGCGGGCAAGTTTGCATGCCCCGCCCGCGCAGACCCAGTGCCGCTGGCGCAGAGCCCGCGGAGTCTGTGTCAGCCGCGGCCGGTCTGTACGGCCACCGACGGCTGGCGGCCGGGTATGTGCGGGCGTTCCTGGGCGGCGGCTACTCGCCGAACTGGAGCACGTAGAAGCCGGCGTTGTAGTCGGTCAGGTAGACCACGCCGTTGGGCTCGACGTAGACATCC
The DNA here is from genome assembly GCA_036402515.1 of Pseudonocardia sp. GTDB lineage: Bacteria > Actinomycetota > Actinomycetes > Mycobacteriales > Pseudonocardiaceae > Pseudonocardia. The sequence continues at coordinate 46,601 of DASWST010000100.1, forward strand.
GCGCTCTGGATGACCTGCGGCCGGTTCGGGCGAACGTCGAACATGGTGCGCGGCGCGGGAGGCACCCACGCGAGGCGATCCAGGAGGCGGGGAAACTGGAACCCGTCGACGCCAAAGGGCATATCCTTGTTATCGGAATCGACGGCATCCCGCAGGCACTCCAGGCGATCCGGAACAACACGCTCACAACCTTCTCGCAGAACCCGGTGAAGTGGGCGGTGAAAGCGGTCGACTTCGCGCAAGATATCTCCAACGGGAAACAACCCGAGAGGCACGTCGACTATCCATACGTACTCCTGGACAAATCGAACATCGAGTCGCCCGAGGCCAAGTCGTACGGGCTTTAGGGTGATCTGGTCGCACATTGACCGTGGCCGGCCCCGTCGTGAGGCGGATGCTTTTGCCCAGTTGCCATAGAGTTGACGAATGGCTACGTTGCGAGCGCTGGAGTGTTTCGTCGCCGTACTGGAGTTCGGGTCGGTGACCGAGGCGGCGGCCCGGCTGCACATGTCCCAGCCGGCGCTGTCGCACCAGGTCGCCGCGCTGGAGCGGGAGTTGGGCACCCCGGTGGTCGAGCGCCTGCCGCGTGGGGTGCGCCCGACGACGGCGGGCCGGGCCATCGCGGCGGACGCGCGGGCCGCCCTGGCCGCGGCGGAGCGGGTGGTGGACGCCGGCCGGGCAGTGGCCACGGGCGCTGGCGGCCAGCTACGCATCGGCTGCGCGGAGAGCATGACCGCCGGGCTGCTGGCGCCGGTGCTGCGCGCCTGGCACCGCCGCTGGCCCCAGGTGCACCTCGGACTGACCGAGCTGACCAGCGCGAACTCCCTCGCTGACCTGGTGTTATCCGGACAGGCTGACGTCGGGGTAGGGCCGAGGCCGTCGCGGTGGGAGGGTCCGACCAGCCTGGTGGGTCGGGAAGAGGTCGTGGTGGCGTTGCCGAGCGGCGCCGCCCCCGGCCCGGTCACGTTTGCTCAGCTCGCCGACCAGCCGGTGGTGGGCTACCACCCGGACAACGGGCTGGGCGTCTGGCTGGACGAGATCGCCGCCCAGCGGGGCGTCAGGCTGAGCGCGGTCACCCGTACCCGCCAGGCGGGCACCGCCGCGCACCTCGCCGCCGCCGGGCTGGGTGCCGCACTGGTGCCCACGACCGCGTTGCCCCCGGCGTTTCCCGGTGCGGTGCGGCCGCTGGACCCGCCGCTGACCCGGGACGTGGTTACCTTGCTCGCCAACCCCAGCGACCCACTGGCCCGCCGGTTCGACGCGGACGTCCGCCGCCGCGGCGTCGCGGTGCCGGCGGCGATCGCCGCCCAACTCGGCGACGCGGAGCGCGGCTGACCCAATTTTGTCCATCCTGCGCCGCCCTCGCCGCGGTTGCTTCCGGCGGACTTCGTGTTCGACACCACCCGCACCGCGCTCAACATGCTGTTGTGCGGGATCCCGCGCCGTACCCGAGGGTGAAGGTGATCCTTGCCCACGGCGGCGGCTTTGTCCGCTACGCGGCGCACCGATTCGCCGCGCTCGCCCCGCACAGGCCGACGCCTCTTTATGCACCCAGGAGGTGCTGACCGACCTGCGGTGGTTCTACCTCGACACCGCGGGTCGGTCAGCCCGACCCTCGACTCGCCGCCCGACGACAGGCAGTCGACTGTCACATGTTTACGTATGCGGGATTCGGCCTGGATGGAGTCCGTGACTTATACGAGCATGGGTTGTCGGCGGGGCGCTTGGGTCGGGTCCAGCCAGCGGGGCGGGATGAATTCCGGCCGGCCATGGTGCATCCGGATTTCCCAGCCGGATTGATGAATCATTCGGTGATGAGTGCGGCACAACATCACCAGTTCTTCGATGTTGGTTTCGCCGCCGTTGACCCATTCGACGAGGTGGTGCACTTGGCACCAGGCGGGTTTGCGGTGACACCCCGGATGCGCGCAACCCCGATCCCGGGCGGCGACGGCTTTGCGCTGGGCCAGGCTGACGCAGCGGCGTTCCCGGCCGAGGTCGAGGGGCTGGCTGGCGCCGTCGAAGACCACCGGGGTGACTCCGCAGTCACACAGCAGGGTGCGTAGGTCCGCGGCCGTGCCCCGGCCGCCGAAGTCGAACATCAACCCGCGGCTCTGTTCGCGCATCCACTGGTAGTCCAGGATCGCGGTCACATGCGGCCGCTCCCCACCCTCTAACGGGAGCCGGCCTTCGTCCAGGGCGTGCTCGCAGATCTCCCCGAGCGCGTCGGCCTGGCGCTCGCCGAGTGATTTGAGCTCGTCGGTGGCCGGGCACAACACCGCGCGGACCGCCCGGCACAGCACCTCAAACGTCGCCGCGTCCAACCGGCCCTTGACCCGACCACCCACGCCATCCGCCGAAGCGGACAGGTGCAGCTCGTTGACCTGCGGTTCGTCCTCGTCCGGGGGCGGACCGTCCTGGTCGAGCCGATCCAGTATCTGCGCGGCCAACCCGGCCAACTCGTCGGGCCGGTAGTGCCGCGCGAGGCTGGCGAGTTGCTCTTCCAAACTCGACCACTGCTCCGGGCTAATCCGCTCGGCGGCGCCTCTACGCAGCGCGCGTTCGATCACCTCGGCATGCGCCTGATCGATCTCCCACCCAGCCAGGGCCATCGCGGTGGCCGGCAACTGAGGTTCCAACGGCAACCCACCCAGCGTGGTGGGGAACACCGACCGGGCCACCGCAACCATCCGGCGCGCCTCGGATTCCTTACAACGCAGCAGATCGGCCACCGCCAGAGCCGGGCGAACCCCAAGTTCGGCGAAATCACCGGCATCATCCATCTCGGCCACCAGCTGCACCATGTCATGCTGCACTTGGCGCACCACCGACTTCAGATATGACAGCTGATCAACCCGTTCCTGGCTGGACACCGAGCGCACATCCACCCGCATCACGGCTAAACCCGCATTCACGGACTCGCGCGACGCGGGAAGCGGGCTCTCTGACATACCCACATTGTCGCAGCGGGGTCTGACATTCCTGAAGGAGCGGGGGCGGTCAACTCTGTTGTTTTGGTTCCTTTCCCGTGTTTTAGCGTGAATCGCAAGTCGGTGTCAAGACTGGCCGAAGGCCACCCCGAAGGGGCGTGCGCGGCAGAGCCGGGTGGTCCCGGTTGCAGACATTCCTTCGCCTGAGGCATGGAGCGGTTCGGGACCTGACGGGACCCCTGGCGGGTCAGTCAGACCGGCGGCCGTGCGTCCGGAGCGGAGGGGTTGGGTCAGGCGGCCCGACCCTGTGGTGTGGTCTAGGTGGGGGCGGCCACCTTGGCGATGTTGCGCCGGTGGCTCTTGCCCGGGCGGCCGCCTCGGTCCGCGACACCGGTGCGGTGGGCGGTGATCAGCGGCACCCACATCGTCCGGCGACGATGCAGATCAACACCCACGAACTGCCGACCCGCGTAAGATCCGCTCGCAGGGGCCTCCCTTGTCGTGAACATGGGCGCCTCACCAGCCGTCCCCGACCCCACAGATAAAACGCGGAAGCCAGACTGCGGTAACTGTTCTCCCGTCCAAAGCGTCTTTCGAAATGACCAGCAATCCCAAGGTGACCAAGATTTTCGGGCCGTCGGGACGCCGAAGCTCCCGCCGGAGAACAATTCTTCGCCCTCGCCGAGCGCGGCCCATAGCGCGGCGGTGGTTACGCGCTGGCCGGCGGGCGGTGTGGGGTGCTGCGCGGGGGCCAGGTTCGGGCGCCTAGCTCGCGGGAGATCGCACGCGCGGTGGAGCGGAGCGCATCGATGGCCGTCGCGTCCACCGGCCAACTTGCGCTGGGCACGACCAGCCCGAGGGCGCCGGCGGCTTCGTCGGTCGCGTCGGCCAGCGGCGCGGCTACCGAGCATTCCCCGATGACGGCTTCTTCGACCTCGGTGGCGATGGCGCTGGCGCGGACCTGCTCGAGTTCTTCGCGCAGAACCGCACGGTCGGTGATGGTCGCTCCGGTCATGCTGCGCAACGGGGCGCCCGGGGTGAGGGCCAGGCTGTGCGCGGTCGGATCGAACGCGAGCAGCGCCTTGCCCAGGGCCGTCGCGTGCGCGGGGATCACGATGCCGACCTCGAGCATCTGGCGCGACCCGTCCGGGCGCGGCTCGTGCGCGACCACGACTACCTCTTCCAGCACCAGCACGCCGGTACGCACCGCGCAGCCGGTGCGTCGGGCCAGGTCCTCCGACCAGAGGGAGGCGCGGGACCGCAGCTCCAGGGTGTCCAGGTAGACGTTGCCCAGTCGAAGGGTCGCCGGGCCGAGTCGATAGCGGCCCGAGTCGAGTTCTTGGGTGACCATGCCGTGCTCAACCAGGGTGCGGATCAGCCCGTGCACGGTCGAGGGAGCCAGGTCCAGCTGGGCGGCGATCTCGCCCAGGCTCATCCGACGGGCCCCCTGCAGCACGGTGAGGATGCGGAGGGCGCGGTCGACCGACTGAATCACGAGCCCCATCCCCTCTTTCCGCAAGGCCCTTGTGTGGGCCGCATCACTACCGTACTCTCCGCATTGCATTCGACATTATCGAATGATCTTCGGGATTACCGGATTGACGCTTGCCAGGGCGGGCGGGGCCCAGCAGCGTCGCGGGAGGTTGGGTATGGACGAGCCGTCGATGGTTCAAAGGTTGTCTGCCGAGGTTCTCGGCACTGCGTTCTTGGTGTTCATCGGAGTGGGGGCGGTCCCGGCGACGCTGATCCTGAATGGCGATGCGCCGTTCACGATGGCCGATCTGGGCATGATCTCCTTCGCCTTCGCGACCATCGTCATGGCGACGGTGTACGCGCTCGGACACGTGTCGGGTAATCACATCAACCCGGCTGTCACGTTCGGTCTCGCGGTGACCGGACTGTTCCCCTGGTCACGGGTGCCGGCCTACTGGGCGGCCCAGGTCGTCGGGGGGATCTTGGGTGCTGGCGCCATCCTCGGGGTACTGGGCTCGAAGGCGAGCGCGGTCGGACTGGGTGTGGCCAGCTACTCGGCGCAGGTCGGCGCGGGGCAGGCCTTCCTTGCCGAGTTCGTCGGGACGTTCATTCTGGTCTTCACCATCTTCGGGGTAATCCACCGCAAGGCCGCGGCCGGCTTTGCCGGGGTTGCCATCGGCTTCGTGGTCTTCGCCGTGATCATCCCGGTCGGCCCGGTGACCAGCGCGGCCATCAACCCCGCCCGTGCCCTGGGTCCCATGCTCGTGCAGCAGCTGGCCGGCGGCACACTCACCTGGGCCCAGCTCCCGGTGTACCTGCTCGCCGAGCTTGCCGCTGGGGCGGCGGCCGGGCTGGCCTACCGGGCGATCTCCCGCACCCGAGTGGACCGTGCCGCTCACCAGGCGCTCGCCGAGACCGCGAGTGAGACCGCGGCCCGTGTCTAACCCTCGTCACCAACATGAGAAAGGAATGGCTCGATGAGTGCTCGGAAACTCCTGAACAAACCCCTCGACGTGGTCGATGAGGCGCTCGAGGGACTCGAACTCGCGCACCCAGGACTGCTGCGTTGGAACCGCGACCCCAGCTACGTGCGCCGCGCCCGGCCGGCCGGCCCGGACAAGGTTGCGCTGGTCTCCGGCGGGGGCTCCGGCCACGAGCCGCTGCACACCGGTTTCATCGGCACCGGCATGCTCGATGCGGCCGTCCCGGGCGCGGTCTTCGCCAGCCCGACCGCCGACCAGATCATCGCGGCCACCCAGGCGGTCGGCCGGGCAGCCGGGGTCGTGCACGTGGTGAAGAACTACACCGGCGACGTGCTCAACTTCCAGATCGCCGCGGAATGTGTCGCCGACGAAGGCCTGCACGTCGAACGGGTGCTGGTTGACGACGATCTCGCCACCGACAGCGACCTGGCCGACGGCCCGGGGAGGCGCGGCACGGCGGCGGTGATCGCCGTGGAGAAGATGTGCGGCGCGGCGGCGGAGCGGGGAGCCGGAATCCGCGAGGTCGCCGCCCTCGGCCGCACCATTGTCACCAGGTCACGCACGATGGCCTTCGCCCTGGCCGCGTGTACCCATCCTGACCAGGAGCAGCCGTCGTTCGAGCTGGCCGACTACGAGGTGGAAATGGGCGTCGGGATCCACGGTGAACGCGGCCGTGAGCGGGCCCCCTTCGGGACCGCCGACGACCTGGTGGACTCGGTGCTCACCCCGATCGTGGAGACGTTGGGAGTTGCCCGAGGTCACTCGGTGCTCGCCATCACCAACGGTCTCGGCTCAACCCATCCGCTGGAACTGCACATCGCGCACCGGGCGGTAGCTCTGCAACTCGCCGCCCGGGGCATCCACCTGGCCCGCTCGCTGGTCGGCCCCTACGTCACCGCGCTGGACATGGCCGGCTGCTCGATCACGCTGGTCCACGTCAACGACGACCTGGTCACCCTGTGGGACGAGCCGGTACGCACCCCGGCGCTGACGTGGTGAGCGGCAGCGGCGCGCACAGCGGGGATCTCGACGAGCGCGCGGCGGCTACGGTCGACACCGCGATGACCCTCGAGGACGCGCTGGCCTGGGTCGACCGTTTCATCTCCCACGTGGTGGCATCGAAGGCCGCCTTCACCGAGCTCGACCGACAAGCCGGAGACGGCGACTTCGGCACCAACATCGAGGCGGCCGTCAGCAAGGCGCGGCGGCGGCTGACCGAGCAGCCGCCCAGCACACCCGGTGAGGTCCTGCAGCGAGTGTCGGCCGGGTTCCTAGCCACCGGGGGCACCAGTGGGCCGCTGCTGGGCGCCTGGTTCCGCGAGCTTGCCAAGGGCGTGACCACCCACGCGAGCACCGAGGCCTTCGCGGTGGGCGTCGAGTCGGGAACCGCCGCGGTCCAGCGGCTGGGCCGTGCCTCCGTCGGAGACCGCACGATGATCGATGCGATGGTGCCGGCGGCGAACGCGTTGCGGCGAGCATTCACCGTCGGGGTGGGGCTGGACTCCGCGCTTCGGTACGCGGCGAGTGAAGCACGCCGAGGCGCCGAATCCACCACAGCAATGCTGGGGCGGAAGGGGCGGGCCAGCTACGTCGGGGAAGCCGCTCGCGGGCTGCCCGACCCGGGCGCGGTACTCATCGCGGACCTGTTCGAAACCGCGGTGCCACATGGTGCTGCCGGCCTAGCCGAATAGCCGCCGGGCCCAAGTGGCGATGGCGTCCACCACCGCCCTGGGCTGCTCGGGAAACAGCGAGTGGCTGGCCCCGGGGATCGCCGTGATGGTCACCCGGTCGCCGAACTGGTCCTTCAGTTCGGTGGTGATGTCCTTCGGCCGCCACGGGTCGTCGCCGGCCTGTAGATCG
>DASWST010000101.1:0-4881 GCA_036402515.1 Pseudonocardia sp.
CGGTCCGCACGTCACTCACCACGCGACCCTCGCTCAGCCGCACCACCCGGTGGGCATGCGCAGCCGTTTCCTCCCGGTGGGTGGCGAACACGACCGTCCGCCCCGCGGCGTTCAGCTCGCGGTACAGCTCCAGGATCTGAGTGCTGGAGACGGCGTCCAGGTCACCGGTTGGCTCGTCGTCGAGCAGGATCGCCGGGTCGTTGATCAGTGCTCTGGCGATCAGCACCTTCTGCCGCTGGGCCTCGAACAGCTCGATCGGCATGTCCTGCTCATGCCCCGCCAGGCCGACCCGGTCCAGTGCCCGGCGAGCTCTGGCCCGCCGCACCCCGGCCCGGGTGTAGATCATCGGGAGCTCCACGTTACGGGCCACCGTGATGTCCGGGATCAGGTCGAAGGACTGGAACACAAAGCCGATGTTGCGGCCGCGCAGCTTGGCCAGCCGGCGCTTGGACAGCCGGCCGACGTCGGTTCCGTCCAGCCGGTAGCGACCCTCGCTGGGCAGGTCCAGGCAGCTCAGCACGTTCATCAGGGTGCTGGTGCCGGAGCCGGAGGGGCCAATCAGCGCGACCATCTCGCCGTCGTCGATGGTCAGGTTCACCTCGTGCAGCGCGGGCACACTGACCCGACCGCTGGTCCGGTACGCCTTGCCGACTGCCTCGAGCTCGATCACCGCGACTCCTCCGGCCCGCGCTGGCCGCCTTGTTCTATGCCCCGCTCAGGCACTCAGCTGAGCCCGCTCACGCACCGGCTCGTCGCTGCTGATCACACCGTCGCGCAACCGCACGACGCGCTTGGCGAAGTCGGCGACCTCCTCCTCGTGCGTGATCACCACGATGGTCGTGCCGGTGTTGTTGAGCTCGACCAGCAGCTCCATGATCTCCTCGGTGGACTTGCTGTCCAGCGCCCCGGTCGGCTCGTCGGCCAGTACGATCGACGGCTCGTTGATCAGTGCCCTGGCGATCGCCACCCGCTGCTTCTGGCCACCGGAGAGCTCGCTGGGCACATGCCGCAGCCGGTCGCCCAGCCCGACCCGCTCCAGGGCGGCGCGCGCCCGGCGCGCCCGACCCCGCATGCCGGTGTAGACCAGCGGCAGCTCCACGTTGCGCAGCGCGTCGGTGCGCGGGATGAGGTTGAACGACTGGAACACGAACCCGATCTTGGTGCCCCGGATCCGGGCCAGCTCGCGCTTGCTCAGCCGGCTCACGTCGGTGCCGTCCAGGTGGTAGGTGCCCGCGCTGGGCACGTCCAGGCAGCCCAGGATGTTCATCAGCGTGCTCTTGCCGGAGCCGGACGGGCCCATGATCGCAACCATGTCACCGGCCGCGACCGACAGATCGATCCCGTGCAGGACCGGCATGTCAACGTCGCCCATCCGGTAGGACTTCTTGATCCCCTCGAGCTCGATCATCGCACTCCTCGGCCGGTTGCTACGGCTCTCCAGTCTGGATTTTATGGCACGCACGCTGAGAAAACCCCTTGACGAGGATCACAGTGCGGTGCCCCAAGCCGGACAGAAATCTCATACTCAATGGTTGCGGATCCTTTTCCCGAGCGCAGCGAAATATCCGAACTCACAGTCGAATCACATTTCCTGAGGGTCTGGAGCCCGACCGGTCCAGAGGTGAAATGTTGGACCGGCGACAACTCGATAAATCTGTTGTCCTGCTGCGCCCAATGCTGCTAGTGACGTGGGAACACTAGGGCATTTGCATCTCGTTGCGCTCGACGTCGTCGGGACGGCACCGGCGCCCGGTCCCGGCGTCATCCCTCACCCCGCCGTTCGACGACCGGTTGCACCAATGAGAAGTCAGTCCTTGACCGCCCGCAGGGTGTAGCTGGCCGCCAGCCGCTCCGGTTGCGTACTCAGCCGCCACTCCCCCATCTCGTCCGCGGTCATCTGCCCGGGCAGCGCCAACCAGGGCACGCTGTCGTGCTCGACCAGGCCGGTGATGTCCCCGAGCCCGGCACCGCCCGTCCCGGCACCTCAGTTTCCGCTGGTAGACACCCGTGAGTGGTATTGGTCGCCAGAGCGACCAATACCACTCACAGGCATGATGTCCCGGTGAGCGTGCACTTCATCGGCGCCGGGCCTGGCGCGGCCGACCTGATCACCGTCCGCGGCCGCGACCTGCTGCAGCGCTGCACGGTGTGCCTGTACGCGGGCAGCCTGGTGCCGACCGAGCTACTCGCCGTGTGTCCGCCGGGAGCCCGGCTGGTGGACACCAGGGACCTGAACCTGGACCAGATCGTCGAGGAACTGATCACCCGGCACCGGGAGGGCCACGAGATCGCCCGGCTCTGCTCCGGCGACCCGGCGGTGTTCAGCGCGGTGGCCGAGCAGGCCCGCCGGCTGGACGCGGCCGGGGTGCCCTACGACATCACCCCGGGGGTGCCGGCCTTCGCCGCCGCGGCGGCCGCGCTGCGCCAGGAGCTGACCGTGCCCGGAGTCGGGCAGTCGCTGGTGCTCACCCGCATCTCGGCGATGGCCACCCCGATGCCGCCGGGTGAGGACCTGGCCACCCTCGGCGCCTCTCGGGCCACCCTGGTGCTGCACCTGGCCGTGCAGCGGATCGACGCGGTGGTCGCCGATCTGCTGCCCAACTACGGGGCGGACTGCCCAGCGGCGGTGGTCGCCAGGGCCAGCCGGGAGGACGAGCTGGTGCTGCGCGGCACCCTGGCCGACATCGCCGCCCGGGTGCACGCCGCGGGTGTCCGACGCACCGCCGTGATCATCGTCGGCCGGGTACTGGCGGTGCCGGGCCGCGGCAGCCACCTCTACTCCGCCGGTCGGGATCGCGGAGCGGGCTGATCCCGGTCACTCTGTGCTCATCTCGCGTCACTGTGCGCGGTGACCTTCCAGTTCGCTGATCGTTCTCCTGGACAAACCCCCGGTTCCCCAGGAGCTCCCGTTGAGGCTGCGCAACGCGCACGTGCTGGCGATCGCACTGACCGTGTGCGGCCTGATCGGCGCCCAGCTGGTGACCGGGTTCGGCGCCGCGCGGGCGGCCACCGTGCCCGACCCGATCGAGGACGCGATCGCGGCCAGCGGGACCGACGGAGACTGGTCGCCAGGTCCGGAGCGGTACGGGGTGAAGGAGGTCAACGGCGTCGGCGTGCGAATGGCCGACGGCGTGGTGCTGCGCGCCAAGATCGTCTACCCGACCAACCCGGACACCGGCCAGATCGCCGCGGGGCGATTCCCCACGCTGCTGACCATCACGCCGTACGGCGAGGCCCTCGGGTTCAGCGGCAACACCGGTATCAACCCGTACCTGGTCAAGCGCGGTTACCTGGACATCTCGGTGGACGTGCGTGGCACCGGCGCGTCCGGCGGCACCTTCGACCTGTTCGAGCCGAAGCAGACCCAGGACAGCGTGGCGCTGGTGCACTGGGCGGCCCGGCTGGCCCAGTCCGACGGCAACGTCGGCATGCACGGGGCGTCCTACCTGGGCATCAACCAGCTGTTCGCGGCCGGCGCGGTGGGCAAGGACTCCCCGCTCAAGGCGATCTTCCCGATCGTGGCGGCGAACGACATCTACCGGGACGCCGCCTTCATGGGCGGTATCCCCGACCTGTCCTTCGGCAGCGTCTACCTCGCCGGCGTGCTGCCCGCCACCAATCTGGTGAACCCGCTGCTCAGCGCGATGAAGAACCCGGCCCACCTGGTCGACGGGGTGACCGGCACGCTGAACCACGCCCTGCAGGTGCCCCAGTACAACGTGCAGTTCCTGGCCAGGACCTACCTGGGCGGGGACAACGCGTACGACAACAGCTACTGGCGGGCCCGCCGACCTGGCGCGGTGCTGCGCCAGATCGTGGACAACGGCATCCCGGCTTACCTGGTCGGCGGTGAGTACGACCTGTTCCAGCGGGGCGCGCCGATGAACTACGCCGGGCTGCAGAACGCCTACGCCGACCGCCCGGTGACCGCGCCGATGGACCCGGACCAGGAAGTCAGCGGCCGCTACCAGCTGCTGCAGGGCCCGTACACCCACATCGGCGGGGCGGCCAACCCAAAGCTCAACGAGCTGCAGCTGCGCTGGTTCGACCAGTGGCTGAAGGGCATCGACACCGGCATGGACCGCACCCGGACGCCGCTGCACGTGTACGACCTGGGCACCGGGCACTACGCGCAGACCACCAGCTATCCGTTCACCGGCGCCGCGCCGAGGACCTACTACTTCGGCGGCCGGGGCGGCGGCGCGGTCTCGCTGAACGACGGCACGCTGAGCACCGCGAAGCCGACCGCGCGCACCGGCTCGGACACCGTGTTGTGGTCCCCGGTGGCCGGCACCGTCTGCGGGCGCTCGCAGGACCAATGGAGCGCCGGCGCCCTGTCCCTGGTGACCAGCCAGGTGCCGGCCAGCGTGCCATGCGTGGACGACGACCGGCTGGCCCAGATCGGCCCGACGGCACTCACCTACACCTCGGCACCCATGGCCGAGCCGGCCACCATCGCCGGGCCGATCGCGGCCACCCTGTACGCCACGGCGACCACCAGGGAGACCGAGTGGGTGGTGGAGATCGAGGACGTGAGCCCGGACGGCGTGTCCAGGCCGCTCACCCAGGGCGCGCTGCTCGGCTCCTTCCGGACGGTGAATCACGAACGTTCCTGGTCCGTGGACGAGCAAATGATCATGCCGTACCACGACTACACCCGGCAGTCAGCGATGCCGGTGGTGCCGGGCCAGGTCACCCGCTACGACATCGAGGTGTTCCCCACCTACGCCACGATCGCCCCCGGGCACCGCATCCGGCTGACCCTGGCCACCACCGACCTGCCGCACCTGCTGCCCACCGCGCCGGCGCTGACCAAGCTGGTCGGCGGCGTCTACCAGGTGCAGCGGAGCGAGGCAGCGGCCTCCTCGGTCACCATCCCGC
>DASWST010000102.1:0-7528 GCA_036402515.1 Pseudonocardia sp.
CGCCCGGAGTTCCTGAACCGGATCGACGACATCATCGTGTTCCACCAGCTCACCGAGCCGCAGATCGTCTCCATGGTGGACCTGATGATCACTCGGGTCGAGGGCCAGCTGAAGAACAAGGACATGGCCATCGAGCTCACGTCCAACGCACGCAAGCTGCTGGCTCGGCGTGGTTTCGACCCGGTGCTGGGGGCGCGTCCGCTGCGACGCACCATCCAGCGCGAGATCGAGGACCAACTCTCGGAGAAGATCCTGTTCGGCGAGGTGGAGCCAGGCCAGATCGTGATCATCGATGTGGAGGGCTTCAACCCCGACGACACCACCCGCACCGCGCAGGACCAGGCCAAGTTCGTCTTCCGGGGCGAGCCCAAGCCGGCCGTGAGCGTGCCGGACGCCGTCCCCGCGGGGCTCGGCGAGGAGTAAACCTCCAGTCTCAACAACGGCGGGGCCGGCACGCACCAACGTGCCGGCCCCGCCGTCGTTATCGCGGCTGGAGCGCACGATCGGTCGACCAGCGGGTAGCGCCCGCCGGTGGGTCTGCGTCGGCCTGGTGACGGGTACGGGTGCCGTCGTCGCGGGCTCGCGCGGTCGTCGCTCGCGCGGTCATCGTGGCGCGCGTCCGCCAGTGCAGCCCGAGGTTGCCGTGGTTGTGGCTCGCGTGCGCCTGGGCGGGCGGCACAGACCTGGTGGCGAGTGGTCTGATAGGACCACTCGCCACTCACGGCTTGGAGGATTCATGACTGACGCCACCTCGCTCCGGTCCCTCGCGGGCCTCCCGGCCGAGCCGGCCAGCCTGGCGGACTCGACGCTGATCCTGATCGACTGCCAGAACACTTACATCAAGGGCGTGCTGGAGTTGGACGGCGTGCAGGCCGCGCTGGACGAGGCGGCGGTGCTGCTGGATCGGGCCCGTGCGGCTGGCATCCCGATCATCCACATTCAGCACGACGATGGTCCCGGGTCGCTGTACGACATCCACGGCGAGAGCGGGGCGATCGTCGCCCGAGTGGCGCCGAGGAACGGCGAGCCGGTGGTGGTGAAGAACTACCCCAATTCGTTCGTGGGCACCGACCTGGAGGAGCGGCTGCGTGCCGGCTCAGCGGCCAACCTGGTCATCGCCGGTTTCATGACCCACATGTGCGTGAACTCCACCGCCCGCGGTGCGTTCAACCTGGGCTTTGCGCCGACCGTGGTGGCTGGGGCGACGGCCACCCGGGCGCTGCCGTTATCCGGCGCCGGCGCCGGGGCCGACGCCGTGGTGCCGGCGCCGGCGGTGCAGCTGGCCAGCCTGGCCGCGCTAGCCGACCTGTTCGCCATTGTGGTGCCGGGCTCGGCCGCCGTTCCCGACTGATCCGCCGGACCCTCCTAGTTGACCAGGGCGGCGAGGGCGTGGAGGGCATCGCGCGCGGGTGCCCCGATGCTCACCCCTCGGCTGTCCCGGACGGCCGGCTCGCGGGTGTTGATCCGAATCAGGGCACCGCTGTGCGCGGCGGCCAGCTCGGCCTGCCGGCGAACCGTCGGCACGGCGGTACCGGCGCCGATCTCCAGCACCACCAGCCGGGCGCCCGCCGTGCGCAACCCGCGCAGCCAGCGGACCTGCTCGGTGGCCCGCGCCTGGGTGCGCTCGGGCAACCAGGCGCGGTCGCCGAACATCAGGATGTTGGGCCGCGCGAGCCCGCCGCAGCCGGGACAGCTCGGCAGGGGCGGCACCGCTCGCATGGTCGACTCGTCCACCCGCACCACGACGCCGTCCGCCGGCCAGATCTGCGGGCAACCTCCGCGCAGACACTGCAGGTGGTGGATGGAGCCGTGGCATTCCACCACGTAGTCGTCGGCGAACCCGGCGCGCTGGAACTGCCCGTCCACGTTTGAGGTGAACACCCGGGCCGGGCGCCGCGCCGTCGCCCAGTTCAGCAGCACGTCGAAGCCCCCGTGTGGGGTGGTGGCCCGGTACAGCGCCAGCCGGTGGCCGTAGAAGCCCCAGGCCAGCTCGGGGTCGTCGGTGAAATGCACGGGATCGGCCAGCTCTTCGAACGCCAGCCCGAGCCGACGGTAGGGCGGATAGGCGCGCCAGAACCCCTCGGTGCCTCGGAAGTCGGGCAGCCCGGAGTCCACCCCGATGCCGGCGCCCGCGCAGTAGAGCAACGCGTCCGCGCCGGCGATCAGCTCGGCGCCCCGGTGCAGGGCGGCGTCGAGTTCCGTGTTCATGCGATCCGTCGTCCGGTGTGCCGAGGGCGCCGACTCAGTGTGCTGAGAGCGCCGACTCGCCCGGCGGAACCCCCGACTCACCCTGACTCTCCGACTCACCCTGACGGAATCCCCGACTCGCGGGAATTCTTGTGGGCTAGTCGGTGGGTTTGGCTTGGGAGAACTGGACTACTTCGAACTCCAGGAGGCTGGAGCTGCTGGATACCGGGCCGCTGCCCGGACCGTGCGCGGAGCCTTCCACCGGGCGGCCCCGCTCCCCGGCGTGCGCCTCGATCGCCGGTCCGGTGCGCCAGGCCTGGAACGACTCCTCGTCCTCCCAGTGGGTGAGCACGAAATAGCGAGTGTCGCCGGACACCGGGCGGAGCAGCTCGAACGAGATGAAGCCGGGCTGACCGTCCACCGCGTGCAGCCGGTTGGCGAACCGGCGCTCCAGCTCCGGTCCGGCGCCTTCAGGGACTTCGATTGCGTTGATCTTGACCACGGCCATGTGGCTAGGCTACGACACTGAGATGAGGACCAGCGTGGGCGTCTCAGACGGGGCGCGCATCGCGGTGCGCGGATACGGCGGAACCGGCCGGACGATCCTGCTGCTGCACGGGCTGATGGGCCGGGCGAGCACCTGGTGGCGGACCTCCCGGTGGCTCGCCGACCACGGACGCGTGGTGGCCATCGACGCCAGGGCGCACGGCGACTCGGTGGCGCCAACTCCGGGCCCATGGCCGACCGAGAGATTTGTCACCGACGTCGTCGAGGTGCTCGAGGAGCTGGCGCTCGGTCCAGCGGTGGTGATCGGGCACTCGATGGGCGGCCTGCACGGCTGGGAGCTGGCCGCCGCGCGCCCCGACCTGGTGGACGGGCTGGTGGTGGAAGACATGGCGCCGGATCACCGCGGGCGCACCGCCGCGCCCTGGGTTTCCTGGTTCGAGGCGATGCCGGAGACGTTCGAATCCATCGCCGCCGTGCGCGACGCGTTCGGCTGGCCCCGGCCCAGCGTGGGGGACTACCTGGCGGAGTGCGTCCGGGAGGCGTCGGACGGCTACCGGCTGCTCACCCCGCATGCGGTGGCGGCGGCGATCGCCGGGGAGTGGGGCGAGCGGGACTTCTGGGGCTCGGTGCGCCGGGTGAAGTGTCCGGCGCTGCTGCTGGAGGCGGAGGAGTCGCCGATCGCCTCCGAGCAGATGGCCACCATGGCCACGCTGATGCCCCGCGCCGGGCACGTCCGGGTACCCGGCACTGGGCACCTGTTGCACGACGACGCGCCCGAGCGCTACCGCGAGCTGGTCTCCGGGTTCCTCACCGGATTAGCTGGGTGACCTGCCCGGTACGGGTGTCGGTGATGCCGATCGAGGCGACCTTGGCGCGGATCGGCCGCACCTCGTCCAGGCTCTCCACCGCCGAAGGCAGCGCCGACCAGCCCAGCTCCCTGGTAAGCGCGCAGTGCGGCAGCCAGGACCCCGGCAGGTAACGCGAGGACGGCTCACGCACCCGGCCGGCCAGCGCGTCGTGCACCCCGCTGTGCGCGGCCAGCAGCTCGGTGTCCACCACCGCGCAGAGGACCAGCCGGGGCTCGGCGGTCAGGATGGTGCCCAGCACGGCCAGCCAGAGCTCGGGCAGCACCAGCAGCCGCAGGTCCTCGGCGAGCTGGCCGCGCACCTTGGCCGGGATCGCCGCGCCCCTGGCGAAGCGGACCGAGGGGGCGGAGGCGGGTACCGGCACGCCGGCCAGCGCGAGCCGCGCGCGGAGTGCCATGATCTCGCCGGCGGAGGGGTCGTCGAGGAAGAAGTCCAGCGCCTCGGCCACGCCCGCAGATTACTGGTCGCCCAGCGACACGTCGACGCGCAGCCGCTGATCCTCCGCCGGGTCGAGCAGCAGGGCGGCCACGTTCCCGGCGGCGCGCAGGTCGGCGCTGATTGCCCGGACCGCGTCCAGCGATTCCGCCGGCGCGAACACCCGCGCGCTGTGCACCGGGGAGCGCATCGAGCGCCGGGCGTCCGACTTGGCCTTACGGATCGCCCGGATCACCCCGCTGGCCAAGGTGAGCACTTCGGCGCCGGACCGGGAGCCCCCGGTCGGGCTGGGCCATTCGCTGGTGTGCACCGAGTCGTCATGCCACCACGACCAGGCCTCCTCGGTGGCGAACGGCAGGACCGGGGCGAGCAGCCGCTGCAGCACGGAGAGCGCGGTGCGCAGGGTCAGCCGCGCCGACTCGGTGGCGGCCTGGTCGAGGTCGCTGGTTGGGTCGGCGCCTTGCGTGCCGTACGCGCGGTCCTTGACCAGCTCCAGGTAGTCATCGCAGAACATCCAGAAGAACCGCTCGGTGCGCTCCAGGGCGGTGGTGTACTCGAAGGCCTCGAACGCCTCGGTGACCTGTTCGATCACCTCGTCCAGTGCGGTCAGCACGGCCCGGTCCAGCGTCTCGGTCACGGTGGCGGCGGACGAGGGCTCCGGGAAGCCGAGCACGAATTTGCTGGCGTTCAGCAGTTTGGTGGCCAGCCGTCTGCCGATCTTCATCTGGCCCTGGTCGAAGGCGGTATCGGTGCCGGGCCGGCCGCTCGCCGCCCAGTAGCGCACCGCGTCCGGGCTGAACTGCTCGAGCAGGTCCACCGGCGTCACCACGTTGCCCTTGGACTTGCTCATCTTCTTGCGGTCCGGGTCCAGGATCCAGCCGGACAGCGCGACGTGCCGCCAGGGCAGCGTGCCGGACTCCAGCTCGCTGCGCAGGACGGTGGCGAACAGCCAGGTGCGGATGATGTCGTGGGCCTGTGGCCGCAGGTCCATCGGGAAGGTCAGCGCGTAGCGGTCCGGGTCGCGCTCCCAGCCGCAGACCAGCTGCGGGGTGAGCGAGCTGGTGGCCCAGGTGTCCATCACGTCCGGGTCGGGGAGGAAGCCGCCGGGTCGGCCGCGCTGGTCTTCCCGGTAGCCGGGCGCGGTGTCCGAGGAGGGGTCCACCGGGAGGGCGTCCTCACTCGGCAGGATCGGCGCCGCGTAGTCCGGCTCGCCAGCCTCGTCCAGCGGGTACCAGACCGGAAACGGCACGCCGAAGAACCGCTGCCGGCTGATCAGCCAGTCGCTGTTCAACCCGCGCACCCAGTCCTCGTACCGGGCTCGCATGTAGTCGGGGTGCCAGTGCAGCTGTGCGCCGCGCTCCAAGAGCACGTCGCGGTGGGCCATCGAGCGGATGAACCACTGCCGGCTGGACACGATCTCCAGCGGTTTGTCGCCCTTCTCGTAGAACTTCACCGGGCGCACCGTCCGGCGCGGCTCGCCGTCCAGGTCGCCGGACTCGCGCAGCATGGCCACCACCCGTTCCCTGGCGGTGTGCACCGTCGCCCCTGCCAGCTGGGCGTAGGCGGCGCGGCCCGCCGGGTCCTCCAGGCCGGCTGGCGGGTCCGGCAGGAAGCGGCCGTCCCTGCCGATCACCGTGCGGGTGGGCAGCTTCAGCTCGCGCCACCACTGGACGTCGGTCAGGTCACCGAAGGTGCAGCACATCGCGATGCCCGCGCCCCGCTCGCGCTCGGCCCCCGGGTGGGCGAGCACCGGCACCTCGACGCCGAATACCGGGGTGCGCACCGTGGTGCCGAACAGGTGAAGGTAGCGCTCGTCGTCCGGGTGGGCGATCAGCGCCACGCAGGCCGGGAGCAGCTCCGGACGGGTGGTCTCGATGAACAACCCCGGCTGGTCGTCGGTGCCGCCGTCCTCTGCGCGGTGGAAGGCGATCCGGTACCAGGCGCCCGGGTACTCCCGGTCCTCCAGCTCGGCCTGCGCCACCGCCGTGGCGAACCCGACGTCCCACAGCGTCGGCGCCTCGGCCTGATACGCCTCAGCCCGCCGCAGCAGCCGCAGGAAGGACAGCTGGGAGATCCGCTGGGCGTCCGCGCCGATCGTGGTGTAGGTCATCGACCAGTCCACGGACAGCCCGAGCCGGCGCCAGACCTGTTCGAACGCCTGCTCGTCGGAGGCGGTCAGCAGCTCGCACAGCTCGACGAAGTTGCGCCGGGAGATGTCGATCGGCCGCGCCTTGGGGTTCACCTGCTCCGGCGGGGAGAACTCCCGGTCGTAGGGCAGCGACGGCTCGCAGCGCACCCCGAAGTAGTTCTGCACCCGGCGCTCGGTGGGCAGGCCGTTGTCGTCCCAACCCATCGGATAGAACACCCGCTTGCCGCGCATCCGGTGGAACCGGGCCACGATGTCGGTATGGGTGTAGGAGAACACGTGGCCCACGTGCAGTGAGCCGCTGACCGTCGGCGGCGGGGTGTCGATGGAGAAGACCTCGTCCCGGGTGGCCGGCGCGCGGAACCGGTATACGCCGTCGGTCTCCCAGCGCGCCGCCCAGTGGGCATCCAATCCGTCCAGCGACGGGCGCTCGGGCACCTTCGGCGCGGTCTCAGCCACCTGGCGACTCTAGTCGGCCGGCGTGCACTCACCCGGCAGGGCGAAGCGGACCTCGTCCAGCTGCTCCACCAGCCCGTCGTCCAGCAGCGAGAGCAGGCAGCGGTCCCGCTGCACCGCGTCGGACCAGACGAGGTCCAGCTCGGCGCGGTGCACCGGTCCTGGGGCGTCGCGCAGCACGTCCAGCAGCCGGCCGCGGACCTGGCGGTCGGTGCCGGCGTAGCGCTGGACGGGGCGGGTCGGGCCGGTGTACTCGGGGCGGCCGGCGGCGTGCCAGGCGCACTCGTCCAGCACCGGGCAGGCGGTGCACCGGGGCGCGGTGCCGGCGATGCAGAGCACCGCGCCGAGCTCCATCAGCGCGGCGGAGAACCGGGCCGCGTCGGTGTCCGGCAGCAGCAGCTCGGCGTCGGTCAGGTCGGCGGCGGTGCGGGCCGGCCCGACACCCCCGGCGCCGTGCACCACCCGGGCGATCACCCGCCGGACGTTGGTGTCCACCACCGGCGCGCGGCGGTGGTAGCCGAACGCCAGCACCGCCCTCGCCGTGTACGCCCCCACCCCGGGCAGCGCGAGCAGCTCGTCCAGGTGGTCCGGCACCCGGTCGCCGTGCTCGGCGGCGATGGTGGTGGCCGCGGCATGCAGCCGCAACGCCCTGCGGGGGTAGCCCAGCTTGCCCCAGGCTCGCAGGACCTCGGCCTGGGGCGCCGCGGCTAGCGTGGCGGGCGTGGGCCAGCGGGTCAGCCAGTCCGTCCAGATCGGCGCCACCCTGTTCACCGGTGTCTGCTGCAGCATGAACTCGCTGACCAGCACGCCCCACGGGGTCGTCTCCGGCCGGCGCCACGGCAGGTCCCTGGCGTGCTCGTCGAACCAGGGCAGCAGCAGGTCGGGCAGGGAGGCGGCCACGCGGCTAGTGTGCCGGCCACCTCTCGCCCGC
>DASWST010000103.1:0-11886 GCA_036402515.1 Pseudonocardia sp.
GGTGGCCGGCAACCTCGGCTCCAACGCCACCCCACCCAACGACGTCGGAAACACCGCCCGAGCCACCGCCACCATCCGACGCGCCTCGAACTCCCGACACCGCAACAGATCCGCCACCGCCGAGACCGGGCGCACCCCGAGTTCGACAAAATCATCGTTGTTATCCAACGACGCCACCAGCTCGACCATGTCAAGCTCGGCCTGGCGCAGCACTGTCTTCAGATACGACAGCTGATCAATCCGATCCTGTCTGGACGCGGAGCGCACATCCACCCGCATCGCGGCCAAACCCGCATACACGGACTCGCGCGAGGGAGTGAGTGGACTCTCTATCATGCCAACATTGTCGCAGCGGGGTCTGACAATTTCTGGAGCTGACTGGAAGCTGGGCACGTAATTCTTCAACGAGATTTTTGGGTGCCTCGCCTGACGACACCGACCAGGGTCCCCGACCCCACAGACAAAAGGCGGAAGCCAGACTGTGGTAGCTGACTGCTCTTCCGTCCAAAGCATCTTTCGAAATGACCAGCAATCCCAAAGCCGACCAAGATTTCGAATCGATACGGCGGCCACCACAACGCACGTCCACCTTGCCTGCGGAGTCAGGCGGAGTCCACCAGTCGCGCTCCTCCCCAGTACCAAGTTGGCCAGGCGAGGCCCGGTCTAAGATCAACGCCGTGCCCGCGCCATCCCCCGAGCCCGCGTCGACCGAGCCCGCGTCGCCCGAGCCCGCTCCGGCGCCGGCGCCGGCGTGGCAGCGGCGCACCCAAGGCGAGCACCGCTGGCCGCAGGCGCTCGCGGTGATGGTCGCGATCGGGCTGCAGATGGTACTGCCAGACCCGATGGCGCCGGGCCAGCGCTACCTGCTGCCGGTGCTCGAGCTGGTACTGCTGATCGTTCTGGTGGCCGCCAACCCGTTCCGGCTCAACCGGGAGTCGACCCTGCTGCGCGCCAGTGGGCTGCTGCTCACCGGCTTGATCGGGCTGTCCAATGGTTGGTCCGCGGTTCTGCTGGTTGGCGAGCTGGTTCGAGGACGCCCGATCACCCCGGGGGACCTGCTCACCGCCGGCGCGGCGATCTGGCTGACCAACGTGCTGGCCTTCGCGCTGATCTACTGGGAGTTGGACCGCGGTGGGCCGGCGGCCAGGGCGGCCTCCGCTCGGGACTATCCGGACTTCCTGTTCGCCCAGATGCAAAGTCCCGAGCTGACCGACCCGGACTGGGAACCGACCTTCGTGGACTATCTCTACCTGTCGTTCACCAACTCCACCGCGTTCAGCCCGACCGATGTGATGCCGCTGTCCAGGTGGGCAAAAATGATCATGATGGTGCAGTCGGCGGTGGCGCTGGCGGTGGTGGTGCTCGTGGTGGCTCGAGCAGTCAACGTGCTGAGCTGAGGGGAGACTTGTTGCTTCACCGTCGGCGTAGTCGCCGTCACCTGGATGGAGGCCTGCTGATTTTGAGGGCTCGGCCTGCCCGCGCCCGGGGATAAGCGCGTGGTCGGGGCGATCTGCGTCCCGACCGGGCTGAGGAGCCCGTGCGCTGTGGCGCGGCGGTCGATCCGGGACGTCCTGGTGTCCGCTCGGTCGACGGCCGGGGTTGGCTAAGGCTGGGAGTGGCCGGAGTTGCGGCGGCCGAGGATCTGGCGCACCGCGTCTGCTGGGATACGGAACGAGCGACCGACCCTGACGTGGGTGATCTCGCTCGAATGCACCATGCGGTAGATCGTCATCTTGGAAACCCGGAGCAACGCGGAGACTTCAGCGACGGTGAGCAGCTCGGTGCCGCTCGCCAATCGTGGGTCCTCCGCGTCGGGTCCATGGTTGCCCGTGAGCCGTTGCTCGCCGAGATTCATATCAGCGAGGTCGCGTGCGTCACGGCCGCTGTTACGAGTGAGAGGCCAGTATGCGGGTGGTTCACCAGTAAGAGTAACGAGGCGGCCACGTTCGAGGATAACGTCACTGAATGTAGTCACTAACCTGTGTGCCCGTTATGCCGCTCATGTGTCGGAGGTGTGGCCGCCGAGGGCCGTCATCCAGCAGTAAACCGGCGCTCCAGCTCGGTGATCTCCGGCAGGCCGATGAGCTCGGTGAACTCGGTAAAGCTGGGCAGGTCGGGCAGCGCGGCGGCGGGTGTGCCGTCCGCACGCAGCCGGGCCAGCAGCGCCCGGATGCCGACGGTCGCGGCCAGCAGTGTGCCGATCGGGAACAGCACCAGGGCGAAGCCGAGCTCGCGGATCCGCGCCAACGGCAGGGGCGGGGTCCGTCCGCCCTCCGCCCAGTTGAACACCAGTGGGGCCACCCCGCGCAGCTCGCCGGCCACCCGCGCCAGGTCGGCCTCGCTGGTGAGGGCCTCCACGAACAGGGCGTCCGCGCCGGCCTCGGCGTACTGGCGGCCACGGGATATCGCCTCATCGATGCCATGCACGGCGGCGGAGTCGGTGCGGGCGATCAGTACGAAGTCGGGATCGCGGCGGGCGGCCACCGCGGCCCGGATCTTGCCGGCCATTTCCTCGGCCGGAATCACCGCCTTGCCGCTCATGTGTCCGCACTTCTTCGGCATCACCTGATCCTCCAGGTGGATGCCGGCCACCCCGGCCTGCTCATAGGCGGCGACGGTGCGCAGCACGTTGATCGCGTTGCCGTACCCGGTGTCCGCGTCGGCGATCACCGGCCGGTCCACCGCCGCCGTTATCCGCCGCGCGTTGTCCACCATCTCCGCGCCGCTGAGCAGGCCGACGTCCGGCCGGCCGATCAGCGAGGCGGTGCTGCCGAACCCGGTCATGTAGACCGCGTCGAACCCGGCCTGCTCGATCAGCCGCGCGGACAACGCGTCGTACGCGCCGGGCGCCAGCAACGGTTCCGGGGCGGCCAGCAACTCGCGAAGGCGGGCCCCGGGCGAGGTCGCCCTCCGCCCGTCTGGTAGCAGATCTCCCATTTTCAGTCCTCCCCAAGCCGGCATTAGCGGTGGAAGACGACGCTGCGGCAGGCCAGGTGCAGGGCCAGCCGCTCGTCCGGGTCGGCCAGGTCCACCGTCAGCAGCTCCCGGATCCGGGTGATCCGGGCGGCCACCGTGTTGCGGTGCACCCCGAGTACCGCGGCCGTCTCGGTCAGCGACGACTCGGCGTCCAGGAACGCGGTGAGGGTCAGCAGCAGGTCACCGGGCTGGCCGTCCAGCGGCTCGAGCAGCGAACGGGCGGCCGGCAGGAAGGTGTCCGTGCGGGTCCAGGCGAGCAGCATCTGGCCCAGCCCCATCCGGTCCACGTGCACGAAGTGCCCGCTAGTTGAGCGGCCGGTGGCCAGCCGGGCGGCGTCGCCGGCCTCGCTGAGCGTGCGCACCAGCCCGGGCACCCCGTGGTGGGCCCGCCCGACGCCCATCGAGGTGGGCAGCGACGACCGCAGCAACCACTGCACCCGGCGCGCCGCCGACGCATGCCGCTGCAGCTCCGCGGGCTCGGGGGCGTGGTCGAACGTCGTCCACACGCCCCACCCGGATCCCTGCTCGACCACCACCGCCCGCAGGCGCGCGGCGGACACCGCGCGCAGCACCTCGGGGCGAATCGCCACCGGATCCACCGCTCCGGGCACGTCGATCCGGATCCCCACGTGCCAGCCCTCCACCTGCCAGCCCGCGTCGATGGCCCGCCGCCGGGTGCCCGAGGACAGCTCTCCGCCGCTGTGCACGATCTCGGCCAGCAACGCCATGCGCAGCCGGGCGTCCCGCTCCACGGCCAGGCGCTGCTCGGCCAGTCGCTGGCCGACCGACTCCGCAGCGACGCCCAACGCGGCGGTGACCGCGGCGACCTCGGCCGGCACTCCGTCCGGCACCGCGGCGGCCAGCTGGGCTCCCCGGCCCTCGGCGCCCAGCCACCGCCGCAGCACGCCGGCGCCGGCGGCGTCAGCCGCTGGCCCCGGTTCCGGGCCGGCCACCACCCGGCCCGAGGAGTCCAGCAGCCACACCGGCCGCCGCCACAGCTTCGCCAGGTCGGCCACCAGCGCGTCGGTGCCTTGGCCGGCGTCCGTGCAGGTGGCGGCGGTCCTGGCGACCAGATCGGCCACCACCTGGTCACCCTCGTGGATCAACCGGGCGGCAGCCATGATGGCGGCCAGCGGGTCGGGCGCGCCGAGCACCGGCAGCCCGATGCGCGCGGCCAGCGCCCGGCTGGCCGGCTGAAGCGGCTCGATGCCGGGCAGCAGCACGGCGGCCGCCCCCTCGGCGCTGCCCCGGCGCAGCAGCGCGTCCAGGTGCCAGTCCGCGCGCGGCGCGGACAGCACCACGGCGAGCAGCCGGCCGGCGGCGCCCTTCGGCTCGGCGAGTACGTCGGGCACCGCCAGTACGCCGCTGACCGGGGTGTCCGCCACCCGGGGCCCGGCCAGCAGGGTGACCTCGGCCCAGTCCGGGTGGCCGAGCAGCGCGGCCAGCGCGACGCCGGCGGTCACCTGGCCACCGGGGCCGAGCGCGCCGAGCCAGGGGCCGGCGGCACCGGGGCCGAGCGCGGGGCCCGGGTGGGCAGCAGGACCGCGTCACAGCCCAACCCGAACGCGCGCGGGTCCACATGCCGCAGCCGCTCCGGGGTCGCCCGCCACCAGACCGGTCCGGGCAGCACCACGATGATCAGGTCGTCCCCGGGGCGCAGCGAGTCCACCGCGATCGGGGTGGCTCGGCGCCGGTCCAGCACGCAGATCAGGTCAGGGCAACTGGCCACCGGCTGCCCGTCGAGCAGCGCGAGCAGGAACTCGTTCTCCGCCTCCAGCCGCAGCACCCCGCCGCTCTTGCCCAGCACGGTGATGCTGGCCCGGCCGAACGAGGTGGACCGCTGTCGGCTGATGTCCACGGCCCGGCCGACGCCGAGCAGTTGCCCGCCGAGTGCCCCCGCGACCCGCTCCGGCTCGGGTTTGTCCGGCAGCTCACGGTGCGCCCGGCCCAGCAGCAACGCCCGGCCGAGCGTGCCCAGGCAGGCATCCGTGGACGCCTCGCTGGCCGGCGCGGCCACCATCGCCGAGCCCGCCCAACCGCCACTCTGCGCGACAAACGAGCGGGCCAACCGCTCCAGGCCGGTCGGCGTGGCCGAGTCGACCAGCAGGGTCTGACCGCTCGGCTCGGCCATCGCGAACGGCGTCACCGCGCCTCCGCCTACCGCCCGGGTGACCTGGTCCATCCGCGGCATCGCCCGGCCCATCAGGTCGGCGTCGACCAACGGGAGGCCGAGCTGGGCGGCGGCCGACGCGGCCAGCGCCCCGTTCAGCCCGGCCGCCTCGAAGGGCATCAGCGCGGCCGGTTCGGTGCCGGTCCACCTGGTCAGCGCGTGCACCGCCCGGGGGATCTCCTGGCCGCCGGGCAGCTTCTCGGTGAGCATCCGGGTGCCACCCAACATGCCCACGGGCACCACCGGTGCGTCCCCCAGCTCCTCCGGGTCGTGCAGGACGAGCTCGGCGTCGGCCAGCGCGGTGCGCAGCGCGTGCCGGTAGGTGTAGGGGTCGCCGCCACCGCCGGACCCGAGCAGGGCCAGGCCGGTGAGAAACGCATCCACGTCCTCGGCGCCCAGCCGCACCCCGGTCACCTGTGCATGGTGCGCCACGATGATCGGTCCTGGCGAGAGTCTGTGGCGCGCGCCGAGTTACCGGCCGGAGATCAGGTCGGCTAGGCGGGCGTAGTTGGAGGTGCGCAGGCTCCGGTCGTTCTCTCGGCGGTCGGCGGCGCGGTACAGGGTGTAGATCAACTGGACGCCCAGCCAGCGCAGCGGCTCCGGTTCCCACTGCCGGACCTCCCGGCCCACCCAGGGCATCCGGGCGAGCTCGGTGTCCTGGCGCAGCACCAGGTCACGCAGGGTGCGGGCGGCCAGGTTCGTGGTGGTCACCCCGTGGCCCACGTAGCCGCCCGCCCAGCCCAGGCCGCTGGCGTGATCGACGTGAACGGTCGAGCACCAGTCCCGGGGCACCCCGAGCACCCCGCACCAGGCGTGCTCCAGCCGGGCGTCCGCGGCGTCCGGGAACAGCCGAGTGATCATCCGCCAGAGCGCGACCACAGTGCGCTCGTGGGTGGCGCCGCGCTGATCCCAGCGCGAGCCGAACCGGTACGGCACCCCGCGCCCGCCGATGGCGATCCGGTCGTCGGCGGTGCGCTGCGCGTAGATGTAGGCGTGCGCGTCGTCGCCGAGCAGCTCCCGGCCCGCCCAGCCGATCCGCTCCCACACATCTGCGGGCAGCGGCTCGGTGGCGATCATCGAGCTGTTCATCGGCAGCCACTGGCGGTGCTGCCCGTCGATGCCACTGGTGAATCCCTCCACCGCGCGGATCACATAGTCCGCGGTCAGCTCGCCGCGGTCGGTCACGGCGGTGGCGCGCCAGCCGGCACCGGTGCGCGGCCGGATCTCGGTGACCGTGGTGCCCTCGAAGATGTCCACGCCGAGCGCCTCGACCGCGCGAGACAGGCCCTGGACCAGCTTGGCGGGCTGGATCCGGGCGCAGTGCGGGGTGTACGTGGCGTCCAACGCCCCGGCCACCCGCAGCCGGCTGGCCCGTTCGCCGGCGTCCAGCAGCCGCAGGTCCGCCTCGCCGACCCCGCGCTCCCGTTCCCGCGCCAGCCCGGCGTGCAGCCGCCGCCGCTGTGCCGGGTTGGTGGCCACGTGCAACAGCCCGCCCTTGACGATGTCCGCGTCGATCCCCTCGGCGGCAGCCACCCGGATGACCTCGTCGATGGACTCCCACATCGCCCCGCGCAGCGCGGCGACCGCGGTCTGGCCGTGCGTCGCGGCGTACCGCTCGGGGGACCCGGCGAGCCGTCCGCTCAGCCAGCCCCCGTTGCGCCCGGACGCGCCGAACCCGGCGAACTCCCGCTCCAGTACGGCGATCCGCAGGTCGGGCTGGGCCTGCTTGAGGTAGTAGGCGGTCCACAGCCCGGTGTAGCCGGCGCCGACCAGGCACACGTCGTACTCCCGAGGCCCGGGCAGCGCGGCGCGCCGAGGCGGCAGCCCCATCCCCCGGTACCAGAAGGACACCTCGCCGTTGACGAAGTCGGCCGAGCGCGGCACCTCCGCCAGCGCCGCGGCACCCGGGTTCAGCAGAGCGAGTTTCATGTGAGGGCGGCCTCCACGTCGGGGTCGTCGGTCAGCAGCACTGAGTCGGCTACCCGCCAGGCCAGGGTGACCTGGTCACCGGGGCGGACGTCGGCAAGTCGGCCGGCCTGCTCGCGGACCAGGGCGGGGTCGCCGTCGGGCAGGCGCAGTTCCAGCTTGCGGCTGGAGCCGAGGTAGATCTCCCGCTCCACCACCGCGGGCAGGGTGTTCCAGTCCGCCCCGTCCGGCGCGCCGCCGTTGCCATGCACCGCCAGCCGCTCGGGCCGCACCACGATGGCACCGTCGGTGGGGCCGGCCCCGTCCAGCGAGCCGGGAGCACGCAGGATGCGCCCACACTTGCCCAGCGTCGAGCCGCCGTCGGAGCCACCGCCCGCGCCGCCTGAGCCGTTCCGGTTGACCTGCCCGCGCAGCACCGTGGAGTCGCCGAGGAACTGGGCGACGAACAGCGTGCTGGGGCGTTCGTAGAGCTCGCCCGGTGTGCCCACCTGCTGGATCCGGCCGTGGTTGAACACCGCGACCCGGTCGGACAGCACCAGCGCTTCGTCCTGGTCGTGGGTGACGTAGACGAACGTGGTGCCCAGCTCGTCGTGGATCCGTTTGATCTCCAGCTGCAGCCAGTCCCGGAGTTTCTTGTCCAGCGCGCCGAGCGGCTCGTCCATCAGCATGACCCGGGGCGCGTAGACGATGGAGCGGGCCACCGCCACCCGCTGCTGCTGACCGCCGGACAGCTCGTGCGGGTAGCGCCGCTCGAACCCGGGGAGCCGCACGGTGGCCAGCGCGGCGCCGACCAGCTCCGCGCGCCGGCCTCGGGCGACCTTGCGCTGCTTGAGTGGGAAGGCGATGTTCTCCGCCACGGTCATGTGCGGGAACAGCGCGTAGTGCTGGAACACCATGCCGATGTCGCGGCGGTGGGGCGGCACGTTGTCCACCGCCACACCGTCGATGAGCAGCCGCCCGGAGGTCGGGGTGACGAAGCCGGCGATGGCGTTGAGCGTGGTGGTCTTGCCCGATCCGCTGGGCCCGAGCAGGGTCATGAACTCGCCGGGGCGGATGGTCAGCGAGACATCCTCGACCGCCGAGGTGTCCGCGTAGCGCTTGGTCAACCGCTCCAGGGTGATCTCGCCGCCGGCGCGAGCCAGAGCGGCGGGAGTCAGAGCGGTGGGAGCCAGAGCGGCGCGAGGCAGGCCGGCTGGGGCGGGGGTGGGCGCGCTATCGGGCACGGCTCCTCCTCACCGTGACGTAGCTGGCCACCAGCACCAGCACGGTGGTCAACACGATGATCATCGAGGCGGCGGCGGCGATGGTCGGGTCGGTGTCCCGGCTGACGCTGCTGTACATCTTCACCGGCAGCGTCTGCAGGTACGGGCTCTGGATGAACAGCGAGACGACCACCTCGTCGAAGCTGGTGACGAACGCGAACAGCGCCCCGGCGAGCACCCCTGGGGCCACCAGCGGCAGGGTGACCTGGCGGAACGTGGCCCACCGCCCGGCGCCCAGGCTGGCCGAGGCAAGCTCCAGGCGGCGGTCGAAACCGCGCAGCCGGGCCGCCACCGGGATCACCACGAACGGCAGCGCGAGCACGGTGTGCGCCATCACGAACCCGCCCAGGCTGCCCACCAGTCGCAGCGCGAGGAACGTCGCGTAGCTGCCGATGGCGAACACGATGCCGGGCACGATCATCGGGCTGAGTATCAGTGCGTTCGCCGCCACCAATGCACGACCCCGCCCCCTAGCCAGCCCGACCGCCGCCGCCGTGCCGATCACCGTGGACACCACGGTGACCAGCACCGCGACCTGGATGGACGTCCAGAACGCGCCGATCCACGCGGGGTCGCCGAAGAAGTTGGCGTACCAGCGCAGTGACCAGCTCCTCGGCGGGAACACCAGGGACGCCTGGCCGGTGAGGCTCAGCGGGAGCACGATCAGCGCCGGCGCGACCAGCCAGAACCCGACCAGCCCGCAGAACACCCAGAGCAGCGGCCGGCCGAGCCTCACGGCGCATCCCCCGCACGGCGCCCCGGTGTGTGGCGCAGGGCCAGGGCCACCAGGCCGACCAGCACCAGCGTGGTGACCAGCAGCACCACGCCCATCGCCCCACCCCGGCCCCACCGCAGCAGCCCGCTGACCTGGGTGAAGATCTGCTGGGAGATCAGCGCGTCGGTGGGCGAGCCGAGCAGCGCCGGGGTGATGTAGAAGCCCAGCGAGAGGATGAACACCATCAGCGTGCCGGCCACCACGCCGGGCATGGACAGCGGCAGGTACACCCGGGTGAACGCGATCAGCGGGCGGGCGCCCAGGCCGAGGGCCGCGCGCACCAACCTCAGGTCTATACCGCTCATCACCGCGTACAGCGGCAGCACAAGGAACGGCATCAGCACCTGGGTCATGCCGATGATCACGCCGGTCTCGGTGCGGATCAGTGCCAGCGGGCCCAGCCCGACCAGCCCGAGCAGCCGGTTCACCACGCCGGTGTCCTGCAGCAGCACCTGCCAGGCGAAGGTGCGCACCATCAGGCTGGTCCAGAACGGCACCAGCACCAGCAGCGTGAGCACCGCCTTGCCGCGCCGCCCGACCGCCGTCATGGCATACGCGTAGGGGTAGGACAGCAGCAGCGCGATCACGGTGACCCACAGGCTGGTGGTGAACGTGCGGGCGAGCACCCGCAGGTTCGCCGGCTCGGTGAAGAACCAGATGAAGTTGCCGAGGCCGGGCGTCGGATCGGTGAGCGAGCGCCAGACCATGGTGAGCACCGGATAGACGAAGAACGCCAGCAGCAGGATCAGCGCGGGCGCGACGAGCAGGCCCGGCCGGGTGCGGCGCCGGTCCGCGGCGGTAGCCGGCTCCGCCGCGGCGCCAGCGCCGCCTCGGCCGGCGCTGGTCAGCTCGTCGAGGACGGTCACCTCAGCTGCCCAGCCACTCGGACCAGTGGGTCAGCAGGGCGTCCTGGTTGGCCGCCCACCAGGTCGCGTCCACCGGCACGGCCTGGTCCTGGCGGGCCTTGGTGGTGGTGATGAACGAGCTGGTGAGCTCGTCCAGCCGCGGCTTGGCATCGGTGTTGACCGGCGAGTAAGTGGTCAGCTCGGTGAGCTTCTCCTGCTGGGCGGCGCCCAGGTAATAGTTGATCAGCGCCATTGCCGCCTTGGGTGAGCGCACCCCCCTCGGCACGGTCAGCGTGTCCATCACCGGGAAGAACTGGTTCCACTGGACCGCGTACGGCGCCCCGTTCTTGATCGCCCCGTAGGCCCGGCCGCTCCACAGCATGGCCATGTCGACCTCGCCGGATTCCAGCAGCTGCTGGGACTCCGCGCCGGTTTTCCAGAACACCAGCGCCGGCCGGGCCGCGTTGAGCACCCGCTCGGCCCGCGCGGTATCCAGCGGGTACAGCTTGTCCGGCGCGACCCCGTCGGCCAGCAACGCCGCCTCGTAGGCGCCGGGCTCGGCGGCGGTCGGATCCCCGTTGATGGCCCGCTTGCCCGGGAACCGCGCGGTGTCGAAGAAGTCCTTCCAACCGGTGGGCGGGTTGCCGCCGAACTTCGTCTTGTTGTAGGCCAGCACGTAGCCGTACTGCATGGCCGGCACGCTGCACTTGGTGGCCAGCCCGTTGGGGATCTTGGACTTGTCGATGATCGAGTAGTCCAGCGGCTGGAGCAGCTTGTCGCACTGCGCGTCGGCCCACACCGAGCCGGTGTCCACCACGTCCCAGGTGACGTTGTTGGACTCCACCTGCGCCTTGAGCTTGGCGTAGTCGGTGGGACCGTCCTGCACCAGGGTGGCTCCGGACGCGGTGGCGAACGGATCGATCGCGGCGTCCTGCTGGCCCTTCTGGTAGATCCCGCCGTAGGACACGAAGGTCATGTTGACCCCCTTGAGCGCCCCGTTCTTCACCGTCCCCACCTGCGTCGGGCCGGCGCCCAGGTCGACGTCCGGCCCGCTGGGGCCGGAACCGCCGCAGGCCGTGGCGACCAGGGTTACCACCGCGCACGCGGCTATCGCGCCCAGAACCGCACGGCCGCGCGGAGAGGGGCGCCGCTGATAGGAGCGAGGTGCCTCACGCATCCGATCCTCCTTCGAGAGGGGTTCGCCGTGCGGTCAGACCGAGGTGGGTGGGCTGATGATCCACAGCACCTCGGCGGCGGTGCCGCCGTGGGTGTCCAGTCGGTGCGGGCTCGCCGTGCGGTACTCGATGCTGTCGCCGGCGCTGAGCCGGTGTTCTTCCTGCTGGCCCGGCTCGCCCAACCAGAGCGTGACCCGCCCGTGCAGGACCAGCAGGAACTCCTGCGCGTCGCCGTGCGTGTAGGGGTTAGGGCCGGTGCTGGCGCCCGGCTCGAACTGCCCGGAGTAGATCTCCACGTTCTGCAGCGGGCGCCGGGAGATCAGGAACTTGCGCACACCCGGCCCGGCCGGCAGCTCCGCCCGGTCGGCCTGGTGCAGCACCCGAGGGTCGGCGGTGTTGTCCTCGCTGAACAGGTCCGCCATGGTCAGGCCGAGACAGCCGGCGATTCGGCGCAGCATGCCGACGCTCGCGCTGGTCTGCCCGCGCTCGAGTTGACTGATGAAACTGGCGCTGGCCCCGGCGAATTCGGCCAGCGAGCGCAGCGACATCTTTCGCATCGTCCGGTAGGCGCGGATCCGCGCACCCAGCCGTTCCAGGTCGGAAGGACATGGCGTGTCAGGCTGCACTGAACAATTCTTCGATGGCACTTAACATCTTGTTCAGTGACATCGCATCAAGTTACAGCGACCACCCATCACCCGCAAGAGTGATGACTCGTGAGGTCGTGAGTGGCGATGGTCGCTATAGCGACCATCGC
>DASWST010000104.1:0-26184 GCA_036402515.1 Pseudonocardia sp.
GTCACCACGTCGGGGCTGGTGGTGCTGCGGGACTGGCTGCTCGCCCGAGGCGTCACCCGGCCTGCGGCGGCAACAACTCGATGCCGTGCGCAGCGGCAAGTTCCGCGACTCGGGCTGGATCAGGCCGGGCCGGCTCAGGCAGTACGAGTCGTTCGGCTGGCTCCCCCACGTCGGCGACGAATGCGTCGAAACCGGCCGGGCCAAGGATCAGCAGAGTGCGGCCCTGGCCGAGCTCGGACACTCGGAAGCCGTGCGGCACGCCTCGGGGTAGAAACACCAGCGTGCCGGGACCGGCGTTCCACAGTCGCTCGCCACAGAATCCGTCGAACTGCCCCTCGAGGATGAAGAAGGCCTCGTCGCAATCCCGATGGATATGTGGTGGCGGCGCAAAGCCCGGGGGACAGCGGTGGTCCAGGACGGTGAAGCCGCCGCCGGTATCCCCTCCGCTGACCTTGGTGAGCGTGAGGGTGTCGAGGAA
The DNA here is from genome assembly GCA_036402515.1 of Pseudonocardia sp. Lineage (GTDB taxonomy): Bacteria > Actinomycetota > Actinomycetes > Mycobacteriales > Pseudonocardiaceae > Pseudonocardia. The sequence continues at coordinate 479 of DASWST010000104.1, forward strand.
CCAGAACGCCGGACCGTCGTCGGCCGCCAGAACCAGCCCGTCCCTGGTCGAGGCGTGGGAATTGTTCACCGCGCATCCCCCGCTGGCTCAGTCAGTCGCCGGTCGACGCCGGCCCGCCGGTTCCGGAACCTCCTGCGGCAGCGCGAACAGCGGCGAGATGTCCATGAAGATCCGGTAGTCCTGGATCTGGCCCGCGCGCATGCGCAGGGTGCTCGTCACCGGCAGTGGCATGGTCCGACTGCCGTCCTTACGGGTGTAGACGGCCTCCGCTTCCACGCTCTTCACCTCGCCCTGTTCCCAGTCGCCAGACCACACTCCGGTGATGCGGTGGTCCAGCGCGGCGATCATCGCGAAGAACTCCGACATGTTGTCTCGTACCTGCTCCCGACCGACGGCCGGCTCCGCATTGCCGAACCGGAAGGTCCCATCATCGGCGAATGCCTGCGCCGCGGCGTCGGCATCCATCGCGTCGATCAGCTGAAAAAAGCCCATCAGCCAGTCGTCCGCCGAATTTTCCCGAGTCGTGGTCGCGAGATGTGGCATTTCCATTGTGGGACTCCTTCCACGGCTCGACCATAAATAGAAACGATCGGGCTGTGAATCCCGCTCGGTAGTGGACCCGACCCCTGAGCTGGGCCTTCGCACCCCGCAATTGAGGGGGTGGCATACCACTGATGGGGCTCGTACAGTCACCAGCGTGGGCATCGAGGCGTTTACTGGCGCTCGTGACCGACTGCTACGGATCATCGAAGATGAAGCCGGCATCGCGAGGATCCTGGACGAGACCCTTGCCTCGTTCCATGCGGTAACCCGCTTTTCTTGGTGCGCGCTCATGACCGTCGACCCGAAGACGCTCTTGCCAACCGGCGGCATCGTGGAAGGCTTTGCCGCCGAGGCGTGTGCCCCCTTCTGGGACAACGAGCTTCTGGCGCCGGGTTTCAACAAGTTCAACGCCCTCGCGCGCAGTACCGACACGGTCGCCACCCTGTACGGCGTCACCGACGGCGACCTCGAGCGCGCCCCGATCTACACCGATGTCTACGCACCGCTGGGCGTCGCCGACGAGCTGCGCGCCGCCTTTGTGCTCGGCACGACGTGCTGGGGTGTCACCGTGCTCGTCCGTGCGACCGAGGACGGACCGTTCCCCAGCCACGAGGTGAGCCAGGTCCGCAGCCTCGCGCCGCTCATCGCCCGAGCGTTCCGCGGCGGAGCCTGCAGGCTTGACGCCGCGACCCACGGACCGGCGGCCATGCTCGTCATCGACGGCCGCAACCAGATCCAGAACATGACCATGGAATCGCGGGCGCTACTCGACGAGCTGCAGACCAGCGGCGTCGCTGAACCAGGCCTGCCATCCTTGCTCGGCGCGGCGGTGACCAGAGCGCGGTTCAGTCGCACGTCGACAAACCTGGTCACCCGGGTCTGCGGGATATCCGGCCGGTGGCTGCGCGTGACCGCTGTCCCGATGGAGGGCGGCCAAGGCCAGGTGGGCGTCATGATCGAACCCGCCCGGTCCTCCGATGTGGTACCCATCCTGCTCGAGTCCTATGGGCTGACCCAACGCGAGGTGGAGATCGTCCTCCTGCTCGCGCGGGGCCTCGCCACCAAGGACATCGCCGCGGAACTCAGCCTCTCCAGCCACACCGTGCGCGACCACGTCAAGGCCATCTTCGACAAGACCCACGTCAACAGCCGAGGCGAACTCGTCGCTCGGATCTTCTCGGAGCACCTGCTCGACGGCCTGGAAGCGGCCGTCCGCCACCACAGTTGAGCGGCGCGCCGAGGTCTGCTCGCGACGGTGTGATTGATGAATTTGCTGAGACGCTCGGCCGAATCTGATCGCGACAGCCACCTTCACCTGCTGCTTTACGCCTCGGCGCCGAGCTGGAACAGTGGCCCGATGCGTCAACTCAGTGGCACAGACGCCACGTTCTTGGCCATCGAGACGCCGACAACGACCGGGCACGTGGGTGGCCTCAGCATCATCGACCCGAGCACCGCTACCGAGCCGTTGACCCTGGAGCGGCTCACCGCGCTGTTCGCCGAGCGGCTGCCGCTGATTCCGGTGCTGCACCGGCGGCTGCACACGGTGCCGCTGGGTTTGGATCAGCCTTACTGGGTCGATGATCCGGACTTCGATATCGAGTTCCACCTGCGCGAGCTGGCCTTGCCGGCACCGGGCGACGACCGGCAGTTGGGCGAACAGGTAGCCCGGCTGCACGCGCGTCCGCTGGACCGCGCCCGTCCGTTGTGGGAGGCCTACCTGATCTCTGGCCTGGCCGGCGGTCGGATGGCCCTCTACACAAAGGTCCACCACGCCGCGGTCGACGGTGTCGGGGGCGCTGAGTTGATGACCCAGCTGTTCGATCTGTCCCCGGACGGGCGCGAACTGCCCAGCACGCCGGCCGAGGCGCCGGTCGAGCCACCCGGCACCGCGACCATGCTCTGGCGCGGCGTCACCTCGGTGGCCGGAAATCCGGTGCGTACCGTCCGGCTGCTCGGCGGGCTACTGCGCTCGGTGCCTTCGGCGGCGAGTCTGGCCGCCCCGGCGGTACGCCAAGTGTTCGGCGCGGGTGAGCGGGACGGTGGGGTGTTCGGGATCGCCGGCTCCGCCCCGCCGACCCCGTTCAATCGCCCGATCACGCCGCACCGTCGGTTCGCCTTCCGCACCCTCGGCCTCACCGAGTTCAAAGAGATCAAGAACGCCTTCGGGGTCACCATCAACGACGTGTTCGTCGCGGTCTCGGCCGGGGCGATCCGCCGCTGGCTGATCGACCACGACGCCCTCCCGAACGCGCCGCTGACCGCGTTGATGCCGATCTCCCTGAAGGTCAAGAGCGACGGGAAGTCGCCGGCGGACGGTGGAGTGTCCGGCAACCAGGTCTCCGCGATGATCGCCCAGGTGCCCACCCATCTCGGGGATCCGGGCGAGCGGATCAGCATGGCGAGCGAGGCGACCAAGGCCGCCAAGGCGCGCCACGCTGTGCTGCCCGAAGGCCTCGTCGACGACGTCACCGGATTCTTCGCCCCGGCCCTCGCCGCTCGGGCCGCCCGGGTCGCGTTCGGGATGGGGCTGATCAGCCGTACCCGCCCGTTCAACGTGGTGATGTCCAACGTGCCCGGTTCTTCCGTGCCGGTGTATCTGGGCGGCGCCAAGCTGGTGGCGATGTACCCGCTGTCCGTGATCGGCGACGGACTCGGGCTCAATGTCACGGTGCTCAGTTACCACGGCGGGGTCCACTTCGGGTTGCTCGCCTGTCGGGAGCTGATACCGGACCTGGACGTGATGGCCGAGTACCTGCTCACTGAGCTGGCCGAACTCCTCGAGCTGGCCCGGGCTCGCTCCCAGTCAAATGCGGCCCTCTCGACCGAGTGATTACGGCTGGACTTCGTCCATCCCAACGGCAACGTGCTCAGCTTCTGGTCCGAGGTGACATGAACCTCCACCGTCACGATGCGGCCTCGGCGCGGTTCGGCCCGAATTGCCGCGGATAGTCATTCTCGACTGGTTTCTCAGCCTCGATGGTGTGACGATTCCCGGGCGCCGGCTGCGCTGTCGGCCGGATTGAGGCGAGTACAGGGGGAACGCTGATGGCGACCGGTACGACCGACGGGCCCGGGCGGGCCGGACAACCGGGCACCGAGCTGAAGGCGGGGCTGCGGGACCGGCACGTCACCATGATCAGTATCGCCGGGGTCATCGGCGCGGGGCTGTTCGTGGGTTCGGCCAATGCGATCGCCACCGCCGGGCCTGGCGTGCTGGTCTCCTACGCGATCGCCGGGCTGCTCGTCGTGCTGGTCATGCGGATGCTGGGTGAGATGGCGGCCGCCACCCCGGACTCGGGCTCGTTCTCCACCTACGCCGATCGCGCGGTCGGACCGTGGGCCGGGTTCACCGTCGGCTGGCTGTACTGGTGGTTCTGGGTGCTCGTCATCCCGGTCGAGGCGACGGCGGCCGCGACGATCCTGAACTCCTGGGTACCCGGGGTTCCGCAGTGGGTCTGGGCGTTGCTGGTCACCGTGTTGCTCACCGCGACCAACCTGTTCAGCGTGGCCAACTACGGCGAGTTCGAGTTCTGGTTCGCGCTGCTGAAGGTCGTGGCCATCGTGGCCTTCATCGTGCTCGGCGTGCTCGCGGTGGTGGGCCTGCTGCCCGGCAGCGGGGTGAGCGGTGTGTCTCACCTGGTGGACTCAGGTGGGTTCCTGCCCAGCGGGTTCGGCGCGGTGATCGCCGCCGTGCTCACCACGATGTTCAGCTTCATGGGCACCGAGATCGTGACCATCGCCGCCGCCGAGTCCGACCACCCGGAGGAGAAGATCGGCCGCGCCACCCGCTCGGTGATCTGGCGGATCTCGGTGTTCTACCTGGCCTCGATCCTGCTGGTGGTCTCGATCGTGCCGTGGAACGACCCGGCGCTGAAGGAGAACGGCTCGTACCAGTCCGCGCTGGACGTGCTCGGCGTGCCGGGGGCCAAGGGAATCGTTGACGTGGTCGTGCTGGTCGCGGTGGCCAGCTGCCTGAACTCCGCGCTCTACACCGCCTCCCGGATGATCTACTCGCTGGGCCGCCGGGGGCAGGCGCCGGCGGCGGTCATGCGGACCACCGAGAACGGGGTGCCCCGGGTGGCTGTGCTGGCCTCCACCGCGGTCGGGTTCCTCACCGTGATCGCCAACTACGCGTTCCCCGAGAAAGTGTTCGCCACGCTGCTGGCCACCTCGGGTGCGATCGCCCTGCTGGTCTACCTGACCATCGCGGTCTCCCAGCTGCGGCTGCGCGCGAAGCTGGAGCGCGCCGGGGTGGAGATGCCGGTGCGGATGTGGGCGTTCCCGTGGCTGACCTGGGCGGTAGTGATCATCATCCCGGTGATGCTGGTGTACATGGCCACCCGGCCGAGCTCGCGACTCGACCTGGCCATGACAGCGGGCATCGCCCTGGTGGTGGTCATCATCGGCGTGGTGACCACCCGGCGCGGTGCCGCCCGGGAGGCTGCCGCCGTCCCCAGCGAGAGGCCGGGCGCCGGTCGCGGCTAGCCGCTCGGACGATTCGCGATCACCTGAGCCGCGCACAAGCCGCGCGGGGCCACCGGCGGGATGCCACTCGCAGCATCGGAACGCGCGGTCGTCGAGTCTCCGCGCGCCGCCACCCACCGCCGGCGCGCCATCTCATAGGGTCTCTCCTGCATCACGGCACGGCTACGGAACGGTTACGGACGCTCCCCCCTCGCAACCCGAACCGGTCCGACCAGCTGGCCCCACACGAAAGGTCCCCTTTGTGGCACGACACCGCGCCGAGCGGCGCCGTGGGTGGGCAGCCGTTGCTCCGGCGGCGACTTCGTCCGTCCGCGTCGGCAATCCGTCGGCGACCACCCGAGTCGCGACCTCAGGAGTTCTTGCCGCGGCGGCGCTGGGCGGCGCATTGACGATCACCGAGCGGGTCGGCACCGTGGAAGAAGCCGTCAGCGACACGCTGTCCGGGATGGCGACCGCCGCCACCTGGTCGCCGGTCACCCCGCGCACCGCCACCCCGATGGTCGAGCCGGTCCCACCTGAGCCGGAGAAGTTCAACCTCAACTCCCTGCTGAAGGCGGTGGCGGCCAGCGAGCGGGAACTCACCGCGCGCGCCACTCAGCGGGAAGTGGCCGTGCGCACCTGCCCGGCCAGTACCTCCGGATTCGGCCGGGTGAAGAGCTGGGTCGCAACCTCCGGCAAGGAACTGCGCTGCCGATTCGACGTGGACACTGTCCTCGGACTGGCGGCCCGTGCCGGCACTTCCGATCACCCGAGCGGGCTGGCACTCGACTTCATGGTGAATCGCGCCACCGGGGACAAGCTCGCCGCCTACGCGCTGAAGAACATGGACCGACTCGGCATCAAGTACGTGATCTACCGGCAGCGCATCAACTACGGCTCAGGCTGGCGGGCCATGGAGGATCGAGGCGGCGCGACGGCGAATCACGAGGACCACGTGCACATCTCCTTCCAGCGCCGGTCGACCCCGCTCGACGCGCTGACCTAGCCAGGCCGGGCTGACAGACCCCGGGCCTACTGTGCCCGACTGTGACCGAACCTGACTTCCTGCGCAGCACCCGGGCCTCCTACAACGCCGTGGCCACCGACTACGCCGAACGATTCCGCGACGAACTGGGCGCCAAACCGCTGGATCGGGCGCTGCTCGCCGGATTCGCCGAACTGGTGCGCGCCACCGGGGGCGGGCCGGTGGCCGACGTCGGGTGCGGCACCGGCCGGGTAACCGCACACCTGCACGAACTGGGCTTGGCGATCTTCGGGGTGGATCTGTCGCCAGGAATGCTCGCGGTGGCCCGGCGGACGCACCCGGAGCTGCGGTTCGACGAGGGTTCGATGCTGGCCTTGGATCTGCCGGACGGCGCACTCGCCGGCCTGGTCGCCTGGTACTCGACCATCCACATCCCCACCGACCTGCTCCCGGCGGTGTTCACCGAGTTCCGTAGGGTGCTCGCCTCCGGAGCCCAGCTGTTGATCGCGTTCCAGGTCGGGGACGAGCCGTTGCACCTGACCGACGCCCTGGGCCACTCGGTCTCGCTGGACTTCCACCGGCGCCGCCCGGGCCACGTCGCGGAGTTGCTGAGCCGGGCCGGGTTGCCGGTCCGCGCGCAGATGCTGCGCGAGCGCGACGACGTGGGCGACTTCGTGGAGAAGACCCCGCAGGCATTCCTGCTGGCCGGCAAACCGGCCGAACTCAGTGCAGCATGACCCACGCCACAAAGGGCACGGATACCACGCTGACCAGCGTGGAGAGTGCGATCGCGGCGGAGACCAGCTCCGGGTCCGCGTCGTACCGCTTCGCCACGACGTAGATGTTGCCCGCCGACGGCAGCGACGCGATCAGCACGCCGGCTTGGACCCAGATGTGGTCGATCCCCAGCAGGCGGTCCAGCACACACCACACCACTACCGGGTACAGCAGCAGCTTGGCCGCGGTGACCCCGGACGCGGCCAAGAGCGTGGCGCGATCGATGTGCTGGGCGGCCAACGCTCCGCCGAGGGCGAACAGCGCGGTCGGGCCGGCCGCCCCACCGAGGAAACCGAGGAAGCGCGCGACCGGCTCGGGCAGCGACAGGCCCACCGCCGCAATCACCGCACCGAGCGCGATCGCGGCCACGATGGGGTTGAGCACGGTGCCGCGCAGCACCAGGCGCCCGATGCTGATGCCCTCCCGGCTGGAGGCGCTCATCAGTACGCCGCCCACCGACAACAGCACCATGACCTCGGCGAGGATCGCCATGGCGAGCGGACCCGCGCCGCGGTCACCGAAGAAGGCCAGCATCAGCGGCAGGCCGAGAAAGCCGAGATTGCTGACCGTCGCGGTGGTGGCCCGCGCGCTCGCCTCGGTCAGGGTCTGGCGGGCGAGCACGCGGGACAGGCCGAGCAGGAGCGCGAAGACGAAGCCCCCGCTGGCGAAATAGCCCATGAAGAACGTCGCATTGAACGACTCCCTGATCGGTTGCTTGGCGATCAAGCCCAGGACCAGGGCGGGCAGCCCGAAGCGGAAGGAGAAGGCGGCGAGTGCATCGAGCGCCTGCACGTTCACCAGTCGTGTCCGCACCGCCGCCCAACCAACCGCGACCACACCGAAGATCGGCAGGCTGAGCAGGACAAAAGAGATCACGGGGCGGGAGTCGTGTCTTGCCCCGTGTTCGGCTCAGCTGATACCTCCGCTTGTCGCGGGCCATCGGTTCGGGTTTCGATCGCCCGCAGCACCGCGACCATGTCCGATTTGCCGTGCCCCAGAGCCAGTGTCTCGCCGTACAGGTCGTGGCAGACGTCCAGCAGGGGGGAAGCCAGGTGCGACTCCCGAGCCGCCTCGGCGATCAGCCGATTGTTCTCCAGGACATTGGAGATCGAGGCTTCGAGGGAGAAGTCGCCGGCGAGCAGCTTCGAAATCTTCACCCGCGACACATTGCTTGCCATCGGGCCGGCGTCGAGCACCGCCCGGAACTGTTCCATGTCCAGGCCGTGTCGGTCGGCGAAGTGCGTCGCCTCGACGAGGCCGGTGACCATGGTGATCAGGAACAGGTTGATCGAGAGCTTCATCAGCAGCCCGTTCGGCACCGGCCCGCAGATGATCGTCTCGGGACACATCGGCTGCAGCAGCGGGCGAACCAGCTCTGCCGCGGCCGGCTCGCCGGCCAGCATCGCCACCAGCGCTCCGGCCTCCGCGGGCTTCCGCGAGCCGGAGACCGGCGCCTCGACGTAACTGCCGCCGGCCGCCCGTACCTCGGCCTCCAGTCCCCGCGAGTAGTCGGGTGAGGTCGTCCCCATGTGTACAACCGTGTGGCCCGCGACGTTTGCCTCGAAGTCCGGCGTGCCACGGCCCAGGGCGGAGTCAACCGCGGCGCCGTCGGCCAGCATGAGGATGACCACGCGCGCCCGCTTGAACACCTCGGCGGGCCCGGCCGCCACCGTTGCGCCGGCGGCCCGCAGCGCTTCGCTCTTGGCGGGGGTGCGGTTCCACACGACGAGCGCCGTACCGGCTCGGGCCAGGTTGAGCGCCATCGGCTGCCCCATCACCCCGAGGCCGATGAAACCTATGTCCATGTGTACCTCCACCTCGAGCCGGCGGCTTTCACCCGTGGCACCGTCAGCGGTGGCCGGCGGATCCTGGGCGAAGCCGTCGTGGCATGCGCGCCTTGTGGGCTATGACGGCAGTCATAATAATGGTCTCCATGACAGCTGTCATAGTCGATTTGCCCGAATTCTTCCGGTGTGGATTTTCCGCGGGCTGGCACGGCGGCGGCCGCGGTGCGGAGTTCGGCGAGTGGGATCTCGATCCCGTCCGGAAGGGCGACCGCGACGCGCTGCGTGTCCTGTTTACCAACTGCTCGCCGGACGCCGTCCGTCGGCGATTTTCGGGCGGCTCGACGAACTGCCGCGCCGCTACCTGGAGAGCGTGCTGGCCAGCCGCCCTGACCTGCACGACGCCGTTGTTGCACGTCATCGGTACGCGGGGCATCTTGCCGGCCTGGCCAGCCTCGCCACTGGGTCAGACATGGGACCCGAAATCGCCGAACTCGGCGTGTTGGTCGTCGACGCCTGGCAGCGGCAAGGGCTCGGCACGGCCATGGTGGAGGCCCTGGTCGCCCGGGGGCGGCAACGAGGTGTCCAGCGGGTGTCGGCGTGCGTGTTGCCGGACCGCGCCCGGGTGCTGGCCGCCTTGGCTCGTCGGCTCCAGCCGGAGAGAATCGTGCGCACTCCGCATTGCCTCACCGGCGTCTACCGGCTGGACGCCGGTTAGCCGGGCTATCTGCGTTCATCACGGAGTTGGAGGTCGACAATGGCGGGGTCTGATCGGGCACCGAGGGAGCGGATGGTCTTCAGCGCGGCCCAGCTCATTCGCCGCGATGGGGTCAGTGCGACGGGCATGCGGGACGTTGTCGCCCACGCGCAAGCGCCCCGCGGATCGCTCCAGCACTACTTTCCGGGTGGCAAACAGCAGCTGGTCAACGAGGCGCTGAGCTGGACCGGACGCTATGCGAGCGGCCGCGTCGCGCGGTTTCTCAGCACCATGTCGCAGCCGTCGCCGAGCGGGCTGTTTGCCGCGATGGTGGGCCAATGGACCGACGAGTTCGGCGCCATCGGGTTCAGTTCGGGCTGTCCGATCGCCGCGGCCACGGTGGACTGCACGGCCGACTCCACCAGGGCCGCGGCAGCGGCGGCGTTCGCCACCTGGCGCCGGCCGATCAGTGCGGCGCTGGCGGAGATGGGCGTGCCCGCCGACAAGACTGACGCGCTGGCGACGCTCATGGTCAGCGCGGTGGAGGGAGCCATCCTGATCGCCCGAGCCGAGCGGGACGTAGGCGCCCTCACCAGCGTGGTGACCGAGCTCGGCCCGCTGCTCGACGGGTACCTGCAAGCCGACCGGCCGCCGGGCCCGGCCAGCTAGCTCGAGCCCATCATGACCACCGAAACGACAACCCAGGGTTGTCGAGATGCGCCGCGACAACCTAAGGTTGTCGCATGGCCGACCCGCTCAACATCGCGCACCCCGTCCGGCTCGACGACCTGATCGAGGCGATCAAAAACGTGCACTCCGATGTGCTCGACCAGCTCTCCGACGCGGTCCTCGCCTCGGAGCACCTCGACGAGGTGGCTGACCACCTGATCGGCCATTTCGTCGATCAAGCCCGGCGCTCCGGCGCGTCCTGGACCGAGATCGGCAGGAGCATGGGCGTCACCAAACAGGCGGCACGCAAACGGTTCGTGCCGAAGGGTGCCAGTGACCTCGACGCCAGCGAGGGATTCAGCCGGTTCACCCCGCGCGCGCGGAACGTGGTGATATCCGGGCAGAACGAAGCGCACGCGGCGGGCAACACCGAGATCCGCCCTGAGCACCTCGTGCTGGGGCTACTGGCTGAGCCCGAGGGGCTGGCGGCCAAGGTGCTGGTCGGGCGAGGGGTGGCGCTGGACGCCATCCGTCGCGCCGCCGCCGCCGCGCTGCCCCCTGCGTCCGAGCACTTGCCGGCGCTGATCCCGTTCGACATCCAGGCGCGGAAGGCCCTCGAGCTCACCTACCGGGAGGCCCTGCGGCTGGGACACAACTACATCGGCACCGAGCACATCCTGCTCGCGTTGCTGGAGCTGGAGGACGGCGCCGGGGTACTGGCCGGGTTGGGTGTCGACAAGGCCAGCGCCGAAGCCGAAATCGTCGCCGTGCTCGGGGCCATCCGTGCGGCCCGCGAGGGCGAGTGACACTCCGCGCCCGGGTCGTCCGCTGATCAACGGTCAGCAGTGGTCGGTGACGTTGCCCCGATCATTGCCCTTCAGGTAGATCGCGTTCACGTAGCCCGTGCCGCCGCGGACAAGCTGGAGCCTGACCCAGTTCCGCCGGCTGACACCCTGGAAGATGACCGGATCGCCTTCCATCCAGCACACGGCGGGATAGGAGTTGTTTCGGACGACGTGGCTGACGACGCGATCGCTGGAGCGCGGACCGGTGTGGACGTCGCCGGCGGTGACGGCGACCACGCTGGCGGCGGCCACACCGGCGGGTCCGGACGGGGTCGTGGCGGGAAGCGGCTCTGGCTCAGCGCTCGGGATCGGGCTCGGGACGGGGCTCGGCGCTGGGGCCGGAGCCGGGGCCGCTTGGGCGGTGCCGGTCGTGGCCAGCCCCGCTCCACTGGCCGTCAGAACAACCGCGACGACAAGGGTTGCCCCGCGCCGGCGCGTGCTCATCGTTGGCATCGTCCCTCCCATTCTGGGCATGTGTGGCCAGATCATGGCTTGACCGGCGTTCCCCTTCAATATCACCAAACCTTGTGGTGGACGCCCACCGCCCGGTCGTGTGCGCGGGGTGTCGGCACTGTGTCGGTGGGAGGCCGAGTGGCCGACCGGATGGGTGAGGCGGGTCAACCTGTTCGGGATCCGCACGCCTAGCTCGCTGGCCACTCGGCCACACGGTCGGCAAGAATCCGTAGACGCCCAGTCAACGTGCGCCTTTGCTCAACTGGCTTGCGGGCGGCCGGAACGGGGAGCGAGCATGGCGTGCGCGTCCGGACGACCGCGCCCGGCGAACCCGCGAGGAGCCGCCGTGACCAGCCACCGCCCCGGCACCGAGCCGGACTCCGCACCTGGCGCCCGATCTAGCCCGCAAGCCGCGCCCAGCGCCGCCGCGCCCGAGGTCACACACGGCATCCGGGCGTGGCTCCGCCGGCGCGACCCCGGCCTGGCCGCGATCCGCAAGGCGATCCGGGTGACCGTGGCGGCCTGTGTGGGGTTCTTCGCCTGCCGGTACGGCCTCGGCGACACCGTGACGGCGACCTACGCCGCATTCGGCGCCATCGCGATGGGCGGCCTCTCCGATGTGTTCGGGGCGCCGGCCATCCGCACCCGGGTGTACCTGGCCGCGCTGCCGGTGGCCGCGGCGCTGGTGGCGTTGGGCACCGCACTCGCCGGGCACACCTGGTCCGCCGTGCTGGGCATGCTCGTGGTCGGGTTCCTGGTGGCGTTCGCCGGGGTCGGTGGGCCCAGACTGATCGGGCTGGCGAACGGGATGCAGTTGTTCTACATCCTGCCCTGCTTCCCGCCGTACGCCCCGGAGACGCTGCCCGACCGGCTGGCGGGGCTGGTCGTCGGATTCGGGCTGCTGATCCTGGCCGACCGGGTGTTGCTGCCCGCGCCGACACCGCCCGCGTTCTGTACCAAGATCGCCGAGACCGCCGAGCTGGTCGCCGGGTACCTCGAGCGGGTGCGGGCGAACCCCGACTCGGAGCAGCTCGAGCTCCGCGCCGCCACCGAGGACGCCATCGAGGCGCTGCGGCTGACCTCCGTGCCGGTGCCGCAGCGACCCACCGGCCCTGGGCGGCGGGACCGTGGGCTCACCCACGCGGCCGGGGCGGTGCGGATCATCGGGGCCCGAGCCGCGGTGCTGGACGCGCTGCTGCACCGCCGGGGCGCCCCGCCGGCGCAGCTCACCGCCGAGCTGCTGGCCGCGGTGCGCACCTCGGTGCTGGAGTCGGCGTCAGCGTTGCGCGGCAGCGGCCCGGCGCCCGTTGCCGGACCACTGCTCATCGCGATCGAAACGTACCTGGAACGCAGAGCCGACTGGATCGCTGAGCGCGGCGACAGCACGGACCTGCCCCGAGGGCTGCGCGCCGGGGTGGCCGCGCTGGCCATCGCCGAGTCCACCAGGGGGCTGGTGGCGGCCGTTCGGGCAGCCGTCGGTGCCGGTCAGGATCGCACCGGCGAGGCCCCGTCGACCGCCTGGTACACCAGCGCCTCCACCGCGCGGCTGTGGTGGACGCGGCTGCTGGCCCACCTGACCCCTCGGTCGGTGTATCTGCAGAACGCGGTGCGGCTGGCCATCGGCCTAGCCGTGGCCAGGGCCGCGGTCGACGTGTTCAACCTGTCGCATGGCCTGTGGGTGCTGTTGGCCACCCTGACCCTGATGCGCACCTCGCTGATCGCCAGCGGGGCCGCGCTGCTGCCGGCGTTCACCGGCACGCTGGTCGGCGCCGCGCTGGCCGCCGGGCTGCTCACCCTGATCGGCGGGAACGCCGTGCTCTACGCGGTGTTGCTGCCGGTGGTCATGGTGCTCACCTACGCCGCCGGCTCGGTGCTCGGGGCGTTCTACGGCCAGGTCGGCTTCAGCGTCGTGATTGCCATGTTGTTCGCTCAGCTGGCCCCGGCCACCTGGGAGCTGGCCGGATACCGGCTGCTGGACGTGGTGGCCGGCGGGTTGATCGGGACGGCGATCGGCGCGGCGGTGTGGCCGCGCGGCGGCACCGGCGAGATCCGGCGGATCGCCGAGGCCGCCCTGCGCGCCGGCGCCGACGACGTGGTCAGCACCGTGGACGCGCTGGGCGGGGTGGACCGGCGGCCCGCCGGAAAGCCGCGCACCGACCATCTCGCCGCGCTGTTCGAAAACACCTACAGCCAGTACCGGTCCGAGCCGGGCGGGCCGAAGGGCGGGGACGTGGACTGGCTCAGCGTGCTGAGCGTGGTGCACCGCATCGCCGGCGACGCCAAGGTGTTGACCAGCCGGCATCCGGAGACCGATCCGCTGCCCTGGCCGGAGGTCGCGGACCGGATCGACGACGCGGCACGGGACGTGGCGACCGGCTACCTGGAGGTGGCGGAGGCGATCGCCGCGCGCCGGGCGTCGAACTGTGGGTCCGCGGTGCTGGTGGGGCGGCTGCGGACACACCCGTTGAACGCGCGCTTCGCCGCCGAGCCATACGCGGCGTTGCGCGCCCTGGACGCGTGGGGCTGGCTGCTCGCGCTGGCCTCCGACCTGGACCGGGTGGAGCGGGCGCTCGCCGTTCCGCCTGCTCGGGTGCCCGGCTGACCGGGTCGCTCAGACCTCCACGTGCACCGGCCCGCTGGGGCCCTTCGCCTTGCCGGAGCGCAGCAGCAGGGCCAGCACCGCGCCACCCGCGCTCATCAACGCGACGATGTAGAACCCGTTGTCGTAGGTCTGGGTCGTGACGCTCATGGAGAGCTGCTGGTAGATGCCCAACAGGCCGGGTGCGCCCTGCGCGGAGGCCGAGCTGACCTCGGGGAGCGCCGCCGCGCCGCTGTCCAGCAGCGATCCACGGTCGACCATCAGCTGGGCGGCCGCGGTCGCGTTCAGGCTGCCGAACACGGCGATCGCGACACTGGAGGCCACCCGCTGCATCACGTTGTTCATCCCGCTGCCGGAAGAGGTCAACATCCTGGGCAGTGACGAGACGCCGGCGGTGATGATCGGCATCATGGCCAGCCCGGTGCCGACGTTGCGGATCGCGGTCCACAGCTCGATGTCGGCGCGCGGGGTATTCGGGGTGAGCCCGGCCAGCAGGTAGGAACCGTAGGCCATCACCGCAAGCCCGATCGCCACCGGAATCCGAGGCCCCAGCACGTCGTAGAGGCGCCCGGCGATCGGCATCAGCACGACGAGCACCACCGCCGAGGGAACCAACACCAGACCCGCGTCCAGGGCCTGCAAGCCCTGCACGTTCTGCAGGAACTGCGGGATGAAGTACAGCGTGGTGAACAAGCCGGTCATCGCGACGCCGAGCAGAATCAGCGAGAGGGTGTAGGCGAAGCTCTTGAAGATGCGCAGGTCGATCAGCGGGTTCGCCACTTCCAGCTCGATGACCACGAACAGCGCGAGGCTCAACGCGCTGGAGATGAACAGGGCCATGATCCGGTAGCCCGTCCAGCCCCAGTCCTGGCCCTCGGAGAAGGCCAGCAGCATGGCGAACAGGCCGTAGGCGATGGTGACGAAACCCCAGAGGTCGAACTTGGGCCAGCTGGTCGGGTTGATCCGGGGGAACACGACGAGCGCGGCGATGGTGCCCAGGATGCCGATCGGCACGTTGATGTAGAAGATCAGCCGCCAGTCGATGTACTCGACGAGGTAGCCGCCCAGGGTGGGCCCGACGGCCGGGGCGACGACCACGCCGAGCCCGTAGATGCCCATCGCGGCGCCGATCTTCTCCGGCGGCACGATCTGGTAGAGCATGGTCATCGTGACCACCGGCAGGATGCCGCCGGGGATGGCCTGGATGATCCGGAAGATGATCATGCTGTCCAGGTTCCACGCGGCGCCGCACAGCGCCGATGCGGCGGCGAACCCGACCATGGACAGGATGTAGAGCCGGGTCTGGCCGATGCGCATGCCCAGCCAGCCGGTCAGTGGCACCACGACGCCCAGGGCCAGGGTGTAGCCGGTGACGATCCATGCCACGTTGTCCACGGACGCGTTCAACTCGATCTGGATCTTCGGCACCGCGACGTTCACGATGCTGGTGTCCAGCACGGACATGAAGCTGCCCACGATCAAGACCGACAGTGGAAGCACCCAGCCCTGACTGCGGCGGGTGTCCGGGGCGGTCGCGATGCTCACACACTCCAGAATACTCTTAGAAAACTCTTCGTATCTATATACAAGACCAAAAGGACTCTAGAGTCACAATGTGCCCACCGCCAGACCCACCGCGGCGGCCGCGCGAAGGGGGCGCGGCCGCCGGGGGGCACCGGGGAGGGTTCAGCCCAGCTCAATCCCAGCGCGCTACCCCGCGCTGACCAGCGCCTCCTGATGCTTCTTGGCGTCCTCGTCGCCGAAGCGGTCTTCCAGCTCCATCGGCGAGTAGTCCTCGTCGATCTCCTGCGGCGGCCGGCCCCGGGCGCCCTGGATGGACTCCAGCCGCCGGGTCAGCTTGTCGGTGGCGTACTGCTGCATCTCCTCGGGATCGACGCCGAACGGTGCCGGCCGGTCCTCGAACCGTGCGTAGATCTCGTTGGTCAGAGCCAGCGCCGGTTCCATCAGTGCGCCCATCTGCTGCTCGACGGCGGTCCAGTTGGCGTCGTCGGCGGCCACGTGCCGGCGGCAGGTGAAGGTGCCCCAGGCCATGTGGCGGCGCTCGTCGTCGCCGATGTGCTTGATCAGCTTCTGCATCCCGGGCAGCAGGTTGCGGCTGTTGCACACCTTGGCCCAGGCGAAGTAGCCGGTCAGCGCCAAGCAGCCCTCGACGATGTGGTTGTAGGTGACCGAGGCGCGCACCTGCGCGGCCGGGGACGGGTCGTCCAGCAGCGCCCACATCGCCTTCGGCTGCTCCACCTTGAAGATCACGTCGTAGGCCGGGCCGTACTCGGCGTAGTCGTGCAGGTCGCCGGTCAGCCCGACGGCGTCGAACCAGAGCCGGAAGCCCTGCATGTGCTTGGCCTCTTCGAAGGCGAACTGGGCCAGGTACGCCTCGTCGGCCAGCCGTCCCTCGGCCGCCATTGCGTGCATGAACGGCTGGATGTCCTGGGTCACCGACTCCTCGCCGGCCATGAAGCGGGCCGCCAACGAGCCGGTCATCAGCTTCTCGTCGTCGTTCATCGCCGCGAAGTCCTCGGCGTCCTTGGAGAAGTCGATGTCCTCCGGGTTCCAGAACTTCTTGTTGCCCTTGCGGAACAGGCGCATCGGGAACGAGTCCATCCGCAGCCCGCCCGGACACAGACTGCCGAACCCGGTGCGTTTGTTGTGCTCGATGATGCGGTCGATCGCCATGGGTACTCCTCGGTGAATACGGTGGTTGGCGCGTCAAGATTTGTGCTGATCATCACACATTTGGCGGCTGGTTCCGAGGTCCTCGCGCGCCACGGTTGGCCCGAACGGGCCATCGAGGCGGGCAACTCGGTCGGCCGCCGGCGGGCTGGTGGCTGAACGCCACATCTAGTCAAGATGTACAGCTCGGATGCCGACGAGCTCGGCAAGATGAGCAGGTGAGATAGCTCCAGAGGTCGTTGTTGCGCACGATCAGCACGTCCGGTGTGCTGGTCCGGACAGCCCGACCGAGCTGATCAGGTGACCCCGAGGAGGCCGTTCGTGAGTATTGACCAAACGCTCACCAGTCAGGAGCGGCTGGCGGAGCTCGACCTGAACCAGCTGCGCCAGTTGGTCGGGCTGGTGGAGTACGACGCGGCGGCCGATCCGTTCCCGGTGACCGGGTGGGACGCCGTGGTCTGGTCGGTCGGCAATGCCACCCAGGCCGCGCTGTTCTACCAGGCGGTGTTCGGGATGGAGCTGGTCGCCTACTCCGGCCCGGAGACCGGCAACCGGGACCATCACGCCTACGTGCTGCGCTCGGGGGCGGTGCGGTTCGTGCTCAAGGGCGGCGTCGACCCGGCCAGCCCACTGCTGGAGCACCACCGCCGCCACGGCGACGGCGTGATCGACATTGCCCTCGAGGTACCCGACGTGGACCGGTGTGTGGCCCACGCCCGCACCCAGGGCGCCACCATCCTGGACGAGCCGCACGACATCACCGACGAGCACGGCACGGTGCGACTCGCCGCGATCGCCACCTACGGCGAGACCCGGCACACCCTGCTGGACCGCTCCCGATACACCGGGCCCTACCTGCCCGGATACATCTCGCGGCGATCGGGCTACATGAAGCCCGCCGGTGAACCCAAGCGGGTCTTCCAGGCGCTGGACCACGTGGTGGGCAACGTCGAGCTGGGCCGGATGGATGAGTGGGTGGACTTCTACAACCGGGTCATGGGCTTCACCAACATGGCGGAGTTCGTCGGCGAGGACATCGCCACCGAGTACTCCGCACTGATGAGCAAGGTGGTGGCCAGTGGCAACCACCGGGTGAAGTTCCCACTCAACGAACCGGCGCTCGGCAAGAAGCGCTCACAGATCGACGAGTACCTCGACTACTACACCGGCCCCGGCGCGCAGCACCTAGCGCTGGCCACGAACGACATCCTCACCACGGTGGACATGTTGCGGGCCAAGGGCGTCGAGTTCCTCGCCACTCCAGACTCGTACTACTCCGACCCAGAACTACGCGCCCGGATCGGCAACGTGCGGGTGCCGATCGAGGAGCTGCAACGCCGAGGCATCCTGGTTGACCGGGATGAGGACGGCTACCTGCTGCAGATCTTCACCAAGCCCATCGGCGACCGTCCCACGGTGTTCTTCGAGTTCATCGAGCGACACGGCTCGCTCGGCTTCGGCATCGGCAACTTCAAGGCCCTGTTCGAGGCGATCGAGCGGGAGCAGGCCAAGCGCGGCAACTTCTAGCGGCTCGGACGTCGCGCCCCACCGGACGGCCACTCACTATGATGACCGTCACATGTGTGCACTGGGCGGGAACGCTCGGCCTGGGCGCGAGGAGCCGGTGTGGGGCATTCGCAAGCCGACAAAGCAGCCAGTCATCGGCGGATCGTGGAGATCACTTCGGCGCGGCTGCGGGAGCACGGCCTGGAGCGGCCGGCCATCGGCGAGCTGATGCGCGAGGCCGGCCTGACCCATGGCGGTTTCTACCGGCACTTCGGCTCCCGCGAGGAGCTGGTCGAGGAGGCCATCGTGCGGGCGCTGTGGGACGGAGCCCGGCACATGTCGGAGGCGGTGATCCGGCAACGTGAGTGCGGCACCGACCCGCTGGCCGCGCTGGTGGCGGCCTACCTGAGCGCCGCGCACCGGGATGACCCGACCAACGGCTGCGCGGTGGCAACCTTAGGTGCCGACGTGGCCAGGGCATCGGAGCGCACCCGGGCGGCGTACGGGAACCAGGTGGAGAGCTACCTGCGGGTGCTCGAGGGGCTGATCGACGAGTCGGACCCGGCGGTCCGTCGGCGGCGCGCCCTGCTGACCCTCTCCGCAATGGTAGGAGCGTTGGTGATGGCGCGGGCGGTGGGAAATTCGGACTTGTCCGCCGAGCTGCTCGGGCGGGTCGCCGAGGGGCTGACCGAAGGCGATCCGAGCAGCTGAGGCGGCTGGTGGCGCGCCCGACGCTGGCCGACGCTGCCTCCGAGGTCGTCGGCGGCTCGATGAGCGTCGCTATCTGGATGATGTCTGTACTCTTCATCACCGAATAATTAACAAGATCCCTTAGTGGATTGGCACGTGGAGCGAGGCCTGCAAATATGGGTCGATGAGCGGTCGCCCGGCGAAGCGGTGTCACATGTGTTGTTGGGGCGCCTCTTCGCTTCCCGAAGCGGGTGCGGTTAGATGGTTTGGGAACTGACTATCGCGAAGACGATGGCCAGCCAAGTTCGATACATTCGGAGACAAGATGACGAGCGTGGCGCTGGTCCGCCCAGTTGAGGCGGCCTCGGTCGTCGAGCGGGTCACCGCGGAGATCCGCCACGCCATCGTGGCCGGTCGATTGGCGCCCGGGCAGGAATTCTCGCTGCGACAGATCGCGGCTCAGCTCGGGGTGAGCTTCATCCCGGTGCGCGAGGCGCTGCGCAGCCTGGAGGCCGAGGGCCTGCTGGAGACCCGCCGCGGTCGCAGCGCCATCGTGGCCACCTTGGCCCTCGACGAGCTGCGCGCGATTTGCCAGTTATGCCGGCAGATCGAGCCAGACCTGCGGGTGCGCGCCGCCGCGTTGATGCCTCCGGCCGAGCTGGACCGGCTCGAGTCCAGCCTGGCGTTCCTCACCAGCCCCTCGCGGCCCGGCGACGAACTGTTCGACCGCTACCACAACCTGCACGTCGACCTGGTCCGGCCGGCCGCGACAGCGTGGGACCTGCGCATCCTGGAGCGACTGTGGCGGGCCCTCGAGCGCTACGTGCGGGTCGGCTACGACCGGATCGAGGAGGAGACCGGCTCTCGGCCCTACGACCCTCGCCCGGCCAGCGACCTGGTTGCCGCCTACCGATGCGGCGATGCCGAGGCGGTCCGGCAGGCCGCCGTGCGCAACATCGACGCGCATGAGCGCATCGCCGAGGGCGGCCTCGCTGAGTCCAGCTGATCCCACGTCCTCGGCGCCGGCGAGTGCACTGCCCGCGACCGCTGGCGGAAAATCGAGCTGGAGCGGTTGGCCGGTGATCTGCCAGGCTGAACGATCGTGGCCGCCGATCCCGCCGAACTGACCGTGGTCGACGACGGCGCGTGGCGGGCCTGGCTCGGCGAGCACCACGGCGAAACGGCCGGCGTCTGGCTGGTGCTGGCCAAGAAGGGCACCGTCGAGCCGACCAGTCTGAGTTACGACCAAGCGCTCGACGAGGCGCTCTGCCACGGCTGGATCGACGGCCAGTCGCGACGCCGCGACGAAGCCACCTACCTCCAGCGGTTCACCCCGCGCCGGATGCGTAGCCCATGGTCGGCGCGCAACGTGGGCCTGGTCGCCCGGTTGGTCGCCGACGGGCGGATGCGGCCACCCGGGCTGGCCGAGGTGGAACGGGCCCGCTCCGACGGCCGCTGGGACGCCGCGTACGCCGGGCAGGCCAGTACCCCGGTACCCGCTGACCTGGCCTCCGCGCTGGCCGCCGAACCTCACGCCCAGGCCATGTTCGACATCCTGACCAGCCAGAACCGGTACGCGATCCTGCACCGGCTGGACTCCGCCAAGCGAGCCGAGACCAGGGCGCGTCGGCTGGAGAAGTTCGTCGCCATGCTGGCCCTCGGGCAAACCATCTACCCGCAGAAGCGCAGGCTGGACAACCAGGTCGTCGCGGGTGGCGGTGCCGAGAGTGGCGGTGCCGAGAGTGGCGGTGCCGAAGGTGGCGGTGCCGATGGGTGAGGTCGGGCTCGGCGGGCCGGCGCTGCCGCCGGACTACGACCTCGATCCGGGCCGGTTCGCGGCGAACGTGCGGGCGAACGCGGCGTATTCGCTGTCCACCGACGTGCATCCGATGGTGGCCGAGCGGTTCGGCTCGATCGGAGCGGCCAGGGTGCTCGACCTGGGTGGCGGCACCGGGCGGCTGTCCGGGCTGCTCACCGAGCGGGGTATCTGGACCACCGTGCTGGACAACGCCCAGCACGTCCGCCAGGCCCCGGCGCCCCAGGTGCTCGGCGACGCCAACGAACTGCCCTTCGCGGATGGGTCCTTCGACGCGGTCGCCGCCCTGTACATGCTCTACCACCTGGACCAGCCGGTCCGGGCGCTGCGCGAGGCCCGCAGGGTGCTCCGCCCCGGCGGGACGTTCGTGGCCAGCACCTCCGGCCGGACCAACGACCCCGAGCTGGCTCCGGTGCTGCCCGACTGGGGTCGGCCCACCTCCTTCGACGCCGAGGGGGCCGCGCAGATCGTCGGCCAGGTCTTCCACGTCACCCAGGTGGTTTCCTGGGACCAGCCGTTCGTCTCGTTGCCCGACCGGGATGCCGTCGCGCTGTACCTGCGTGGGCGTGGGCTCGGCGAGCGGGAAGCCGAGCAGCGCGCGGCCGAGCTCAGCGTCCCGATGACCGTGACCAAGCGCGGCTCGTTGATCTGGGCCCGCGCCCGCACCTAGGAGGGTCCGCGCGGCGTGCCCACTGCCAGAGGAGCCGGATGGACGAGTCACTGCGGGCCCTGCTCGACGAGCTCTACCGAGACGGGCTTCGCCATGACCAGGCCCAGGCGGACCGGCTTGCCCGCCGACGCAACCTGGAGCCGGACGCCGCCGAGCTGCTCTGGGTGATCATCAGGGCGATGGCCGCCCGCAACGTGGTGGAGGTGGGCACCTCCAACGGCTACTCCACGATCTGGCTGGCCGACGCGGTCCGCCCGGGCGGCGGCCGGGTGCTCAGCGTCGACCTGGACGGCCAGGCGCAGCGGCTCGCGGCGGAGAACCTGGCCGCCGCCGGGCTGAGCCAGGTGGTGGAGCTGCGCACCGCCGACGGCGGCGCGGTGTTGGCCGAGCTGCCGGACGGGGGCTGTGACGTGCTGTTCCTGGACTCCGAGCGGCCGGAGTATCCGAAGTGGTGGCCGCACCCACTGCGCGTGCTGCGGCCGGGTGGGCTGCTCGCGGTGGACAACGTGCTTTCCCACCCCGACGAGGTGGCCCCCTTGCTGGAGATCATCGAGGCGGAGCCGGCGCTGACCGCCACCGTGGTACCGGTGGGCAAGGGTGAGTTGCTGGCGGTGAAATCGGTCAGCTGAACAGCCCTCGACAACCGTTCATGATCGATCAAGCGGCTTCGCCAAATTCTGTTATCACAGTCTGGTGTAGTTGATATTCGGCCAGCTCCAGCGATGTTTGAGTAGTGGGGTGGTTGTGCGGGTTGGGGCGTTGGTGGCGCTCGGGGTGATGGTGGTTGTCGGCTTCGCACTCGGTTGGGCGAGCTCACCCGCATCACGGGTCCCACCGACACTGCAAGTGCCCAGCTTCACCGCGCAGAGCGGCCAGTCCCCCGGGGCGCCGGCGGCCGCGCCCAGGGCCACCCTGTTGCCCGCCGACTGTGCCGATGTGGTCACCGGCACGGTGGATGCCGCCGCGCTGCTCGGGCAGCCGACCGGCAGCGTCGGGGTGCGCACCGTGCTCGGCGTGCCGTCCCCGTCGGTAGGCCTGGTGGAGCGGATGAGCTGCGGCTATCAGCGCGGCCAAGGCGCACCCGTGCTGCAGCTCGGCCTCGCGGCCTTCAGCGACGCGCCGACGGCGGAGAAGCAGCGGGTGCGCAACGTCGCCGCCGAACGGGGCGACACGCGCGCGGCCACGCCGGTCTCGCTGGGCGATGCCCGGGCGGTGCTGCTCACCCAACCGAGCAGGTCGCTGCTGATGGTGGCCTACGACAGGTACACGGTGACCGCCAGCCTGGCCCACGGCGTGGTCCCGGACGTGCAGGTAGGTCCGGTACTGGCCGACCTGGTGCGGCGGGTGCTGCCCACCCTGGCCCCGACGGCCGTTCCGGCACCCGTGCCGGCCGGCCCAGCGCACTGACGGCCGGCCGGACCACTCCTGGCCAGGGAAAGCTGTGGCAGGGGCAGCAGGATTCGAACCTGCATCTGACCGACGTGGAAATCGGGCGCTCTACCAGTTGAGCTACACCCCTTGGGCGGGCGTGAGTCTACCGCCGGCTCAGCTCACCCAACGTATTGAATTATCACGCCGCGTGTCCGCTCAGTGCGCGACGAGCACGGCGTCGTCGATCGCCGAGGTGTCCAGCCGCCACGGCTTGGCCACCAGCACCAGAACCAGGGTGGCCAGCACCAGTCCGCCCGCGATCACCGTGGCCATCGCCAGCGCGTTGTTGCCGAGCAGGCCGACCACCGGTGACACCAGCGCACCCACCCCGAACTGCACCGCGCCGAGCAACGCCGCCGCGGTACCGGCCGTCTCACCGTGCTGGGACAGCGCCACCGCCGGGGCGTTCGGCAGCATCAGCCCGGCGAAGAACAGCACCGCCCAGAGCGGGATGGCAACGGCGAACATGCCGCCCAGGCCGACGGCGGCCACCGCAAACAGCACGGCACCCGACACCGCCGCGAGCACGCTCGCGGTGACCAGCACCTGGTGCGGCTCATATCGACGCAGCAGCCAGGCGTTGAGCTGAGTGGCCGCGATCAGCCAGAACGCGCTCGCGCCGAACAGCAGGCCGAACTGCGCCTGGGTCAGCCCGTACTGCAGCTGGAACACGAACGACGCGCCAGCCACGAAGCCGAACAGCGCCGCCATCGCCAGCCCGGCGACCAGCACCAACCCGAGGAAGGTGCGATCGATGAGCAGGCCCCCGTAGGTGCGCACGGTGGAACCCAGCGCGAGCGGCCGCCGTCGATGTGCCGGCAGCGTCTCGGGCAGCGCCAGCGCCGCGAAGATCACGATCAGCAGGCCGAGCACGGCCAGCGTGACGAACACCCCGCGCCACTGGGTCCAGCGCAGCACCGCGCTGCCCAGGGTGGGCGCCAGCACCGGCGACACCCCCATGACCAGGATCAGCCGGGACAGCAGCGTGGCCGCCGCGCGCCCGTCGAACAGGTCGCGGACCATGGCCAGCGCCAGCACCGCGCCGGCCGAGGCGCCCAGCCCCTGCAGCACCCTGGCCGCGGTGAGCAGCTCGACGTTCGGTGCCACCAGGCACAGCAGCGAGGCCACCACGTGAATGCCGGTGCCGATCAGCAGTGGCTTTCGGCGGCCCACCGCGTCGGACAGCGGCCCGACCAGCAACTGGCCGAGGCCGAGCCCGAGCACCGTGCCGCTCAGGGTGAGCTGGATGGTCGCCTCGGTGGAAAGCAGATCCTGCGCGATGCGTGGTAGCGCCGGCAGGTACATGTCGATGGACAGCGGACCGAGCGCAACGAGCGCGCCCAGCACAAGAACAAGCCGCAGCATCCGTCGGCCGGTGTAGGCCGCCGAATCAGCGTCGTCGGCCGAGGCAGACGGCTCGCCGGCGGCGACGGTCATCGCGCGCGGCTGGTCGTCAGCGATGGTCACAAAGGTCTCCCGTCTGAATTGCCAAAACTTCGGCAGGCCGAGGACGACGGTGTTCTCCGGCCTAACAGGTCATCTCAAGCAATCGATCTCCCAGCTTGTTCCGGGCATGTCTGGGATGTGAGTTAGCCGAAATTGGTTGACCATGCCTGGCGCCCGCGAGGGACGATGTGCGTCGGTACCCGCCGAGGTGGCTGGGTCAGCGCCGGGTGCTCACTTCCGCGCTCATGTCGGTGGTCGGTTCGGAGCTCAGCTCGGCGTTCCGGGCGGCCCGCTCGAGGAGCAGGGCGCGTTCCCGCTCGTTCGCGGTCAGCGCGGCCGCCCGCTCGAACTCCGCGACCGCTTCCCGCCGCCGGCCCAGTTTGACCAGCAGGTCGGCCCGCACGCTGGGCAGCAGGTGGTATGACTTCAGCGTCGGCTCCTCGGCCAGCGCGTCCACCAGCTCCAACCCGGCGCCCGGGCCGTAGGCCATGGACACCGCTACCGCCCGGTTCAGCTCCACCACCGGCGAGGGCAGCACGGTGGCCAGCTCCCGGTAGAGCGCGGCAATCAGTGCCCAGTCGGTTTCCTCCGCGGTCCTGGCCCTGCCGTGGCAGGCGGCCAGCGCCGCCTGCAATGCGTACGGCCCGCGTGCCCCGCCGAGGCGGGTGGCCCGCTCCAGCGCGCGCAGGCCACGGTGGATGAGCAGGTGATCCCACCGGGCCCGGTCCTGGTCGAGCAGCAGGATCGGTTCCCCGCCAGGGCCGGTGCGGGCCCGCGATCGGGACGCCTGGATCTCCATCAGCGCCACCAGCCCGTGCGCCTCCGGCTCGTTCGGCACCAGCTCGGCCAGGATCCGGCCCAACCGCAGCGCGTCCTCGCACAGCGCCGGTCGCATCCAGTCGTCCCCGGCGGTCGCCGAGTAGCCCTCGTTGAACACCAGGTAGATCACTTCGAGCACGGAGGGCAGTCGAGCGGCGAGCTCGTCGCCGACCGGCGCGTCGAATTCCACGCCCGCCTTGGTCAGCGTCCTTTTCGCCCGCACGATGCGCTGGGCCACGGTGGACTCGGGCACCAGGAACGCCCTGGCGATCTCCGTGGTGGTCAACCCGCCCAGCACCCGCAGGGTGAGCGCCACCCGGGCCTCGGTGGACAGCACCGGATGGCAGGCGGTGAACACCAGCCGCAGCATGTCGTCGCTGATGTTGCCTTCGGCGGCGTCGAGCACCGCGTCGAACTCGTCCTCGGAGGGATCCGCGCGGGTTTCCAGGTCGCGACCGATCTCCACCTGCTTCCGTTCGAACCGCTCGCGCCGGCGGATCTGGTCGATCGCCCTGCGCTTGGCCACCGACATCAGCCACGCACCGGGGTTGTCCGGCACGCCGGACTGGGGCCACTGCTCGAGCGCGGCCACCAGCGCGTCCTGCGCGAGCTCCTCGGCCTGGCAGATGTCCCGGACCAGCCTGGCCAGTCCGGCGATCAGCCGGGCCGCCTCGATCCGCCACACCGCCTCGATCGCGCGGTGCGTGCTGTCGGTGGCGCTGGACACGGGTGCGATTCGACCAGTTACCCAGCCGCCCCCGCAACGTTCTTTCCCCAGGCCACCGGTCGTGAGTGGCGATGGTCGCTATAGCGACCAT
>DASWST010000105.1:0-3655 GCA_036402515.1 Pseudonocardia sp.
CCGGGCACCGCATCCGGCTGACCCTGGCCACCACCGACCTGCCGCACCTGCTGCCCACCGCGCCGGCGCTGACCAAGCTGGTCGGCGGCGTCTACCAGGTGCAGCGGAGCGAGGCAGCGGCCTCCTCGGTCACCATCCCGCTGCGCTCCTGATCACCGCGCGGGGCACCGGAGGCGAGGCTGACCCCGGCCGGCAATAGGGGGGTCTGCCTCCCCCGCCGGGGGGCTAGCCCCCTCGATCCAGCGAGGCCACCGCGGCACGGTTTGAGCAGGCGGTGATCCGCCGCACGCCGGCCAGATGGGGGACCGCCATGGCGTCGCAGTCGCTTTTGCTCGGTGCCTTCGGACGCACCCGGTGCGCCTCCGCCGAGTCACTCGACTTCCAGACCCGGCTGGGCCGGCCGCCGGTCGGCGATCCTGGTGGCCCGGCGCCGGGTGTGCTGGTGCTGACCAGGGCGGCCGACCGCGAGGTCGACGAGCTGTCCCTCCGGCTGGCCGTGCGGGGGGTGCCCATGCTGCGGCTGGACAGCGACCGCTCCGCCGGCCTCGAGCTGACCTGGGATGTCCTCGACGGTGTGGTGGAGACCCCCGACGTCTGCTTCGCCCCGAGGATGGTGTGGCTGCGGCACTTCTCCGGCGCCTCGGTCCCCTCGCAGGGCGCGAACGGGGTGGACGACTACGTCCGCGAGCAGTGGGTCGCCTGGTCCAGGATGGTGCTGGCCGGGGCGCGATCCTTGGTGGTGAACGGCTCGGTGAACGGCACAGCGCACCTCGGCGCCACCGACCGGGTGGCCCAGCTCGCGGCGGCCCGCCAGGTCGGCCTGCGGGTACCGGCCACTGTGGTGACCAGCCGCCCGGGCAGCGCCGCCGACCGGATCCCGGGCCACGGTGACCTGGTGGTGAAGAGCCTCGGCGATCCGTTTGTCGAGCCGGTACCCGGCTGCCTGCGCACGGTGTTCCCCCGGCGGCTGAGCAGGGCGGAGCTGTCCGCGGTGCGGGCCGTCGAACCGGCTCCGGTGATGGTGCAGGAGTTCGTGCCCTCGTCGCGCCGGCTGCGGGTGTACGCGGTGGGCGGCGAGCTGATCGGGTTCGAGCTGGGCGCGCGCCTGGACGCCCCGTTCGGCGGCGCCCAGCAAGGCAGCGTCACCCCGGTGCCGGTGCCGGGCGAGCTCGATGCCCAGCTCGGGCTGCTGGCCCGCCGCTGGGGCATGGATGTGGCCGCGTTCGACCTGCTGGACACGGCGGCCGGACCGGTCTTCCTCCAGGTCACCGCGGCCTGTGAGTGGCTGCGGCTGGAGCGGGCCGCCGGGGTCGGCACG
The DNA here is from genome assembly GCA_036402515.1 of Pseudonocardia sp. GTDB lineage: Bacteria > Actinomycetota > Actinomycetes > Mycobacteriales > Pseudonocardiaceae > Pseudonocardia. The sequence continues at coordinate 1,319 of DASWST010000105.1, forward strand.
GTCACCCAGGCGGTGGCCGGCCTGTTGGAGAAGAACTTCCACTCCGCCGGCTGAATCGCCCGTTCAGCTCGTCGTCGGTCCAGCTCGTCGTCGGTCCAGCTTGTCGTCGGGGCAGGGCTTGCCGTCGGTCCAGCTTGTCGTCGGGGCGGGGCTTGCCGTCGGTTCAGCTTGTCGTCGGTTCAGGGCTTGCCGTCGGTTCAGCTTGTCGTCGGTGGCAGGGTCTACCGTCGCGGGCGGGTGATGGAGATGAGGCGAACATGACCGAGTTGACCGACCTCCCGCCGGAGTTGCCGGTGCCCGAGGACGACGGTGCGGCCGACCACCTACCCGGGCTCCGGCTGCCGTCGCTCCGGCTGCCCAGCACCGCCGGCGACGCCGTCGCGCTGGACCACCTCGGCCCGGGCCGCACGGTGATCTACGTGTACCCGATGACCCGCCAGCCAGACGCGGATCTCCCGGACGGCTGGCTGAGCATCCCGGGGGCCAGCGGCTGCACCCCCGAGGCGTGCGGCTTCCGCGACCACCACGCCGAGCTGCGGGCCGCCGGGGCCGCCCGGGTCTTCGGGCTGTCCAGCCAGGACACCGACTACCAGCGCGAGGTGGTCGATCGGTTGCGGCTGCCGTTCGGCATGCTGGCCGACCCGGAGCTGAGCCTGGCCACCGCGCTGGGCCTGCCCACCTTCCAGGCCGGCGGAATGACGCTCTACCGGCGGCTCACCATGGTGATCAAGGACGGGGTCGTCGAGTACGTGTTCTACCCGGTCTTTCCGCCCGAAGAGCATGCCGGCGAGGTGCTGACGTGGCTCAGCGCGGCCGACGGTGAGTGACCAGGTCAGCGTGCTGCTCGTGTCGGGCAGCACCCGGTCGGCATCCGCCAACGCGGCTGCCCTGCGCACCGCGGCGGCGGTCGCCCCGGCCGGTGTGCGGACCGAGCTCTACGAGCGGCTAGCCGAGCTGCCGGCGTTCAACCCCGACCACGATGTGGACCCGTTGCCGCCACTGGTCGCGGAGCTGCGCGGGCGGATCGCGGTGGCCGACGCGGTGCTGTTCTGCGCCCCGGAATACGCCGGTTCGCTGCCCGGTGCGTTCAAGAACCTGCTGGATTGGACGGTCGGCGGCGAGGAGATGTACGGCAAGCCGGTGGCCTGGCTGACGGTGGCCCCGGAGGGGCGAGGGGACGGCGCCTCGGCGACCCTGGCCACGGTGCTGGGCTACCTCAGCACCGTGGTCATCGAGCCGGCCCTCGTTCGGCTGCCCCTGCCGAGCACGGCGATCGGCGCCGACGGCACCGCGAACGACGGGCAGATTCGGGCCGAGCTGACCGAGGTGCTTCGGGCCATCCAGCGGCACGTGGCGGCCGCCCACTGACCCTCTTCGGCTGACCGGCGGGTTTGCGGCCATTCCGGTGGCTGGCATCACCCACTCGTGGCGATCAACCGGTCACGCAGTGTATGCATCTAGCAGGGTGCGCGTGATTCGGCGCCCTTCGAGAGTGCGTATGCCGTGTTCGCCCACGGGAGGAGTCGAGAGATCAGCCTCTCGGAGCTCACCTCATCCAGCCCCGGCACCTCCGAACCCGACCCACCGTCGCCGGCACGCTCGGCCGGACACGCGCTGCGCGAGCTGGCGCGGGAGTTGCGGCGCGGCGCGACGCTGCTCACCCTCGCCGTGTGCCTGTGCCTCGGTGTGCCGGCGGCCATCGTGCTCACCCCGGACCAGGACCTGGTCAGCCTCGGCCAACCGCTGTCCGTCGGCGCGCGCACCCCCAGCCTGAGCATTTCCGGGCCGGCCCAGCTGGTGCAGATCGGCAATACCGCGCTGGATATCCCCCGGCTCTGGGTGTACGGCCCGCTGCGCCCCAAGCTGTCCATGGGCCCGGTCCGGCGCAACGCCGAGGCCGCTCTCGCCCTGCGGCCGGACACCGCCAAACAGGCTGGCTCGGATGCCACCGGCGCGCTGTTGCGCGGCTTCCTGCGCTGGTACGGCTGGGCCAGCCTGTGCCTGCTCGGGGTGACCCTGGCGACCTGCTCGGTGTCCGGCTACGGCCAGACCCTGCTGTTGCTGCGCTGGCACGGCCGGGCTCGCGGTCTCTCGGGCAGCACCGAGGAGACCTGGCGGCGCGGGCTGGGCTCGTTGGCCAGGCGCACCCTGCTCGCGGTGGTGATCGTGGCGGTGGCCTGGGCGGGCTGTGGGGCTCTGGCCTACCTCGGGGCGATGCGCGGGCTCCGCTCGGTCAGCTCGCTCTCCGAGCTGGTCGGCACCTATCACGTATCCCCCGCCCCGGTGGGACCGAAGCGGTTCGGCTTCGCCGGGGCGGTGATCGGGGACTCCCGCGCC
>DASWST010000106.1:0-11152 GCA_036402515.1 Pseudonocardia sp.
CCAGTCCGGTGGGCAGCCGGCCAGTCACGGCCGGATCACCAAGGCCGGCCGGTCGCACGCCCGTAGAATCTTGGTCGAGGCGGCGTGGTCGGCGTCCAAGGCGGCCGGGCCGTTGCGGGCGTTCTACCAGCGGGTGCAGGCTCGTCGCGGCATGCAGGTCGCCGTGGTGGCCACCGCCGGCAAGCTTGGGGTGTTGTGCTGGCATCTGATCATCTCTGGTGAGGACTACGCCTACGCCCAGCCCTCGCTGGTCGCGCACAAGCGCCGCAAGCTCGAGCTACGCGCCGGATTACCGTTCGCCCGTGGGACGAAGGGCAAGGCCTCGGGCTACTCGCTCAAGGCCGTCCGCTACGCCGAGCGCGAGCTCACCGCCCAGGCCGAGGTGGCCTACCGGGGCATGGTCGCTTCCTGGCAGCCCATCCGCCCCGCTGCCCGAAAGCCGGAACGCTCGGCCACCGCTGCGAGATCGGGAGTGGACGTGGCCGCCACCAACGGGGCGCGACTATCAAGGCCCTCTCGGGGCAACGCGGCGCGGCAGGGCTGAGAGCCCCATACCCTGCACTTCGCGACGGGGTCGAACCACGTCCACCGCCGCCCGAACCTACTCCGGTCCTCGCCGGGGTCAAGGTCGTTCGTCCAACCGGGCGCTCCACCGTGACCCGGCTCCGGGCCGGCGATCTCAAGCCGCCGCGGCGAACGGGCAGGGAACAGGGTCGAAGTACAACAACCACCGACGGAGGGGACTGACGATTTCATCCGTGGACCAGATCTTTTTCCAGTGCCCAGGTGGGAAACTGGTGAACATGAGTCGGCACCCAATGCTTTGACCAGGTCATCGACCTTGCGGGTGGACACCCCGTGCAGGTCGGCCTCCATCAGCACCGCGAACAACGCCTGATCCACTCGCCGGCGGCGCTCGAGCAGCGACGGGAAGAACGACGGTTCATAGCTTCGGAATCCGCAAGTCCAGATCACCGGCCGTCGTGGTCAGAATCCGGCCGCGGTGGCCGTTGCGCTGCGTGCTGCGTTCAGCGGAACGCTCATGCGGGGTTCCTTGGCGGGTTCACGCAGAGACTCACGCGGTGGCCTCTTCCACATCCTCAGGCACGCCGAAGGGACCCGGACTTACTCCACTACCTGGGACGAAACCGTGGCCCCCGCGGGCAGCGAATCAGTGGTCGGTACGACGGGCGGGTGCGAGGACCCGATCCCGAGTCGCGGAGCGCGATGTTGCGTCGGCTCTCGGCCGTGCCTGCCGGTGCGCAGGTAGAACGGGGCGCCAACAGAACGGGGCGCCACCAGCGTCAGTCATCGCTATAGAGCCAAGGTCCGGACAACATGGCGCCCGGACGGGGGAGTGCCACTGCGGCTGCCCGAGCCGCGACCGTCTCGAGACCGGTGCGGGCACGCGGAGGTCGACGCTAAGGCTGTTCTCGGCGCGTTATAACAGCCCCCGTGTCGATCTCGACGAGAAACCTCGGCCAGGTGCACCCGGATGCCGACCGCGGACCGGGTAATCGTTTTCTCGGGTTCACGCTATCCTGCGCCGAGGGCGGCGCTGCAGGCCGCTGGCGGGCCCGAGAAGAGGCGACGACATGGCGACCATCACCGACGTTGCCGCCCGGGCGGGCGTGTCGGTGGCCACCGTCTCGCGCACCTTGAACGGGAAGGCAACGGTCGATCCGGAGCTGGCGGCCCGGGTCCGAGCGGCGGCGGCGGAGCTCGGCTATCAGCCGAACGGCCTGGCCCGCAGCCTGCGCAAACGCCGGACCGCCGTGCTGGCGTTGATCATCTCGGACGTGGCGAACCCGTTCTTCACCTCGGTGGCCAGAGGCGTGGAGGACGTCGCGCTCATCGCCGGGTACTCGGTCGTGCTGTGCAACTCTGACGAGGACCTGGACAAGGAACGCCGGTACCTGGACATGGCGGTCGAGGAACGGGTGGCTGGGGTGGTGCTCTCGCCGTCCGGGGAGACGACCAATGTCGGCGCGCTGCTCGGTCGGGGCACTCCGGTGGTGGCGGTGGACCGGCCGCTGCCCGGGGTGGACCAGGTGCTGGTGAACACCCGGCTGGCCGCCGTCGAGGCCACGGCCCACCTGATCCGGTCCGGCTACCAGCACATCGGGTGTGTCACCGGCCCGGTCGGCATCCGCACCGCCGACGATCGGCTGGCCGGCTATCTCGCTGCGCTGGCCGCCGCCGGTCGCCCGGACGACCCTCGGTTGGTGCGCCGGACCGACTATCGCGCCGAGGGCGGCCAACGGGCCACCGTTGAGGTGCTGCGCGCCGGCCCGGTGGACGGCCTGCTGGTGGCCAACAGTGCGCAGGCGATCGGCGTGCTGGAGGCGCTCCGGTCGGCCGGGTCACGGTTGGGCACCGACGTCGGGGTGGTGGCGTTCGACGACGCGCCCTGGGCCACGCTGATCGATCCGCCGCTCACCGTGGTCGCGCAACCGGCCTACGAGCTGGGTGCGCTGGCCGCCGAGCTGCTGCTGGACCGAATCGGCGGCGCCACCTCCGAGGTCACCGTCCGCACCCTCGAGGCCCGGCTGATCGAGCGCGGCAGCAGCCGCCGGAGCCCAGACCCCGCTGACACAGCGCGCGGCTAGCCCACACATCGGCCTGGGCCGCTGTGTCGAGCCGGTGGAGCTGTGTGCGCGGAGAATGCGCGCCTCGGTCAGCTCTTGTTCAGCTCGGCATAGACCTGGTCCGCGTTGTCCTTGGTGATCAGCCGGGTGGGTAGCGTCTGCGTCTTGGGCGCCTGCTGGCAGTCGAGCAGGATCTGCTTCGCGGTGTCGATCGCTTCCTTGCCGCCGGTTGGGTACATCCAGGTGGCGGACAGCCGGCCGGCGGACACCGCCTTCATCCCGCCCGACCCGATCGGCAGGGCGTCGATGCCGGTGATCGGCAGGGCCGGCTTGCCGGCGTTCTGTGCGGCGATTCGGGCTCCCTCGGCCATCGGGTCGTTCTCCGAGTAGATTGCCTGGACGTCCGGGTGCGCCTTCAGCACCGCGTCCGCCTGCTGCTGGCCCTTGTCCCGCAGCCAGTCACCGTCCGCCGTGGCCACGACCTGGATGTTCGAGCCCTTCATGCCGTCGTTGAAGCCGTCCAGGCGCTCCTTCGCCGGGGTCGAGCCGGCCAGCCCGCGCAGCACGGCGATCTTCCCGCCGCTGGGCAGCAGGGTCTTGGCGAAGTACTGGCCGGCCTGGCGGCCGATCTCCACGTTGTCCGCGCCGATGAACGACGTGTACGCATCGCCGTCCACCTTGCGGTCCAGCACCAGCACCGGGATGCCCTTGTCGAAGGCCCGTTTCACCGGCGCGGTGAGCGGGGTGGCCTCGTTCGGACTGATGATCAGCAGGTCGATCCGCTGGGCGAGGAAGGTGTCGACCTGCTCGACCTGCTTGGAGTTGTCCTGGGCGGCGTCGGCGAAGTTCACCGTGAACTGGGGTACGGCGGCGGCGGACTTGCGGATGTCGTCATCCATCCGCTGCCGGTACGGCTCGGCCACGTTGGCCTGGCTCATGCCAATGGTGTACTTGCCGTCGGCGCCGCACTTGGCCGCGGCGGGCGCGCCGCTGGGCTTCGGCTGGCTGTTCTCGCTGGTGGTCCCGCAGGCGGACAAGGTGAGCAGGGCGCAGGCCGCGAGCGCGGCCGCCCAGGTCTGGCCGGCTGACTTCGTTGTCACGGACGATTCCCCCTTCTTAGGAACTCACGCTTCTTAGGAACTCACGCTTCTTAGGAACTCACGGATGCGGGCCGGAGCCGCTGCAGGCCGGCGGCGAGCACGATGACCAGGCCGATGATCAGGAGCTGGATGTTCGAGTCGATGTTGTTCAGCGCCAGAATGTTGCGCAGCACGCCGACCAGCAGCGCCCCGGCCACCGTGCCGACCACCGAGCCCCGGCCGCCCATCAGGCTGGTGCCGCCGATCACCACGGCGGCGATGGCATCCAGCTCGTACATGGCGCCGTCGTTCGGCGCGCCGAAGTTGAGCTGCCCGGCGTGCACCAGACCGGCCAGCGCGGCGAGCACCCCACAGATCCCGAAGACCGCGATCTTGACCCGGGTGACCGGTACGCCGGAGAGCCGGGCGGCCTTCTCGTTGCCGCCGATCGCGTACACGTGCCGGGAGAACGCGCTGACCCGCAGCAGCACGATGGCCAGCACGGCGACCACGATGAAGATGAGCGCCGGGATAGGGACCAGACCGTTGAACGTCCGCTCGCCGAGCAGCGAGAACACCACCGGAGCCTGCCCCGGACCGTCGCCGTAGGTGATCGAGATGCCTTGGCCGCCGGACCAGATCCGGGCCAGGCCGCGGGCGATCTGCATGCCGGCCAGCGTGACGATGAACGCCTGGATGCCGAACTTGGCGACGGAAAACCCCTGCAGCAGGCCGAACCCCAGGCCGATGGCGAGCACCAGCAGCACGGTGATGGTGACGCCGAGGTCGTTGTTCACCAGCAGGGTGGCCGCGCCGACGCTGGCTAGGCCGAGCACCGAGCCGACCGACAGGTCGATGCCGCCGACCAGGATCACCAGCGTCATGCCGACCGACAGGATGCCGATCTCGGAGATCGAGCGCACCACGTTGAACAGGTTCTGCGAGTCCAGGAACACCAGCTCGCCGTCGCGGCTCGGGGACAGCGCCGCGGCGGCGACAAACACCAGCACCAGGCCGAACAGGCTCTGGAACTTGAACAGTGTGGCGGCGATCCGGGCGCCGCGGCCGGGAAGCTCCTCGGCCGGCGGTTGGCCGGCCGGCAGCCCCGCTGTGGGCTCGGCTGGGGTTGCCGCGGCGGGGGTAGCGCCACCCGGCGTCGCCGAGCCGTGCGCCTCTTCGGTCCTGGTGTGCTCGGTCATCCGGCTTCTCCCAACGCCGGCTCCGGCCGCGCTCCCAGCGACCCCGGCGGCCGCGCACCCTGACCCATCGCACCCTGACCCATCGCACCCTCGCCCATCGCCGCCGCGAGCAGCGTGGCCTCGCTGACCCCGTCCGTGTGGAGCTCCCGCACGCTCCGCCCGCCGCGCAGCACGACCACCCTGTCGCAGATGCCGATCAGCTCCGCGGGCTCCGAGGAGGCGAGCAGCACACCCACGCCCTGGCTGGCAATCTGGCCGAGCAGCCGGTAGATCTCCGCCTTCGCGCCGATGTCCACGCCTCTGGTCGGCTCGTCGAGCAGCAGCAGGGTCGGCTCGGTGAGCAGGCCGCGACCGAGCACGACCTTCTGCTGGTTGCCGCCGGACAGCGAGCCGACCGGGCTGCTCATTGAGGCCAGCTTCACGCTGAGCCGCTCGGTGGTCCGCCGGGTGAGGGCCTGTTCGGTGGACCGGGACACCACGCCCAGCTTCGCGATCCGGCCGACCACCGAGAGCACCGTGTTGGCCAGCACGGAGTGGTCCAGCGCCAGCCCGGCGAGCCGGCGGTCCTCCGGTACAAACGCGAAGCCCAGCCGGAGCGCCTGCCGAGGCCCGGTCGGCCGGACCGGCCGGTCGGCCAGCAGCACCCGCCCGGTCCAGCGCCCCTTCAGACCGAGACCGAACAGCGTTTCCAGCAGCTCGGTGCGCCCGGAGCCGAGCAGGCCGGCCAGCCCGACGATCTCGCCCCGGCGCACTCGCAGGCTGATCCCGGCCGGATCGCGCCGGCCGGCGCGCGGGCGCCGGGGGATGACCACCAGGTTCTCCACCCGCAAGAGCTCTTCCGCCTCGGCCACCGGCCGGTGCGTGCCGGCCCGGAACATCTGGTGCAGCGGCCGGCCGACCATCGCTTCGGATGCCTGCGCCGCGGTCATCGAACGGGCGTCGAACTCGGCGACCACCGACCCGTTGCGCAGTACCGTCGCCCGGTCGGCCACCCGACCGATCTCGTCCATCCGGTGCGAGATGTACACGATGCCGGTGCCCGCCCCGCGCAGCTCGCTGATCACCCCGAACAGCTGGTCAACCTCGTGGCTGGACAACGCCGAGGTGGGCTCGTCCATGATCAGGATGCGGGCGTCCAGGGAGAGCGCCTTGGCGATGGTGACCAGTTGCTGCTCACCGGTGCGAAGCTGTTCCACCGGTCGGCGTGGGTCCAGCCGGACTCCGGCGCGGGCCAGCAGCCGGGCGGTGTCCCGGACCATCCGGCGCACGTCGACGGTGCGCAGCCGGGTCCTCGGCTCCCGGCCCAGGAAGACGTTCTCCGCGATGGATAACGCGGGCACCAGGTCCAGTTCCTGATGGATCATCGCGATGCCGGCGCGCTGCGCGTCCACCGGGCTGCTCAAGGCGACCGGCCGACCGCCGATCCAGATCTCCCCCCGGTAGCCGCTCACCTCACCGCAGAGCACTTTCATCAGGGTGGACTTGCCCGCGCCGTTCTCCCCGAGCAGCGCGTGCACCTCGCCGGGCCGGATGCTGAAGTCGACGTCGCGCACGGCGTGCACCCCACCGTAGGACTTGCTCACGCCGATCATGTCGACCGATGCGCCCGGCTTGCCGTCCATCACACCTCACGCCGAAGCGGCCGCTCGAGTCTCCGCTCGATCTCTCGATCGCTGAGGCAGGGCGAGAAAACGATTACTCGGCGAAGTTAGGTCCCCCCGCTCACTGTGTCAAGCGTCACTCCGTCGGGTGGTCCGCACCTGCCCCCTGAAGACCGTGCGGCTGCTCAGTGCGGTGCGTCCTTAGGTCGCGTTGGGGCCACCGAGGTCCACAAGAGAGTCGTCTCAGGCGCGTGGCGAAAGCCGTAGCGTCGACGCCGAGTTCGAGTCACCCGACCCGTGCCACCCGCCCATCGTGCTCGAAGAATCATGGCCGACCAGGCGCCGACGTCGACACCAGGGCTGTTCTCGAGGCGTGATTACAGCCGTGTGGTCGATCTCGATGAGGACCTCGCGGCACGCACAGTCACATGCCGGTCACAATCTGGCACCACGTGCTTTACAGCGTAGCTGGATCCGGCCACCATCCCTCTGGCGCGGCGGGCGGCGTGAGCACGGTGTTGGAGGAGGTGCTTTTGATGCAGACGAGATGGCAATAGCTGTTGTCGTGTGCCTGGTATTGCTCACTCTGTCGGTGCTGACCGTCGCCGTCTCGAGCGTTGCCATGGCCATGCTGAGCCCGTTGAGTACGTCCCCTGCTCCGACGCAGGCGACGACCGCTCCGGACCGTGCGGGGGTCGGGCCGGAGGCGGAGCGTCCTGCGGCTGCCTCCCCCGGAGGCGAGGCGACGACCGACCCTCCGACTCCGCCGGTGCCTCACCGAGCTGATGCAGGTACCTCCTTCGGCAATGGCACCTACGTCGTGGGCGTTGACGTCAAGCCAGGGGTTTATCGAACGGGAGGTCCAGGGTCAACCGGGATCTGCATCTGGGAGCGGCTGAAGGACACCTCAGGGGAAACCTCCGCAGTCATAGCGACAGGCTCCGCTCAAGGCCCGACGAGCGTGACGATTAAGGAGACCAACGGCGCGTTTGGGAGCCAATATTGCTTGAACTGGACCAAGGTCAACTAATGAGCGCTGGCGGGCAAAGATCGTGAGCGGCGAGTGGTCCCCTGGGACCACTCGCCACTCACGACGGTGACGAACTGCTACGCGGGGCGGACCAGGAGGGCGACGGGGTATTGGGCGAGCAGGTCGGCCAGGCGGGGGGCCGAGGTGCCCACCGACTCGCCGGTGATCACGTCGGTCCAATCGTCGGCGGCGTGCGGCAGGGCGAGCACCGTGTCCGCCCAGCCACCCTTGTCGGCCAGCCCGACCGGAAGTCGGGTGGCCACCGCGACCAGGCCGGGGTCGCGGGAGAACGCCACCGCGTGCTCCGCCGCCGGGCCGTCCGCGACCAGCGCCCGGTACCCGCTGAATAGCTCGGGCCGGTACCGCCGCAGCCGCAGCGCGGACACGGTGACCAGCAGCTTGGCCGCCCCGGAGGCATCCACCGGTGGCAGCCAGTGATCGTCCAGCCGGGCCAGCAGCTCGCGCCGGGCAGCGAAGTCGACCGGGCGGCGGTTGTCCGGGTCGACCAGTGAGTACTCGAAGCACTCGGTGCCCTGGTAGACGTCCGGCACCCCGGGCCCGGCCAGCTGTAGCAGCTTCTGGCCCAGCGAGTTCGACCAGCCGGCCGGCGCAATGCGCCCGACGAACTCCTCGATCGAGGCGACCACCTCGGCGTCGGCGAGCACGGCGGCCGGCCAGGCGGCGATCGCCTCGTCGACCTCGGGCACCGCGTCCACGTGGCTGGTGGCCAGCTTGGCCTCCTTGGCCGCCTTGAGCAGGTAGCCGGCCATCCGCTCGGCGGGGATCGGCCACGCCCCGATCAGGCACTGCCAGGCCAGCAGCTCCAGCGAGCGCTCCGGCAGCGGGTGCGCGGCCGCCCAGCCGCGCATCGCCGCCGCCCACTCGCCGGGCAGCTCGGCCAGCACGGCCAGCCGCGCGCGCACGTCCTCGGAGCGCTTGGTGTCGTGAGTGGACAGCGTGGTCATGCTGGCCGGGGTAGCGGCATCCCGGCCGGCGGCCGCGGCGTGGAACTCGGCCACGGACACCCCGAAATGGGCCGGATCCCCGCCCACCTCGTTCAGCGCGACCATGCGGTTCCACCGGTAGAACGCGGTGTCCTCGACGCCCTTCGCGGTGACCATCCCCGAGGTCTGCTGCACCCGGCGGGCCAGCTCACCGTCCGGCTCGGCCAGCATCCGGCGGTAGATCGTCTCCAGTGGCTCGGTCAGGTCCGGCCGGTTGGTCCTGGCCACCGACAGCGCCACGTCCAGCGAGTGGCGTCCTTCCGGGAGGTAGGACCGGTACACCGGGAACGAGCAGAGTAGCTCGGCCACCGCATCGTTCGCCTTGTCCGCGCCGATCTCGGGCAGGAGCCGGGCTATCCGGCGCACCTCGGCGACCAGGATGGAGTCGGCGACTTCCCGGCGTGCTCGGCGTTCCACGGTGTGTGCGGCCAGCCGTTCCCCGGTGTGCTCGGCGGCGAACTGGGTGAGCAGCCCGGCGCCGGACGGGTCCACGAACACCCCGCCGATCTCGCGCAGCGCCTCGTACCCGGTGGTGCCGTCCACCGGCCAGGACGCCGGCAGGCTCTCGCCAACGCCGAGGATCTTCTCCACCAGCAGCCAGCGGTCCGGCCCGATCGCCGCGCGCAGCCAGCGCAGGTACCCGCTTGGGTCGGTCAGGCCGTCCGGGTGATCCACCCGCAGACCGTCCACGTCGCCGTCGATCACCCAGCGCAGCACCTCCCGGTGCGCGGCCTGGAACACCGCCGGGTCCTCCACCCGCACCGCGGCCAGCGACGACACGTCGAAGAACCGCCGGTAGTTCAGCTCGGCGGCCCCCCGCCGCCAGGCCACCAGCCGGTAGTGCTGCCGATCGTGCACCTCGCGCGGGGAGCCCTGATCCGCGCTGCCGTAGGCCACCGGGAGCAGGTGCTCGTAGTACCGCAACCCCGGGTAGCCGTGCTCGTCGCGGACCAGCTCGAGCTTGTCCAGCTCCACGCCTTCCTCGGCCTCCGACTCAGCGCCCAGGATCGGCAGCAGCAGCGGGCCGGCGTCCCAATCGACATCGAAATACGACGCGTACCGGGACTTCCGGCCGTGCACCAGCACGTCGGACCACCACGGGTTGACGGTGGGCACCGCGACCCCGACGTGGTTGGGCACGATGTCGACCAGCAGCCCGAGCCCGGCGGCGCGCAGCGCGGCGGCCAGCGCCCGCCGGCCCTGCTCGCCGCCTCGCTCGCCGGAGACCTGGGTCGGGTCCACCACGTCGTAGCCGTGCTGGGAACCGGGGGCGGATTCCAGCATGGGGGAGGCGTACAGCGCGCCGACACCCAGCGCGGCCAGGTAGTCGGTGAGCTCGGCGGCCTGGCCGAAGGTGAACCCGGCGTGCAGCTGCAGCCGGTAGGTCGAGGTAGGCACCCGGGAAGGCCCTTGCATCGGCACTCTCACTCCGTCCGCTGCAGCACGAGCAGGGACCGGGACGGCACGGTCAGCGTGCCACCGGCCGGTTGGGTCGGTGGGGTGGCCGCGACCACACCCGGGGCAGCGGACAGGGTGATCACTTCGCCGGTGGCGGTGTCCACCACGACCGCCCAGGCCTCGCCGTAGCGCGTCCCGGGCAGGGTCACCTCGATGTCGTTGGCGGAGGCGTTGAAGCACATCAGGAACGAGTCGTCGAGCACCCGGTCGCCGCGCTCGTCCACATCCGGGATGCCGTCGCCGTTGAGGAACACCGTGATGCACTGTCCGAAGCCGGAGGACCAGTCGCGGTCGATCATCTCCTCGCCGGACGGGGTGAACCAGGCGATGTCGTTCAGCTCTTCGGTGTCCACCGCGCCCCGCACCAGGGAGCGGCCGGCGAAGAACCGGCGGCGCCGGAAGATCGGGTGTGCGGCCCGGATCGCGGCCACCCCGGAGACGAAACCGAGCAGCCCGGCGTTCTTGTCGGCCAGCTCCCAGTCCATCCAGGACACCGGAGTGTCCTGGCAGTAGACGTTGTTGTTGCCCGACTGGGTACGGCCCACCTCGTCGCCGTGCAGCAGCATCGGCACGCCCTGGCTGACCAGCAGGGTGGCCAGGAAGTTGCGCTGTTGGCGGGCGCGCAGCTCGAGGATCGCCGGGTCGTCGGTGGGGCCCTCGACGCCGCAGTTCCAGGAGCGGTTGTGGCTCTCCCCGTCGTTGCCACCCTCGCCGTTGGCATCGTTGTGCTTCTCGTTGTAGGAGACCAGGTCGGCGAGGGTGAACCCGTCGTGCGCGGTGACGAAGTTGATCGAGGCATAGGGCCGGCGGCCGTCGTGCTGGTACAGGTCGGAGGAGCCGGTCAGCCGGGAGGCGAACTCGCCGAGGGTGTGTGGTTCGCCACGCCAGAAGTCGCGCACGGTGTCCCGGTACTTGCCGTTCCACTCGCTCCACTGCGGCGGGAAGTTGCCCACCTGGTAGCCGCCGGGGCCGACGTCCCACGGCTCGGCGATCAGCTTCACCTGGCTGATCACCGGGTCCTGCTGGACCAGGTCGAAAAACGCGGAGAGTCTATCCACGTCGTAGAACTCCCTGGCCAGGGTGGACGCAAGGTCGAACCGGAACCCGTCCACGTGCATCTCCAGCACCCAGTAGCGCAGCGAGTCCATGATCAGCTGCAGGGTGTGCGGGTTGCGCACGTTCAGTGAGTTACC
>DASWST010000107.1:0-11526 GCA_036402515.1 Pseudonocardia sp.
CTATAGCGACCATCGCCACTCACGACTCCAGCAGCACTGTGGGGTTGAGGATGCCCTCGGGGTCGAACGCGGTCTTGATCCGGCGCATCAGCGCGATGGTGGCCGGATCGGTGAGCTCGAGGAAGTAGCGCTTCTTGGCCCGCCCGATGCCGTGCTCGCCGGAGATCAGCCCGCCCAGCTTCATGCACGCCTCGAAGAGCTCGCGCAGCATCGCCGAGCGCACCTGGTCGTCGGCCTGGAACACCGCCAGGTGCACGTTCCCGTCACCCGCGTGCCCGCAGCCGAACACCATCGAGCCGTGCCGCTGGGCGATCTCGGCGGCGATGGCCAGGAACTCCGGGATCGCCGCGCGCGGCACCACCGTGTCGATGATGTCGTGCGCGCCGGCTGCCTTGGACGTCCAGAACGCCTTCTCCCGGGCTTCCACCAGCCGGCGCGCGGAGGATCCGGGCAGCACGTAGACCTCGATCGCACCGAGCTCGGTGAGTAGCCCGCCCAGCTGCTCGGTGTCCTCGTCCAGCCGCTCGGCGTGCCCGCTCTCCAGCATCACCAGCAGGTACGCCTGCGCCTTCTCCTTGATCTCGGTGGGCACGCCGAGGTCGAGCTGCTGGCTGTGCGTGATGGCGCCCATGGTGAACCCGTCGATGTACTCCAGGATCAGCGGCGCGACCCCGCTGTGCACCACATTCGGCACCGCCCGGGCCACCTCGTCCACGGTGTGGAACGGGGCCAGCACGGTGGCCTGGTGCGGCGGGCGCGGATACAGCCGCAGAGTGGCCTCGGTGACCACGGCGAGGGTGCCCTCCGAGCCGATGATCAGCTGAGTCAGGTCGTACCCGGTACTGGTCTTGGCCAGCTTGCCGCCGGTGCGGATCACCTCGCCGGTGGGCAGCACCGCCTCCAGCCCGAGCACCTGGTTGCGGGTCACCCCGTAGCGCACCGCGCGCATCCCGCCGGCATTGGTCGCCACGTTGCCGCCCAGGCTGGAGCTCAGCTCGCCCGGGTACACCGGGTAGGTCAGCCCGTGCGCGGCGGTCGCCTCGTCCAGCTCGGCCAAGGTCAGCCCGGGTTGCACCACCGCGACGTGGTTGTGCACGTCGATCTCCAGCACCCGGTTCATCCGCTCCAGGGAGATGACCAGGCCACCCGGCTCCGGGATGGCCGCCCCGGACAACCCGCTGCCGCTGCCCCGCGCGGTGACCGGCAGACGATGGGCGGAGGCCACTCGCAGCACCGCGGACACCTCGGCGGCGCTGGCCGGGCGCACCACCATGGCCGGCCGCTGAGCCGGCATGGAGAGCGCCTCGTCGTGGCAGTAGTCCTCGGTGATCCGGTCACCGGTGAGCACCTGGCCGGCCCCGACCACCTCGGCCATGGCCGCGCGGATATCGGCCCCCTGGACATCGGCTCCCACGCTAGCCCCGACCTTGGCTCCGAGATCAGTCATCGACGCCTCCTCACCCGCCTTTGGGCAGAACGTACTGGTCGGTAGCGGGCGCGGCCAGCGGTGCGGTCAGTCGGAGATGTTCATCCGCACCTCGGTGGGCGGGGCGGAGCGCAGCGTCTGCAGCACGACGCAGTAGCGCTCGGTCAGCTTGATCAGGGTGGCCAGCTCGTCCGCCGTCGCCGAGCTGTCCAGGTCGAAGGTGAGCCGGATGTCGCGGAAGCCCACCGGGGCGTCCTTGGCCACCCCGAGGGTCCCACGGAAGTCCAGGTCCCCCTCCGCGTGCACCCGGCCGGACACCTCCAGCCCGAGCGCGGTGGCCACCGCCCGCAGGGTGACCCCGGCGCAGGCCACCAATGCCTCCAGCAGCATGTCGCCCGAGCACAGCTGGGTGCCGTCTCCGCCGGTGGCCGGGTGCAGCCCGGCCTCGGCCAGCGCGGTGGCGGTCTGCACCCGGCAGGCCACCCCGGTGCCGTCCAGTTCGCCGTCGGCCTTGAGGGTGACCACGGCGGAGTTGGGGTCCTCGCGGTACTGAGCCTTGAGCGGCGCCTGCAGTTCCCTGAGCTTGGTCGTGTCCATGCCCCGAGTCTGCCTGGCTTCGATGTGGCACGCTTCCCGCGTGGCCACGCCAGCGCCCGGGACGGAGCCGACCTCACCGCCGGCCCAGGTATCCGGTCGGATCGTGACCGTGCCCAACGCGCTCAGCGTGCTGCGCCTGGCCGGTGTGCCGCTGTTCCTGTGGCTGCTGCTGGGTCCGCAGGCCGACGGATACGCCGTGCTGGTGCTGGTGGTGGCCGGATTCACCGACTGGCTGGACGGCAAGGCGGCGCGCTGGTTCAACCAGTACAGCCGGCTCGGTGAGCTGCTCGACCCGGCGGCGGACCGGCTCTACATCCTGGCCACCCTGGCCGCGTTCCTGATCCGGGGCATCGTGCCGTGGTGGGTGGTGGCCGCGCTGGTCGGCCGCGACCTGGTGCTGACCGTGTGCGTCGCGGTGCTGCGCCGCCGGGGCTACGGCCCGTTCCCGGTGACCTACCTGGGCAAGGCGGCCACTTTCAACCTGCTCTACGCGTTCCCGTTGCTGCTGCTCGCCCAGGGCGGTTCGGCGGTCGCCGAGGTGGCCCGCGCGTTCGGCTACGCCTTCACTGCCTGGGGCGGGGCACTGTATCTGTGGTCCGGGGTGGTCTATCTCATCCAGTTCGGCCGGGCGATGCGCAGACCGGTGCCAACCCCGACAGGGGGACTCGATAGGCTAACTGGGTGATCCCCGAGGACCTTAAATACACCGACGCGCACGAATGGGTAGGCGTGACGGCAGACGGCACCGTGCGGGTGGGCATCACCGACTACGCCCAGAACCAGCTCGGCGACGTTGTGTTCGTTCAGCTCCCCGATGTGGGCCAGCGCATTGCCGCCGGCGCCGCGGTCGGCGAGATCGAATCAACCAAATCCGTCTCGGATCTGTTCGCGCCGGTGTCCGGCGAGGTGGTGTCGGCCAACGAGGCTCTGGTAGACCAGCCTGAGCTGGTCAATTCCGAGCCCTACGGTGCCGGCTGGATCTTCGAGGTCCGCACCGAGGGACCGGTTGAGGACAGCCTGCGGAGCCTGCTGGACGCCTCGGCGTACCGCTCGCTGACCGACCAATCCTGACCGAGGGCCGCGCGGTACGTTGGGCTACACCCAGCGCAAGCCCAGCATGCCGTTCGCGGCCCACCCGACCACCGCAGGAGGAGACCCCGAGGTGACCACTAACGACGGGCCCGGCGTACCACCAGAGCGCTCCCCGGAGACCACGTCGGTTTTCCGGGCCGACTTCCTCCAGGAGCACGAGGCGCCGGCGGCGGAACAACCCGTATCCGGGGTTGACGCACTGCCGCCGGGCTCGGCGCTGCTCGTCGTGAAGCGCGGTCCCAACGCCGGCTCCCGGTTCCTGCTAGACCAGGCGACCACGAGTGCCGGACGGCACCCGGAGAGTGACATCTTCCTCGACGACGTGACCGTGTCCCGGCGACACGCCGAGTTCCGCCGCGATGTCGGCGAGTTTGTGGTGGTCGACGTGGGCAGCTTGAACGGCACATACGTGAACCGCGAGCCGGTGGACACCGCCGTGCTCGCGAATGGCGACGAGGTGCAGATCGGCAAATTTCGGCTGGTCTTCCTGACCGGCCCTCGGGATGCCGGTCAGGGGGCTGTCCAGGGGACCGGGTGACCGCCCCGCAGTGGTCCCGTGGGCGTGGGGCGGAGGACGGTCGGTGGAGCATCGGAGCGGTGCTGGACCGGTTGCGCGGCGAGTTCCCCGACGTGACCATTTCCAAGATCAGGTTTCTGGAGTCGGAGGGGCTGGTGTCCCCGGCCCGCAGCGCGTCCGGCTACCGACAGTTCTCCGGCGAGGACCTGGAACGGCTGCGCTTCGTGCTCGCCGCCCAGCGGGACCACTACCTGCCCCTGAAGGTCATCAAGCAGCAACTGGACGAGCGGGATGATCGCACCTCGACAGAGCCCCGCCCGCTGGTTGCCGTGCCGAGCGGCGCCCCCGAGGTGGCCTCGGCCAACAAAGTGCGGCTGACCAGGGAGGACCTGCTCGCGGCGGCGGACATCGACGCCGGCATGCTGGCTGCCCTCGAGCAGTACGGCATCGTCCGCTCCGGCGCCGCCGGGTTCTACGACACCGACGCGGTGGAGCTGGCCCGGACCGCGAGCGCGCTGACCGAGTTCGGCATCGAGCCTCGGCACCTGCGCGCGTTCCGGGCCGCGGCCGACCGGGAGACCGGATTGCTGCAGCAGATCGTCGGCCCGGTGGCTCGGCAGCGTGACCCCGATGCGGCCGCTCGTGCTGAGGATCTACTCCGAGAGATGGCGGGATTGTCCGTCCGACTTCACGCATTGTTGATCCGAGTGGGCCTCCGGGAGGGGCTACCCCGGTGAATCTCGGTCGGACAGGGTTCGCATCGCCGGATGGCGCGCGAATGAGCGTTCGCCCGTGTAGCGTCTTCAAGTACCAGGATCCACCGGGTCCGACCCGACAACTGAACCAGCGCAGGGGCGATCAGGTGGTTGCGAGTCCCCGTCGGGGAGGGAGGCGAGACGCGTGAGTGAGATGCGCGTGGTGGGTGTGCGAGTTGAGCTGCCCGCGAACCAACCCATTCTCTTGCTGCGGGAGACGAACGGTGATCGTTACCTGCCGATCTGGATCGGTTCGGTAGAGGCCACCGCGATCGCGCTGGAGCAGCAAGGGGTGAAGCCGGCCCGGCCGCTCACCCATGATCTGCTCAAGGATGTGATCAAGTCGCTCGGCCGCCGGCTGGAGCAGGTGCGGATCACCGATCTGCAAGAAGGCACCTTCTTCGCTGAGCTGGTGTTCGACGGCGGCACCCGGGTCTCCGCGCGGCCGAGCGATTCGGTAGCGCTGGCGCTGCGGGTGGGGGTGCCCATCCACGCCGAGGAGAACGTGCTCTCCGAAGCGGGGCTGATCATCCCGGACGAGCAGGAGGACGAGGTGGAGAAATTCCGCGAGTTCCTCGACTCGGTTTCCCCGGAGGATTTCCGGGGCGCGCAACCCTGAAGTCACCCTCGAAGGTTGCCGCGCGTCGCGTTGACCGCCCGGTGACCTCGGCTTACGGTCACGGACATGGATTCCGAGCGGCCCGACGAGAACGCTGAGCCGGCCGAGCAGGGCGAGCTCTTTCCTGACTCGGCGCTCGCTGATGGGCTGCCGGACCAGCTCACCGGTTATCGCGGTCCCACCGCCTGTCAGGTCGTGGGCATCACCTACCGGCAGCTGGACTACTGGGCGCGCACCGGCCTGGTTGTGCCGTCGATCCGCAGCGCTTCCGGATCCGGCACCCAGCGGCTCTACTCGTTCAAGGACGTGCTGGTCCTCAAGGTCGTCAAGCGGTTACTGGACGCCGGCGTCTCGCTGCAGAACATCCGCCTCGCGGTGGATCACCTGCGCGCCCGGGGGATCCGCGACCTAGCCGGTATCACCCTGCTGAGCGACGGCACGACGGTGTACGAATGCGCCTCCCCGGAAGAAGTGGTCGACCTGCTGGCGGGTGGCCAGGGCGTATTCGGTATCGCCATCGGCGGCGCCATGCGGGAGATCACCGGCACCATCCGGGAGTTCCCCGCCGAGCGGGCCGACGGCATGGTCGTCTCGGAGAGCGCGACCGACGAGCTGAGCCGCCGCCGCGCCACCAAACGCATCAGCTGACCCACGCCCAGCGTCGAACAGCTCCCGTCCGGCTCGCGGATCAGGCGGGGCGTAGCCGGGTCGAGGCGCGCACGATCAGTTCCGGCTCGAAGACCACCTGGCGGTGCTGGTGGCCAGGTCCGCCGCGGCTCTCGGTGAGTAGCAGCTCGGCGGCGGTCCGCCCGAGCAGGTGCCGAGGCTGCCGGACCGAGGTCAGCGGGACGGCCGCCGCCTCGGCGAACTCGATGTCGTCGTAACCGACGATGGCCAGGTCCTCCGGCACCCGCAGGCCCAGCCGGACCATCTGCTGCAGCAGCCCCAGCGCCAGCAGGTCGTTGGCGCAGAATGCGGCGGTGGGCCGGCGCGCCGCCGGCAGCCCGGCCAACCGCTCGCCGGCCCTGAGCCCCTCGGCCACGTTCAGCGTGCCGGTCTCCAACACCAGGATCTCCGCGTCGGGTGCCCGCCCCGCCGCCCGGCGCGCCCCGGCCAGCCGGTCGGCCACCTGGCCCAGGGTCATCGGCCCACCGAGGAAGGCGATCCGCCGGTGCCCGGCCTCGAGCAGGTGCGACACGGCCAGCTCGCCGCCGTGGATGTTGTCCACCGACACCGAGCACACCCCGGGGCCCGGGTTGCGGTCCACCACGACGACCGGGGTGCCGCGCCGGCGCAGTTCCTCGATCCGCGAGTTCGCCATGTCGGTCGGAGTGATCAGCACGCCCTCCACCCGCTGCTGCTCGAGCATGTTCAGGTAGAAGTCCTCGCGCCGGACATCCTCGCCGGTGTGGCAGAGGTACACGGCGAGGTTGGCCGCCTCGGCGACGCCCTCCACCCCCCGGGCCACGTCGGTGAAGAACGGGTTGCCCGCGTCCAGCACCACGTAGGCAACGGTGCGGCTGCGCCCGGAACGCAGCTGGCGGGCCGACTCGTTGCGGACGAAGCCGAGCTCGGCGATGGCGGCCAGTACCCGGTCCCGGGTGGTCGCGCTGACCAGATCCGGGCGGTTGAGCACATTGGAAACGGTGCCCAGCGAGACGCCGGCGTGCGCGGCCACCGTCTTCATGCTCGGCGTGCCGTTACTGGTCACCCGCTCAGCCTCCCCGGCGGCGAAACGCGGTCACGGTGTCCGGCGCGACGCGTGACAGCGCAGGGTAACCGGACCGAGCAGCCCGGTGCGGACCTGCCCGGCGTACACCCCGGAGGTGGGGGAGGCGTCGTCCAGGTAGCCGGCCAAGGTGCCGCGTACCACCACCTCGAGCTCGTTCGGGCCGGCGCGGAGCAAGCCGGTGACCTCGCTGCGCCATGGCCCCCAGACCCTCCGGTCGGCCAGCGTCCCGTTCACCCACACATCCGCCGTGCCGCGCACCTCGCCCAGGTCCAGGACGGTGCGGGTACCTGGCTCGAGGGTGGGCACAGTGAGCCGGGTCCGGTAGGTCACCCGTCCGCCCAGCGCGCGCAGCCCGAGCTCCTCCCAGGCCACCAGGGGCACCCGCGCCGCCACCAGCTGGACCTCGATCGGGCCGTCCAGCAGCGCCCCGCCGCGCCGGCCACCGGTGGCGGCCAGCCGCAACAGCGCGGTGCTGCCGGCCGGCGCTTGGTGATCGTGGTGCCGTCCTGCTCCGGGGCGACGCCGATGGCATCCGGTGCGGTCATGGGCGGTCTCCTCGTCCTCGTTGACGAAGGGTGCTTTGAAACGTATTAACCAGCGATGCTAGGGAGCCCAGGAACTGTGACGCAAGGCTCATTTATGACCTAGCGAGCATCGGCTCTCGTCTTGACGGTCCGCGGAGAGCGCTTCTAGGGTGGCAGCGGTCATGTTCTGAAGCGTTTCATTAGGAGCGCGGATGTCAGCCTCAAAGTTGAGCGCCACCGGATGAGCAAGCCGCGCCCCACGGCCGTCCGGTTCGAGCATGCTTCCCGCGGTTTCGGGGTGGGCACGCCGACCCCTCGGTTGTCCTGGCGGCTGCCGGATGCCCCTGCCGTGTTCGCCGCCGTGGCCTACGAGCTGGAGCTGACCGATGCGGTCGCCGGGCGGACGAGCACCCTGCGCATCGACTCGGCGGACCAGGTGTTGGTGGACTGGCCGTTCCCGGCGCTGGGTTCGCGGGCGCGGGGGTCGGTGCGGGTCCGGGTGGCCGTGAGCGCGGGGTCGACCGTGGAGTGGACTCCATGGAGCGAGCCGGCGCCCTTCGAGACAACGCTGCTGGACGCGCGGGAATGGACGGCCTGGTTCGTCTCACCGCGCACCATCGGTCGGATCGGTGAGCCGGCACCGGTGCTGCACGGGCACGTCCAGCTCGCTGGCGAAGCGGTCTCCGCCCGGCTGCACGTCACCGCGCTCGGCGTGCACGTTACCTCGATCAACGGGGTACGGGTCGGCGACGAGCACCTGGCGCCGGGCTGGACGTCGTACCCGAACCGGCTGCGTTTCCGTACCCACGACGTGACGCCGCTGCTGCGTGCCGGGGCCAACGACGTGGAGATCCTGCTCGGCAACGGCTGGTACCGGGGCTACCTGGGCTTCACCGGCCAGCGCGCGCTCTACGGTGATCGGCTCGCCGCGCTGGCCCAGTTGGAGGTGGAGTACGCCGACGGCTCGCGCACCACGTTCGGCACCGACGCGGAGTGGACGGCCCGGCCCAGCGGGGTACTGGCCGACGATCTCTACGACGGGCAGACCACCGACTGGCGGCACGCGGCGGAGAGCGCGCGGGACGTGCCCGACGCGGTGGATGTGCTGGACGAGGACCTGGGCCAGTTGGTGCCGCCGGACGGGCCGCCGGTGCGCGCGGTGGCCACCGTGCCGGCGGTGGCGGTGAGCCGCTCGCCGTCCGGCGCGCTGCTGGTGGACTTCGGGGAGAACCTGGTCGGCTGGGTGCGGCTGCGGGTGCGCGGCGCGGTACCCGGCCAGCGGGTGACCATCCGACACGCCGAGGTGCTGGAGCACGGCGAGCTGGCGGTCCGTGCGCTGCGCGCCGCCAAGGCCACCGACGTGCACCTGCTGGCCGGGGCCACCGAGGAGGTGGTGGAGCCGTCGCTGACCTTCCACGGGTTCCGGTACGCCGAGATCACTGGCGCAGGGGAGGTGTCGCCGGCCGACGTCGAGGCCGTGGTGCTCAGCTCCGATCTGCGCCGCACCGGGGAGTTCCACTGCTCCGAGCCGGACGTGGAGACCCTGCACGCCAACGTGGTGCGCAGCATGCGGGGCAACTTCCTGGACCTGCCCACCGACTGCCCGCAGCGCGCCGAGCGGCTGGGCTGGACCGGGGACATCCAGGTGTTCTCCCCGACCGCCGCGTTCCTCGCCGACTGCGCCGGCTTCCTCACCTCGTGGCTGGCCGACCTGGCCGCCGAGCAACAGCCGGACGGCTCGGTGCCCTACGTCATCCCGGACATCCTGCGCACCGACGGCCCGGCGGCGGCCGCCTGGGGGGACGCGGCCACCGTGGTGCCGTGGACGCTCTACCAGCGCTTCGGTGACGCCGGGGTGCTGGCCGCCCAGTTCGACAGCATGCGCGCCTGGGTGGATCGGCAGGCCGAGCTGGCCGGGCCGGACCGGGTGTGGGCCGGCGGGTTCCAGTTCGGCGACTGGCTGGACCCGGCCGCGCCGCCGGACGCACCCGGGGCGGCGAAGGTGGACCCGGACGTGGTGGCCACCGCGCACCTGGCCCGCTCGGCGCGCATCGTCGCCGACGCCGCCGCCGTGCTCGGCCGGGACGCCGACACAGCCCGCTACCGGGAGCTGGCTCGGGAGAGCGCCCAGGCGTTCGCCGCCGAGTACGTGAGCCCGTCCGGGCGGATTGCCAGCGACGCGCCGACGGCGTACGCGATGGCCCTGGTCTGGAACCTGCTGCCGGAGGACCCCCAGCGGGCGGGCGCCGGACGGCGGCTGGCCGACCTGGTGCGGGCCGGCGGCTTCCGGGTCGGCACCGGTTTCGTCGGCACTCCGCTGATCACCGACGCGCTGAGCTTGGCCGGCGAGCACGAGCTGGCCTACCGGTTGCTGCTGGAGCGAGGCTGCCCGTCCTGGCTGTACCCGGTGACCATGGGCGCCACCACCATCTGGGAGCGCTGGGACAGCATGCTGCCGGACGGTTCGGTCAACCCCGGGGACATGGTGTCGTTCAACCACTACGCCTTGGGTGCCGTCGCCGACTGGCTCCACCGGGTGGTCGCCGGGCTCGCGCCGGCCGCGCCCGGGTACCGGGAGTTGCTGGTGCGGCCGGTCCCGGGTGGCGGGCTGACCTCGGCGTCCGCCCGGCTGGACACCCCGTACGGGCTGGCCTCGGTGGCCTGGCGGCTGGCTTCTGGGCGCTTCCTGCTGGACGTGGAGGTGCCGTTTGGGGCCGCCGCGACGGTGCACCTGCCCGGGGAGGCCGCCCCGCACCGGGTCCGGCATGGCCACCACCACTGGGAGGTCGCCGACCCGACGCCGCCGCCCCGCCCGGTGCAGCGGGTGCGCGACGTGTTCGACGACCCCGAGCTGTGGGCGGTGGTCACCGCCGCGGCGGCCGAGCTGGGCATCGCCCACAGTTCGGCCGCCGACCCGGTGGCGGTGGCCGAACGGCTCGGGCACTATCTGGACCGCCCGGTCGGCGAGCTGTCGGAGGCGCTCGCTCCGAGCTTCCTGCCCGGCGCCGACCAGCTGCAGGCCCAGCTGGCGAAGCGCATCGACGAGCACCTGGTGTGCCGGACGGAGGTCCCCCGATGACCGACCTGACCGCCGTGAAGGCCGCGCTGCGCGGGCAGCGGATCGAGACGCCGTCCTGGGCGTACGCCAACTCCGGCACCCGGTTCAAGATATTCGCGGTGCCCGGGGTGCCCCGCGACTCGGAGGAGAAGATCGCCGACGCGGCCACGGTGCACCGGCTCACCGGGGTGGCACCTTCGGTGGCGTTGCACATCCCGTGGGACCGGGTGGACGACTACGCCGCGCTGGCCAAGTACGCCGCTGACGCCGGGGTGGCCATCGGGGCGATCAACTCCAACGTCTTCCAGGACGACGACTACAAGCTGGGCTCGGTGACCCACCCGGATCCCCGGGTACGCCGCAAGGCCACCGACCACCTGCTGGAGTGCGTCGACATCATGGACGCGACCGGCTCCCGGGACCTCAAGCTGTGGTTCTCCGACGGCACCAACTACCCGGGGCAGGACTCCATCCGGGCCCGGCAGGACCGGCTGGCCGAGGCGCTGCGCGAGGTGTACGACCGACTCGGCGAAGACCAGCGGATGCTGCTGGAGTACAAGCTGTTCGAGCCGGCGTTCTACACCACCGACGTGCCGGACTGGGGCACCGCGTACGCGCACTGCCTGGAGCTGGGGCCGAAGGCCGGGGTGTGTGTGGACACCGGCCACCACGCGCCGGGCACCAACATCGAGTTCATCGTGGCGTTCCTGCTGCGCGCCGGCCGGCTCGCGGCATTCGACTTCAACTCCCGGTTCTACGCCGACGACGACCTGATGGTGGGCGCCGCCGACCCGTTCCAGCTGTTCCGGATCATGTACGAGGTGGTGGCCGCCGATGCGCTGCGGCCGGACGCCGGGATCGCTTTCATGCTGGATCAGTGCCACAACATCGAGGGCAAGATCCCGGCGATCATCCGCTCGGTACTCAACGTGCAGGAGGCCACCGCCAAGGCGCTGCTGGTGGACCGTGAGGCGCTGGGCGAGGCACAGCTTCGCGGGGACGTACTGGGGGCGAACGCGGTACTGATGGACGCGTTCGCCACCGACGTGCGGCCGTTGCTGCGCGAGCTGCGCACCGAGTTGGGCCTGGACCCCGACCCGGTCGCCGCCTACCGCCGCTCCGGGTACCAGCAGCGGATCGAGGCCGAACGGGTCGGCGGCGTGCAAGCCGGCTGGGGCGCCTGACGTCGTGAGTGGCGATGGTCGC
>DASWST010000108.1:0-16093 GCA_036402515.1 Pseudonocardia sp.
GCGTCTGATCAGCGGCGACGCAGTGACCCCATCTGGCTGCGGGGTATCAAGTACACGTTTGTGACGGCAATCGAGGCCTGCGTAGACGTCGCGCAGCACATCTGCGCCTCGGAGGGTTGGGGCCCGCCGAAGGACAACGGCGATGCGTTGAGGTTGCTCGGGACGCACGGCGTTTTGGCCGTAGAGCTTGCTGGCCGGCTGCGTCAGGCAGTTGGTTTCCGGAACGTGCTTGTGCATGAGTACGTCGAGGTCAACGACGACATCGTGCGTGTCCGACTGAACGATCCGTCTGACTTGGCCGAGTTTGTTGCCGCCGTGGCCGAATGGACGTCCTCGGCTGGCTGAGCGGCAAGCGGCGCTAGACCTGTTCGCTTTCGCGCAGTGTGCGGAGTAGGGGGATCGCGGCGATCTTCTCCTCGGTGAGCTCGGACCAGCGGATGCCGCCGACCGGGCGCGGGCCTCGGCCGGACCGGCAGTCGATCACCCGGTCCGGGGTCACCACCAGGTCCACCGGGGCGTCGTGGGCGGCCATCGGGATGCTCCCGGCCGGGCGTACCTGCAGCTCGTGCACCGTGGTCACCACCAGGGTGTCGGGCCCGATCAGCCCGGCCGAACCGGCCAGCGCGAACTCCAGGTCGGCGAACCCGCCGCCCTTGCCCAGCCGGGCTCCGTCCACGCCCACCGCCACGCAGCCACTGACCACCAGGTCCACCGGGCCCAGCTCGGCCACCCGGATCCGGCGCGCCGAGCGGGTCGCGCCGGAGATGGACGCGGCCTTGCGCGGCGAGTCGGCCAGGTGATCCGGGTCGAGCAGGAAGAACGGGTTTTCCTCGGCCAGCCGGGGCACCGCCATGTAGACGGTCTTGCCGTCCTCCAGCGCCCGCTGCCGGACCGGCAGCTGCGCCGAATCCGGGTTGGCCTTGACCGCGCGGGCGGCCCGCCACGCGTCGGTCTCGGCCAGCCGCCGGGCCGCCTGTTCCGCGCCGACGAAGTTGGAGATCCGGTTGCGGGCGCCGGGGAAGCGGGCCGCCTTGCCCTCGATCAGCGCGGACCACACCTGGTCACGCAGCCGCGCCTTCGCGGCGAGCAGCGCGGGGTCGCCGCCCGCATCGTGGTCATGGCGTCGACCCCGTCCAGATTCCGGCACGCCGAAGGACACTAGTGTTTCGGCGGACGGGCGGCCCGGCGCGGGGATCAGCGCGCGCCGAGGATGTCCAGCGCCTGCTTGGCTCCCGGGTGCAGGGGGACCGGGTCGGTGTTCCTGGCGGTTTCCAGCTTGATGTCCTTGGCCGAAGGGTTCGCGGCCGCGAGCTCGGTGAGCCGCTCGTAGAACGTCCTGGTCAGCACACACGCCACCGCCGGATCCATGCTGGTGGGCACGATGATCAGGTTGGGCACCACGATGGTCGGGGTGTCCCGCGCACCGGGGTAGGTGCTCCCGGGGATGGTGGCCACCTCGTACACCGGATTGGTGCTTCGCATCGTGTCCAGTTGCGGCGAGGTGTCTATCAGCGCCGCCCGCGTGCCGAGGGAGGTGAACAGGTCGGTGATGTTCGGCGTGGGCAGCCCGCCGGAGAAGAACAGCGCGTCCACCGTGCCGCCCTTCATACCGTCCACGGCGGCGCCGAGATCCAGCCGCTGGGCCGCGACATCCCGCTCCGGGTTCAGCCCGGCGGCGGCCAGCACCCGGTTGGCGAGCAACTCGGTGCCCGACCGAGGGGAACCGGTGGACACCCGCTTGCCGCGCAGGTCGGCCACCGAGTTGATGCCGGCGTCGGTGCGCGCCACCAGCTGGGTGTAGTTGGGGTACATCTGGCCCAGCGCCGCGATCTGCTGCGGCTTGCCCTCGAACGGACCCTTGCCGTTCACCGCGTCGGTGGCGCTGTCCGCCAGTGTCATGGCGACCTGGTGGGTGCCGGCGCCCAGCTGTTGGATGTTCTGTACCGAGCCGCCGGTCTCGGCGGCGGTGGCCTTCAGCTTGCCGCCGGTCGCCTGGGTGACCAGCTCGCCGAAGCGCCCGCCCAACACGTAGTACACCCCGCCGGTGTTGCCGGTCGCGATGCTCAGCCGGGTGTCGTTCTGGACCTCGCAGCCCGAGCCGCCGGCGGCGCCGGACGGAGCGGGCGCGCTCGTCTGGCGGCCACCGCAACCGGCCAGCCCGGCCACTGCAGCGGTGAGCAGCATCGCCAGCAGTACACGTGAGGTTGGCACCTACAACGCCTCCTTGGGTTGTCGGCTGGGTTGTCGGCGGTTCCGGGAACGCAGCAGCAGGTGGACCGTCAGCGCGGCGGCCAGTAGCGCGATGCCGACCGCGATGGTGGCCGGCGCCAGGTAGAGCAGCAGCAGCGCGGCCGGCAGGCACAGCACCCGCTCCACCGGCCCGGCTCGGTCGAGGATCCAGCCGCCGGTGACCACCGCGAGCGCGGCGACCGCCAGGCCGGCCACCACGGCCGTCCACAGGATCCGCAGCGCGGGGCCCTCGGTGAGCAGCGCGGCGCCGTTGTCGGTGAGCACGAAGGCGAACGGCACCAGGAAGGCCGGCAGGGTGTACTTGGCGGTCTGCCACATGGTCGGCAAGACCCGGCCGCCGGTGATCGCGGCGGCGGCCACGGCGGCCAGCGCGGTCGGCGGGGTCACTTCGGAGAGCACCGAGTAGTAGAAGATGAACATGGCGGCCTCGGGCCCGGCCACCCCGAGGTCGGTCAACGACGGGGCGATGATCACCCAGGCGATGATGAACGACGCGGTCACCGGCACCGCCAGCCCGAGCACCGCGATAGCCAGCGCGGCCAGCACCGAGGTGACCACCAGCACCCCGGTCGGGTGTTCGGTGATCGCCCGCGCGGTGCCCACCAGGATCGAGGCCATCTGCAGGCCCAGCCCGGTCTTGGTGATGGTGGAGGTGATCACCCCGGCCGCCGCGCAGACCGCGGTGACCGCGAGCACGCTGCGCAGCCCGGTGGACAGCGCGTGGAACAGCCGGATCGGGGTGAGCGCGTTGCGGCGGTCGAGGAAGGAGAGCACCAGCTGGATGCCGATCGCGTACACGACGGCGGCGAACGCGGGGATGTCCAGCGCCAGGAAGACGACGATCACCACCAGCGAGATCAGGTGGTAGCCGTACCGGGCGAGCAGCCGCCAGGCCGGTGGCGTGCGCATCTCCACCGCACGGGTGCCATAGCGGCGCGCGTCGATCTCCACCGCGAGCACGATGCCCAGGTAGTAGAGCACCGTGGGGAGCACCGCCCAGAGCAGCACCTGCAGGTAGGAGACCCGCAGGTACTCGGCAATGATGAACGCCGCCGCGCCCAGCGTGGGCGGGGAGAGGATCGCGCCGACCCCCGCCGCGGCCAGCACCCCGCCGGCGTTCTCCGCCGGATAGCCGGCCCGGCGCAGGATCGGCCAGCACACCGAGCCGAGGCTGACCGTGGTCGCCGCCCCGGACCCGGAGACCGTGCCGAGCAGGAAACCGGACAGCGCGACGGTCCGGCCCGGCGCGGTGCGGGAGCGGCCGAACGCGGCGAAGGACAGCTCGATGAAGAACCGGCCGGCCCCGGACATGTCCAGCACGGCGGCGTAGATGGCGAACAGCAGGATGTAGCTGGCCGCCACCGCGAGCGGCACCCCGTAGAACCCGGACGCGTCGTTGTACAGCCCGTTGATGATCTCGTCGAGGTTCAGTCCCTGGTGCGCGATCGACCAGTTCTGCGGCAGGAACCCGCCGTAGTAGGAGTAGCCGAGGGCGAGCAGGCAGGCCCCTGGCAGCGCCCAGCCGGTGGTCCGCCGGCATGCCTCCAGAACCAGCACGAGCAAAACCGCCCCGGCGATCACGTCCGGGCTGGCCAGCAACCCCTGCCGATCCAGGAACGCGTTGAACCCGCCGCCGCCGTCCCCCACCGGGACCGGCAGGAGCGGGTACAGGCTGACCGTCAGCGCGACCGCGGCGAGCACCCAGTCCGCGGGCCCGGGATTGTCTGGCCGGTCCGGGTGCCGCCGGGACGGCAGCCCTGAGCGGTAGCAGACGAACACCAGCGGCAACACGCAGGCCAGGAACAGGATCAGCGAGAACTGCCGACCGGGGGCCAGCGGGAAGAACACCTGGTACAGCGCGAACGCCGCCACCAGGCCGGCCACAATGTCCACCGCGAGCCTGGTCCGGCCGGACAGCGACCGGGCCGGCCGCTCTTCGTCGAACCCGCCGACCGCCTCCGGGTCCACCAGCGGCACCGGCGTGTCCCGAGGGCCAGCCGGGTCCCGAGGTCCAGCCGGGTCCCGAGGTCCAGCCGGGTCGAGGGGTGCCGGCTCCGTGCCCGTCGGCGGACCCTCGCGGTCGGACATGGGCTGACGGTAACCGCGCGGGCGGCGGATGTCAGGACCCGTGAGTGGTTAGCGTTGCTATACCAACGCTAACCACTCACGAGCCAACCTATGCAGGTACGGACAGCCCGCTCTGGGTGTGGCCCCAGGAGCCCCAGGTGCCCATTGCGCTCGGTTTTGGCGTGCCGGCGCCGGCGGTCCGGGCCAGGGTCACCGCGTCGATCTCCTGGCCGGTGTCGCTGATCGCCCGCACGGTCATGGTGGACTCCGCGCCGGGCTGGCCGGGCGCCACGTCCACCGAGAGCACGGCGTAGTCCAGGTACCGGGCCTGCGACCAGTCCACCTGCTCCGGCTGCTTGACACCGCCGGCCTGCGCGACGTAGCTGGTGACCCGGGTGCCGCTGTCCGGCCCGGTGTTGCCCCGAAAGCGGTCCGTCTCGCCGGGCTGCCAGGTGTAGCGGGGCCGGCCGCCGGAGCCGACGCAGATGTAGGTGGTGCCGTCGGTGAGTGGATGCACGGTGGCGCCGTCCGGCGCGGCCCGCCCGGTGCTGCCGGCCTTGATCGGGTTGGTCCGCTCGTACTGGTGGTTGTGGCCCTGCACCACCAGGTCCACGCTGAACTCGTCGTACAGCGGGGACATCAGCGAACGCACCCCGCCGTCGGAGGCGTGCGAGGCGCTGGTCGCGTAGGCGCAGTGGTGGTGGAACACCACGATGAAGTCGATGTTGGGGTCGGCCCGCAGCGCGCTGAGCGTCTGCCGCGCCCAGCTGACCTGCGCCCCGCCGCTGTAGCCGGCGTTGGTGGGGATCTCGGTGGACAGGTCGTTCCCGTCCAGGCTCACCACGCCGACGTTGGAGTACTTGAAGGAGTAGACCGACGGGCAGTTGCTGGGCCCGTTCTTGGGCAGGTCCAGTCGGGCCGCGTGGCCGCCGTAGCCGTGCGTGGCGCCCGGCACCTTGTTGTCGTCGTAGACCGCCTCCATGTCGTGGTTGCCGGTGGCAAACATCCACGGGGTGGTGGCGGCGGTGGACTCGATGCTGTGGAAGTATGCGGTCCAGGTGGTCGGGTCGAAGTTGTCGAAGCCGGTGCTGGTCGCGGGAGCCGGCACGGTGTTCTTCACCGGCTTGCCGTAGCCGGTCGGGTCGGCGTAACAGATGTCCCCGGCGAGCAGGTGGAATGCCGGCTGCCGCTTGGCGATCATGGCGACCAGCGAGGAGGCGGGTTGCGGCGTGCGCCGGCTGTCGGCGGGCTTGTAGTAGTCGTCGGTGAAGGCCTCGATGACCGTGGTCGGCCCGTTCACCCCCTGGTCGCCGAACGCGGTGAAGGTGAACGGGGCCCGCCCGGTCGGCGCGGTGCTGAACACCGAGTCCGGGCTGGTCCCGCCGCCGGGCAGCCGGAACCGGTAGTGGTAGCGCTGGCCGGCGCTGAGCTGGTCGGCCAGCCCGTGCACGAAGAACTGGTCGGCCGACCGGATCGAGCCGTCCTGCTGCGGCACGTGGCTGATCAGCTCGCGTACCTCGGCGACGATGGTGCTGCCGTAGTTCGCGTCGGCGCCGATGTCGATCAGGACCTGGCCGCCGGGTTTCGCGGTGAGCTCGCCGCCGATGGCCATCTGCCGCGTCGGGTCCGCGCCGAACGACAGATGCCGCCCGCTCAGCGCCAACGGAGCCGGTGCGCCGGCGACCGTGCCGCCGGTGCTCGGCGAACCGCAGGCGGCCAGTACCTCGCCGATCCCGCCCACCATGCCCAACCCGGCGAGCGCCCCGACCGCCCCGCGCAGCGCGCTGCGTCGGCTCACCGGGCGGGCCTTCAGGAACCCACGCAGCCAGTCGTTCTGCTCGCCGATGCTCATCTGTGCGGCCAGGGCGGCCGGTATCCCGACGTCCGGGGTTTCTCCTGGCGGGTTCAACGATCGCGTCATGGCTGCAAATCCACCAGGCGATCGTCACGGTGTCACGCCATGCGACGTGAAGGATGGGTGAACGCGCGCTGTCCGGTCAGTGTTGGGGGTCCGATTTCTCGCCGGCCCGCCGCGTTGTGTAGCATCGTTGGGGCTTCGCGGGGGCTCGTCCCCGGGCAGCCGACCCGCCCCTTTAGCTCAGTCGGCAGAGCGTCTCCATGGTAAGGAGAAGGTCTACGGTTCGATTCCGTAAAGGGGCTCGACACCTTCGGGTGCCCGGGGGAAGTGTGACCTGTACAGCGGTGTAGCTCAGTCGGTAGAGCAAGCGGCTCATAATCGCTGTGTCGCCGGTTCAAGTCCGGCCACCGCTACCAGTGCCAACCGACATGATGTGAGCAGGAGATTCAAGTGGCCGCCACCGACGTTCGTCCGAAAATCACCATGGCGTGCGAGGTGTGCAAGCACCGCAACTACATCACCCGGAAGAACCGGCGTAACGACCCGGACCGGATGACGCTGAAGAAGTACTGCCCGAACTGCAAGGTCCACCGGGCGCACCGGGAGACCCGCTGACCCGGGTGGTCGACGAGTCCTATGTAGGTCGCACGCTCCCGCCTTCGCCGCCGTACCAGGTAGGGCGGGAGCGCATTCGCGAGTTCGCCACGGCGGTCGGTGAGCGCAGCCCGCTGTGCCACGACGTCGAGGCGGCGCGCGCCGCCGGGTATCCCGACCTGGTCGCCCCGCCCACCTTCCCGGTGGTGTTCACCATGCCCCGGATCGAGCAGTTTCTGCGCGACCCCGGATTCGGCTGGCGGTTCGAGGGCACCGTGCACGGCGATCAGAAGATCGAGTTCCAGCGCCCGATTCACGCCGGCGATGAGCTGGTCACCGTGGTCCGGGTGGATGCCCTGCGCACCCGCGCCGGTACCCACATGCTGACCCTGCACTGCGCGGTGTCCACCACCGGCGGCGAGCCGGTCTGTGACACCGAGGCGCTGCTGCTGAGTCAGGAGGACGTGGGATGAGCGCCACGGCGGGCAGCGAGCGAGCGCGGACCGATCTCGGGGACATTGTCGAGGGCAGCGAGCTGCCGGCGCTGAGCGTGCGGCTGACCCGGACCGACCTGGTCCGCTATGCCGGCGCATCGGGCGACTTCAACCCGATCCACTGGAACGACCGGGTCGCCGAATCGGTTGAGCTGCCCGGCGTGATTGCGCACGGCATGCTCACCATGGCACTCGGCGGCCGGCTGGTCACCGAGTGGCTCGGCGATCCC
Source organism: Pseudonocardia sp. (assembly GCA_036402515.1). Classification (GTDB taxonomy): domain Bacteria; phylum Actinomycetota; class Actinomycetes; order Mycobacteriales; family Pseudonocardiaceae; genus Pseudonocardia. The sequence continues at coordinate 7,494 of DASWST010000108.1, forward strand.
GGCGCTGTGCTGTCCTACCAGGCCCGATTCACCCGCCCCGTGCCGGTGCCGGACGTGGTGGACGGCGTGGACGATGCCACGCTCGGCGCCGTGCTCGAGCTCACCGGCAAGGTCAAGTCGATCTCGGTCGCGGACGACGGGGCGCGCACCGCCCGGGTGGACATCACCGCCAAGTTCGACGGCAAGGCGGTGCTCGGCCGGGCCGCCGCGGTGGTCCGGCTCCCCGCCTGATCCAGGCGAGCGCTCCGCCGCGCTGCTGGGTGAACAGTGCGCACGTGCCGCGCGGCGGCGTTGCGAGACGGCGCGCTACGGACAATGCTGCCGGGCGTCCCAGATTCGTACCGAAAGGACCCGGTAGTGAACTTCGGCAAGCTGGTGGACAAGGCGTGGGAAGACAAGACGGCGGACGAGATTCTCGCCGCGCCACCTTCGGCGTTGGAGGGGCTCACCCCGGCGCATGACGAGAAGCTCGCCGAGTTCGGCATCAAGACCATTGGCCAGCTGGCGAGCTGGAAGTACGCAAAGCGCGCTCGGGCGCTGGCCGACTTGGCCGAGACCGACAAGTAGTTCCATTCATCCTGGCCACGGCGGGGATGACCGTCCGCCACACCGGCGGGGTGGGAGCGGTGATCGGCCGCTTCGGCCCCGCCGGCGTGCGTTTCGGACTGGTGTCGGGTTGGAGGATTCCTTGACGCTGTTGCGGATTACGCGCCAGGATGCACGGAGCGCTATCTCAGCGGCCTCTCAGTAAGCAAGTACATGCACTGGCGAACCGGAAGGGAGGGAGGCTCCGGTTCCCCCCGGCGCCGACATCGGATGACTCTCGCGGACTCCGCCCGCACACCCGGCCACGGGCCGGGCCAGCCGCCCAACGCGCCGGACAACGGTCAGCACGGTGCCGCTGAATCGGGCGCCGACTCGCCGCCGTCGGTGGATCGCTGGGTCTTCGGCACCGCCGGCGTGCTGACCGTCGCGTTCATCGCCTGGGGCGTGTTCGGCACCGACTCGCTCGGCGCGGTGACCAGCGCCGTCCTCAACGGTGTGATGAGGGGCGGAGGCTGGGCGTTCGTGCTGGCCGCCTCCGGCTTCGTTCTCTTTTCCCTCTGGCTGGCCTTCAGCCGCTACGGCCGGATCCCGCTGGGCCGGGACGGCGAGCAGCCGGAGTTCCGCACGGTCTCCTGGGTGGCCATGATGTTCAGCGCCGGGATGGGCATCGGGCTGATGTTCTACGGCGTCAACGAGCCGCTCACCCACTTCACCAGCCCCCCGCCGGGAACCGTCGCGCCGAGTTCGCCGGAGGCGCTGGACGTCGCGATGGCGACCACGCTGTTCCATTGGACGCTGCACCCGTGGGCGATCTACGCCGTGGTCGGGCTGTCCATCGCCTACGGCAGCTTCCGCCGAGGCCGGTCCCAGCTGATCAGTGCCGCGTTCGCGCCGCTGCTGGGCGAGCGCCGGACGAACGGGCCGATCGGCCGGGCGATCGACGTCATGGCGATCTTCGCCACGCTGTTCGGCTCGGCGGCGTCGCTGGGGCTTGGCGCGCTGCAGATCGGCGGCGGGCTCAAGGCCGGCGGCTATCTGGACAACGTCGGTACCGGGCTGCTGGTGGTGGTCATCGTGGTGCTCACGGTCGCCTTCGTGGCCAGCGCGGTGAGCGGCGTGGCCAAGGGCATCCAGTACCTGTCCAACATCAACATGGTGCTGGCCGGTCTGCTCGCGGCATTCGTGTTCGTGGCCGGCCCGACGGTCCTGATCCTCAACCTGCTGCCCACCGCGATCGGCGACTACTTCGGCAACCTGGCGCAGATGGCGGCCCGCACCGGTGCCAGCGGCGGCGACGCGATGGAGACCTGGCTGACCGGCTGGACGGTCTTCTACTGGGCCTGGTGGATCTCCTGGACCCCGTTCGTGGGCATGTTCATCGCCCGGATCAGTCGGGGCCGGACCATCAAGCAGTTCGTCACCGGCGTCATCCTGATCCCCAGCCTGGTCAGCCTGATCTGGTTCGCCATCTTCGGCGGCGCGGCGGTGAGCCTGCAGCGCTCCGGCGTCGACCTGGCCTCCAAGAGCCCGGAGGAGCAGCTGTTCGGCGTGCTGGACGCGTACCCGCTGGGGGTCGCGCTCGGCGTGGTGGCGATGCTGCTGGTGGCGATCTTCTTCGTCTCCGGCGCGGACGCCGCGTCGGTGGTGATGGGCACGCTGTCGCAGCGCGGGTCGATCGAGCCCAGTCGAGGCGTGGTGATCTTCTGGGGCACCCTGATGGGCGCCATCGGAGCGATCATGCTGCTGGTCGGCGGGGGCGGCGACGCCGCGCTGAGCGGCATCCAGAAGCTGACGATCATCACCGCCGCGCCGTTCGCCCTGATCATGGTGCTGCTGTGCATCTCGTTGGCCAAGGAGCTGCGCTCCGACCCGATGGTGCACCGGGACGACCGGACCAGGGAGAAGGTCGAGCGCGCCATCGAATACGGCACCGCCCGCTACGGCGAGCACTTCCACATCCGCATTGAACCCAAGAGCCCCAAAGACCCGTGAGTGGTTAGCGTTGCCCTGGCAACGCCAACCACTCACGAGCCACGACTACTTGGCTTCGGTGAGCAGTGCGCCCATCCGCTCCACGCCGGTGCGCAGGTCCTCGTCGCCGAGGGCGTAGGACAGCCGGAAGTAGCCGGGCGTGCCGAACGCCTCACCCGGGACCACCGCGACCTCGGCGTGCTCCAGGATCAGCGCGGCCAGCTCCACGCTGGTAGCCGGGCGCTGCCCGCGCAGCTCCTTGCCCAGCAGGTCCCCGACCGAGGCGTAGACGTAGAACGCACCGTGCGGGGTCGGGCAGCTCACCCCGGGGATCGCGGAGAGCAGCTCGACGATGGTCTTGCGCCGGCGGTCGAACGCCGTGCGCATCTCGACCACCGCGTCCAGCGGGCCGGCCACGGCGGCCAGCGCGGCGCGCTGCGCCACGTTGCACACGTTCGAGCTCAGGTGCGACTGCAGGTTGCTGGCCGCCTTGATCACGTCGGCCGGGCCGACCATCCAGCCGACCCGCCAGCCGGTCATCGCGTAGGTCTTCGCCACGCCGTTGACCACCACGCAGGTGTCGGCCAGCTCGGGCACCGCGACCGGCAGCGACTCGGCCCGCACGCCGTCGTAGACCAGGTGCTCGTAGATCTCGTCGGTGATCACCCAGATGCCGTGCTGGACCGCCCACCGGCCGACCTCGGCGACCAGCTCGGGCGGCGCCACCGCGCCGGACGGGTTGGACGGCGAGCACCACAGCAACACCTTGGTGCGTTCGGTGCGGGCCGCCTCGAGCTGCTCCACCGAGGGCAGGTAGCCGCTCCGCTCGTCGGTGAGCACCACCACCGGGGTGCCGCCGGCCAGCGTGATGCACTCCGGGTAGGTGGTCCAGTAGGGCGCCGGAAGCAGCACCTCGTCGCCCGGGTCGACGAGCGTGGCGAACGCCTGGAACACCGCCTGCTTGCCGCCATTGGTGATCAGTACCTGGGCCGCCTTGATGTCGTAGCCCGAGTCGCGCGCGGTCTTCGCCGCCACGGCTTCCTTCAGCTCGGGCAGCCCGGCGGCGGGGGTGTAGCGGTGGTTGCGCGGGTCAACGCAGGCACCCTGGGCGGCGTCGACGATGTGCGGCGGGGTCGGGAAGTCCGGCTCGCCGGCACCGAAACCGATCACCGGCCGGCCGGCGGCCTTGAGCGCCTTGGCCTTCGCATCGACAGCCAGCGTGGCCGACTCGGCGATGCCGCCGATACGGGCCGAGACGCGGCGTCGGGCGGTTTGGGACAGGGCTGGGCTCGCGGAGGACATACCTCCATCCTGCCAAAGTCGGCAAACCGTCTGTCGTCGCACCTGGCGAGTGCTCCATCTGGCCCGATCAGGGGGCCGTGGCCGGCGCGGATTGGGGGGTAAAGTTGTGGTGCCGTACACTCGCTGCGGCTGGCTCGTCGTGTACATGCTCGGTTGTTCCGGCGCGCCGCTTTCCGCGATGCCACCCGGTTGTCACGCCGGGGCGGTGGCGTGGACGGAAGTCGCCATAGGGGTGTAGCTCAACTGGCAGAGCAGCGGTCTCCAAAACCGCAGGTTGCAGGTTCAAGTCCTGTCACCCCTGCCACCTGACACATTGGGTGTTGAGAACAGAAAGCAGGAAACTAGTGGAGCAGCGGACGTGACTGAGGAGCGCGAGTCGGAGCGGGAAGGCCGGGATCGTCCGGCGACCGCCGCCGACCGGCGCGGCCCGTCCGTCGCCGCCGAGATCGACGGGCGCAAGGGCCGGCCGACTCCGGCACGCGACGGTCGGGCCGTCAAGGTGTCCCTGCTGGCCCGGTTGACGCGGTTCCTGCGCGAGGTAGTCGCCGAGCTCCGCAAGGTCATCTGGCCGACCCGGAAAGATCTGGTGACCTACACGATTGTCGTGCTGGTGTTCGTGTCCTTCATGGTGGCGCTGGTTGCACTGCTCGACTACGTGTTCGCCAAGGGCGTGTTCGCGGTGTTCGGCAACGCCTAGAAACCAGAGGGTGGCCGAACCTCACGTCGCGAACCGGCGACGGACCAGGCACGGAAAGGAAGCGAGACTGCAGTGACCTCCTACGACGGCGGTCCGGAGCCGACCAACAACACCCCGGACACCAAGGTGGCCGATGCGGTTGGGCACGCCGGCCAGCTCGACGAGCCGGAGGCGCAGGACGACGCAGCCAACGACTTCGGTGCCGAGGGCGAGACCGAATCGACGGTCGACGCGACGGCGGATGACCCGGCCGACGACACGGCGGACTCGGTCGACGCGTCGACCGAAGACGAGCTCACCGACGCGGCTGAGGAGCCCGAGGAGGAGCTCGACCCGGCCGAGGAGATGCGTGCCGCGCTGCAGCGCGCGCCCGGCGAGTGGTACGTCGTGCACTCCTACGCCGGCTACGAGAACAAGGTGAAGAGCAACCTCGAGACCCGGGTGCAGACCCTGGACGTCGAGGACTACATCTACCAGGTCGAGGTGCCCACCGAAGAGGTCACCGAGATCAAGAACGGCCAGCGCAAGCAGGTGCAGCGCAAGGTGCTGCCCGGCTACATCCTGGTTCGGATGGAGCTGAACGACCAGTCCTGGGGCGCGGTGCGCAACACCCCCGGGGTCACCGGATTCGTCGGCGCCACCTCCCGGCCGTCCCCGCTGAGCATCGACGATGTGCTCAAGTTCCTGCTGCCGAAGCAGGAGCAGCCGAAGAAGGCCGCCGCCGGCAAGGGTGGCGCGGAGGCCGGCACGGGCAAGCCGTCGGTCGAGGTCGACTTCGAGGTCGGCGAATCGGTTACCGTGATGGATGGGCCGTTCGCCACGCTGCCCGCCACCATCAACGAGGTCAACGTGGACGCTCAGAAGCTCAAGGTGCTGGTCTCGATCTTCGGTCGGGAGACGCCGGTTGAGCTCTCGTTCAGCCAGGTATCCAAGATTTAGCATTATCGAGCCCGGTCGCGGCAGGGCGACCGGCGAAGTAGGTAGAGGAAGCTAGAGGACATGCCCCCCAAGAAGAGAAGGCTGTCCGCGATCATCAAGTTGCAGATCGCGGCCGGCCAGGCCACTCCGGCGCCGCCGGTCGGCCCGGCGCTGGGTCAGCACGGCGTCAACATCATGGAGTTCTGCAAGGCGTACAACGCGGCTACCGAGTCCCAGCGGGGCAACGTGGTGCCGGTGGAGATCTCGGTCTTCGAGGACCGTTCCTTCACCTTCACGCTGAAGACCCCGCCCGCGGCGAAGCTGCTGCTCAAGGCGGCCGGCGTGGAGAAGGGCAGCGGCGAGCCGCACCGGCTCAAGGTCGCCTCGGTGACCATGGACCAGGTACGCGAGATCGCCACGCAGAAGATGCCGGACCTCAACGCCAACGACATCGATCAGGCCGCGAAGATCATCGCCGGGACCGCCCGGTCGATGGGAATCACCGTCCAGGGCTGAACGTTCGACTAGGTGGGGAGCGCGGCGGATGGCCGTGGCCCCCGGTGGGAGAGCCGAGCGCGGCTCGCACCACACCTGACTCAAGCGGCGGCCGCCCGACATCGCGGAGCCGCGAAACAACACAGAGGACAGTGAGATGAAGCGCAGCAAGAACTACCGCCAGGCGGCGGAGAAGATCGATCGGGAGAAGCTCTACAGCCCGCTGGAGGCGGCCGGGCTGGCCAAGGAGACCTCCACGACGAAGATGGACCCCACCGTCGAGGTCGCCATGCGACTCGGCGTGGACCCGCGCAAGGCCGACCAGATGGTCCGGGGCACCGTGAACCTGCCGCACGGTACCGGCAAGACCGCTCGAGTGATCGTGTTCGCGGTCGGTGACAAGGCCGACGAGGCCACCGCCGCCGGCGCGGACGAGGTCGGCTCGGAGGATCTGATCGCCCGTATCCAGGGCGGCTGGCTGGACTTCGACGCCGCGATCGCCACTCCGGACCAGATGGCCAAGGTCGGCCGGATCGCCCGGGTGCTCGGCCCGCGTGGCCTGATGCCGAACCCGAAGACCGGCACGGTGACGCCTGACGTGACCAAGGCGGTCAACGAGATCAAGGGCGGGAAGATCAACTTCCGGGTGGACAAGCAGTCCAACCTGCACCTGGTGATCGGCAAGGCGAGCTTCGGCACTGAGAAGCTGGTGGAGAACTACTCCGCCGCGCTGGACGAGATCCTGCGGGCGAAGCCGTCCGCCGCCAAGGGCCGCTACCTGAAGAAGATCACCTTCAGCACCACGATGGGCCCGGGTATCCCGGTCGACCCGAACCGCACCCGCAACCTGCTGGTGGACGAGCCGAGCGCCTGAGCCACACAGAACAACCGCCAGGGCGGGTCGGGGCTGTGAGGCCTCGGCCCGCCCTCGCCGTTTCTGCACAGCCGTTTCTGCACAGCCGTTTCTGCGGACCGGATGGATCCGGGTGGATCAGTCCAGCCACTCCCAGATGCCGTGGGCGTAGGCGTCCAGCGGCCGACCGGACGGGTCGCGTTGCTCGACGGTGAAGTGGTAGCGGCCGGGCTGCCAGTCGTCCTGCGCGGCGATCTGCTCCAGTTGCGCCAGCGCCCAGTCCCGCCAGTCGTCGACGCCGGTGGGAGCCACCTCCGGCGGGTCACACTTGATTTCGGTGAACGGCTGGGGCTTGCCGCTCAGCCCGGACCACATGCTCACGTCGATCCACACCGCGTCCCCGGCTGAGCCCATCGTGACCTCCTACGATCACCAGAGATTAGCCAGCGCGCAGGTGTCCAAACGGTGCGGAGGCCGGGGCTACCCGACCCGGTGAGCCGAGCCCGCCAGACATCACGTATCGTGGTGGCGTTCCACCGAAGACCGTAGGTCTCCGTGCGCCCGCTCTGTGGGGGTGCGGACGAAGGCCCCGCCGCAGGCGGGCGGCCCGCGCAGGAGGACGAGGTTGTAGCTCGACGTTGGCGTACGCCGCGTCGTGTTCACGCCCCGTGCGCCCTGCGCCGGGGCGTTCGTCGTCTCCTGGGTCATCGAGTCCGAATCGGGCTGGCTCGCGCTCAGCGGTGGCACACGCCCTGATACCGCTAGATGAGGAGGCCCGATGGCACGGCCCGACAAGGTGGCCGCCGTCGAGGAGATCACCGAGCGTTTCCGCGGTTCGTCCGCGTCGGTGATCACCGAATACCGCGGTCTGACCGTGGCGCAGCTCTCCGAGCTGCGCCGGGCGCTCGGGGGCTCGGCAAGCTACCGGATCGCGAAGAACACCCTGGTCAAGCGGGCAGCCGCGGACGCCGGTGTGCAGGGGTTGGACGAGCTGCTGGTCGGCCCCACCGCGATCGCCTTCGTCACCGGCGAGGCGGTCGACGCGGCCAAGGCGCTGCGCAACTTCGCCAAGGACCACAAGGGTCTGGTGATCAAGGGCGGCGTGATGGACGGCCGCCCGCTGAGCACCGACGAGGTGAATCAGCTCGCCGACCTGGAGTCCCGTGAGGTGCTGCTGGCCAAGCTGGCCGGCGCCATGAAGGGCAACCTGGCCAAGGCGGCCGGCCTGTTCAACGCTCCGGCGTCGCAGGTCGCCCGACTCGCCCAGGCCCTGGCCGACAAGCGTGCGTCCGAAGGCGGAGCTCCCGCCGAAGCGCCCGCCGACCCGGAATAGCCGCACGCCCAAGCCCAACCCGCTGTAGACCGAAACCTGTAAGAGAGGAACCGCCACCATGGCGAAGCTGTCAACCGACGAGCTGCTCGACGCGTTCAAGGAAATGACGCTGCTCGAGCTGTCGGAGTTCGTGAAGAAGTTCGAGGACGTCTTCGACGTCACCGCCGCCGCGCCGGTCGCGGCCGCCGCGGGCCCGGCCGCTGCCGCCGCCCCTGTCGAGGAGGAGAAGGACGAGTTCAACGTCGTCCTCGAGGCCGCCGGTGAGAAGAAGATCCAGGTCATCAAGGTCGTCCGCGAGCTGGTCTCCGGCCTCGGCCTGAAGGAGGCCAAGGACCTCGTGGAAGCGGCCCCGAAGCCGATTCTGGAGAACGCGCCGAAGGAGGCCGCCGAGGCCGCCAAGGCGAAGCTGGAAGAGGCCGGCGCCAAGGTCAGCCTCGCCTGATCCTGGCACCACGCGTCGAAGGGCGGGCCGGACCCCACTGGGG
>DASWST010000109.1:0-32299 GCA_036402515.1 Pseudonocardia sp.
CGGCGGCATCCACGCCATGGCCGGCAACCCCACCGGCGCCATGGGCGTCCCGGACTACCTGGGCTGGAACTGGAAGTCCAAGGCCGGCATCCCGATCGTCTGCGTACCCGGCTGCCCCACCCACCCGGACAACCTGTCCGAAACCATCCTCTACCTGCTCTACCAGGCCACCGGCGCGGCACCGATGATCCCGCTGGACGACAAACTGCGGCCCCGATGGTTGTTCGGCTCCACCGTGCACGAAGGCTGCGACCGAGCTGGCTACTACGAACAGGGCGAGTTCGCCGGCACATACGGCGACACCAGCTGCCTGGTGAAACTGGGCTGCTGGGGACCCGTGGTCAAGTGCAACGTGCCCAAACGCGGCTGGATCAACGGCGTGGGCGGCTGCCCCAACGTCGGCGGCATCTGCATCGGCTGCACCATGCCCGGCTTCCCGGACAAATTCATGCCATTCATGGACGCCCCACCCGGCAGCAAGGTCTCCGGCACCGCCAGCGGCGCCTACGGCAGCCTGATCCGTCGGCTGCGCAACATCACGTTGCGCAGCGTGGACGCCGAACCCAAGTGGCGGGGAAAGGGCACCGAGCTGACCACCGGCTACCAGAAGACCTGGTGAGGATCCAGCCGCTGGGCGGCTGGGATAACGCGATCGAGTGTGCCAGCACGCGGGAAATCGGTTACCCAGTCAAAGGATTGTGTAGCGGGGAACTATCGCTCACATCGCCTATTCGTCCCCCATTCGGGGTCAATTCCGCGGCGTGTGGGCCGATTGGGGGTAGTCCCTCTCATGATCCGCGCTCGGTCGTCGCGGGGGCGACCGACGAAGACATTGAAAGGGGCTAAAAGATGCCCGGATGGCTTCAGGACGGCGTAGGCACAGTTGTCCGCTTCGTCCCCCAGTTGGCGCTCTTCCTAGTGATCGTGCTGGTGGGCTGGCTCGTGGCCAAGCTGCTGCGTAAAGCCACCGACGCGGTCCTGGAACGGGTCGGGTTCGACCGTGCGGTGGAGAGGGGCGGAATAGGCCGCGCGATGAGCGGCAGCAAGTACGACCCCAGCGATATTGCCGGCCTGCTGGTCTATTACGCCGTGCTGCTGTTCACCTTGCAGCTGGCTTTCGGCGTGTTCGGCCCGAATCCGGTATCCGTGCTCATCACCGACATCATCGGATTCCTGCCGAAGCTGTTCATCGCGCTAGTCATCGTTGTGGTCGGCTCGGCCATCGCCGGTGCGGTGGGCGATCTGATCCGTGGCGCGATGGGCGGGCTGGGCAGTGCCCGGATCGTGGCGGCCGCGGCGCAGGTATTCATCATCGCCCTGGCCGTGATCGCCGCGCTCAACCAGATGGGCATCGCGGTCACCGTGACCATGCCGGTGCTGATCGCGGTCCTGGCCACGGTCGCCGGTATCGCCATTGTGGGTGTGGGTGGCGGCCTGATCATGCCGATGCGCCAGCGCTGGGAGCGGTGGCTGACCTCGGCGGAGCGCGAGGGCATGCGGATGCGCGAGCAGCGCGGCGACGGCCTGGCCGGCGACCCCGCCACCGGGCCGGTCACCACTCCGGCGCAGCGCACGGCCGCTTCGTCAGAGAGCGCCAGCACCACCGAGCCGCCGACCGCGGCCAGCGTGCCCGGCGGTGCCCCGAATGGACAGGCGCCGAGGTAAGGGGCTCTCGGCGCGACCTCGCATGGACGGGCGCGGAACCGTACTCCCGTAGTTTCGGGCTCGTCGGTGTGGCAGCGGTGGAGCGGGTGATCCCCGCTCCACCGTTCTGCTGTCCGGGGTCCTCGTCGAGGCGGGCGGTCAATGCACAAGGTCAGTGCAAACAGGGCGCAAACATCTGGGCGCCAACCGGTCGCCGTGCTAAGTTCGGCGCAATCAACCGAACGATCGTTCGCCCCCGTGGGCTGCCCGGACCGCGAGAGGATCGCCATGACCAGCACCCCCCTGCGTAGTTTCGTCCAGGGTGAGTGGCACTCCCCGGCCGACGAGGGTCGTCCGCTCTACGACGCGGTCACCGGTGACGAGATCGCCCGAGTCTCCTCCGCGGGGGTGGATTTCGCCGGGGTGCTGGAGCACGGCCGCCGGGTCGGTGGGCCGGCGCTGCGCGAGCTGACCTTCCACCAGCGGGCCGGCCTGCTCAAGGCGCTGGGCGGGCACCTGCGGGAACACCGCGACGAGCTCTACGCGGTGTCCGCGCAAACCGGCGCGACCCTGGGCGACTCCAAGTTCGATGTGGACGGCGGCATCGGCACGCTGCTCGCCTACAGCTCCAAAGGTCGCCGTGAGCTGCCGAACGACACGGTGTACCTGGACGGGGACGTCGAGCCGCTGAGCAAGCGGGGCAGCTTCGTCGGGCAGCACGTGTTCACCTCGCTGCGCGGGGTGGCGGTACAGGTCAACGCGTTCAACTTCCCGGTGTGGGGGCCGCTGGAGAAGTTCGCGCCGGCCCTCCTGGCCGGGGTGCCCTCGGTGGTCAAGCCGGCCTCCCCGACCGCGTTCCTGACCGCCAAGCTGGTTGAGCTGGTGGTCGGCTCCGGGCTGCTGCCGAACGGCGCGCTGCAGTTCGTCGCCGGCGGGCTGGGCGACCTGTTCGATCACCTCACCGAGCAGGACCTGGTCTCCTTCACCGGCTCGGCGGCCACCGCGGCCACGCTGCGCGCGCACCCGACGATCGTGCGCCGGGCGGTGCGGTTCTCCGCCGAGGCGGACTCGCTCAACCTGTCCATCCTGGGTCCGGACGCCGCGCCAGGCAGCGACGAGTTCGACCTCTACGTCAACCAGCTGGTCGCCGAGATGACCGTGAAGGCCGGGCAGAAGTGCACCGCGATCCGGCGCGCGTTCGTGCCCGCCGAGCATGTCGACGCCGTGGTGCAGGCGGTCACCGGGAAGTTGGTGAAGGTCGTGATCGGCGCGCCCGGGGCGGACGGGGTGCGGATGGGCGCGCTGGCCTCCCGGGAGCAGCGCGAGGAGGTGCGGCGCAGCGTCAAGTCACTGGCCGACGCCGGGCAGATCGTCTTCGGCGACCCGGAGAAGGTCGAGGTGGTCGGCGCCGACCCGGAGCGCGGCGCGTTCATCTCACCGATCCTGCTGACCGCCGACCCGGAGCGCGACGAGCCGCACGAGGTGGAGGCGTTCGGCCCGGTCTCCACCGTGCTGGGCTACCGCTCCACCGCGCACGTTGTCGAGCTTGCCGCCCGGGGACTGGGCAGCCTGGTCGGCTCGGTGGTCACCGCCGACCCGGCGTTCGCCCGCGAGGTGGTGCTGGGCGTGGCGCCGTGGCACGGCCGGTTGCTGGTGCTCAACGCCCGCGACGCCGCGGAGTCCACCGGGCACGGCTCGCCGCTGCCCGCGCTGGTACACGGCGGCCCCGGTCGGGCCGGCGGCGGTGAGGAACTGGGCGGTATCCGCGGCGTGCTGCACCACATGCAGCGCACCGCGATCCAGGCCGACCCGGACACCCTGACCGCGATCACCGGCCGGTGGGTCCTCGGCTCGGAGCGGACCGTCACCGACGTGCACCCGTTCCGCAAGCACCTGGAGGAGCTGCGCATCGGCGACACCATCGTGGCCGGCCCGCGCACCGTCACACAGGAGGACGTGGAGCACTTCGCCGAGTTCACCGGGGACACCTTCTACGCGCACATGGACGCCGAGGCGGCCGCCGCCAACCCGTTCTTCGGCGAGCGGGTGGCGCACGGCTATCTGGTGGTCTCGCTGGCCGCCGGGCTATTCGTGGACCCCGCCCCGGGCCCGGTACTGGCCAACTTCGGGGTGGACAACCTGCGGTTCCTGGCGCCGACCAAGTTCGGCGACGAGCTGACCGTCACGCTCACCGCGAAGCAGATCACCCCCCGCGACACGGCGGCGTACGGAGAGGTGCGCTGGGACGCCGACATCACCCGGGGCGACGGCGAGTCGGTGGCCCGCTACGACGTGCTCACCCTGGTGGCCAAACTGCCGCACGATTAGGCCTCCGACGGACAACGCTCAGCAACGGGGGAGTCGCCTGGGCGCACCACCCGAGCCATTTCGGTAGCCCCGCACGATGGTGCGATGAGCCCGGCTCCCGCCCCCCGCTGAGGGCGGCGCGCCCGGGCCATCCGCCGAGGGCGGCGCGCTTGCCGGTCCGCTCACGGGCTGCAGCAGTAGCTGCCGCGACGCGGTCTCCCGCAGCACCGCGGCGGCCTCGCGCGCCGCGATGGCCTGCCTCTCCCGCAAGGCTTGCGCACCTTGACGCAGCGCCTCGGCCCGCTGAGCCGGCGTGTCATAGGAGCGTCGCAGGCCGATCTCCGCAATTACCTGAAACACCAGCCAACCCACACCCCACAGGCCCAGGCCGATCCCGAGCAGGGCGAACGCAATGTTGAATATCCGCTCCAGCACCGCCACGAACACCGACGCGACAGCGAGCGAGCCGAACACGGTGGCTACGGCGTGGGCCTGGCGGCGCTGGGTCCAGCGTCGCCTCCTCGCCGCATCGTCAAAGTTGGGGGACGCCGCACGGTTCGAACCAGCGACAGGGACGTGCCCGGCTGGTGGCGGTCAGGCGCCGATGTCAGCGCTGGCCACCACCCGGGCGGTGGCCTCCCAGTCGATCTCGAAGTCGGCGGCGAAGCTCTGCCTGGCCAGCACCTCGCTCTTCGCGATGATCGACAGCATGGTCTCGCGCACCGCCATGGCATTGCGGGCACGGAACCGCTCGATGAGCTCGTGGCAGCGGTCCAGATGGGCGAGCAGCCCGCTCGGGCTGAGCCCACCGAGCCCGCTCGCGTCGGCCTCCCGCAGCACCCGGATCCCCAGGCTGTGGTAGCGCCGGGTGGCCTGGTGAATGTGCTGGATGACACGCACCTCGACGGTGCTCGCGGCGGGCCGGAACAGTCCCAGGTTGAGCTCCCGCATCGCGTGCCCAAAGGTGGCGTCCTGATTCCTCGGGATATCGGTGGGCACCAGCGCGTCCAGCCGGTCCAGCTCGGCATCGCTGATCCGCGCGCAGGCTCGAGCCACCAGGTGCGACTCCACGCTCCGTCGCAGGGCGAACATGCTGGTCAGCTCGTCGGCGTCCAGGGTCGCCACGACCGCCACGCCCCCGCGCCTGACCAGCAGCCCGTCCCGTTCCAGCCCGCCCAGCAACGTCACCAGCGAGCCATACCGGACGCGGCGGTGCTCGGCGATCTCACGCAGGGTCAGCTCCTGCCCCGGCAGCAAATGGCCGGCGTGAATCGCACCGCGGAGCTCCTCGCACACCCGCTCCACGGTGGTGAGCCCATCGAGGGGATGTACGACAGCCAGCCTCGCCAAACGGGCCTCCCGTAATCCGTTCCCGGAAGCAGTATCACGACGGAAGGCCAGATGTCGAAGCGAGTACTCACCCATATGTCAGAGACGACGGTCACGGCGCGCCGCGACACGCCGGCTGGTCGGCCACGAACGGGGCAGGAAATGATCACTATCGGGACCGGTCGCACCGGACCTGTCCCAGCCGGCCGCGTGCGGCCTCTATCCGGCGGACTCGCGGCGCCCCACGTGAACGTACCGTCGGCCCACCGCGAACACCGCGATGCCCGCGCCGAGCGCGGCCAGCCCGGTCACCGTGAACAGGACGGGCGCGCCCACGCCGGCGCCCAGCAGCAGTCCACCGAGTACCGGGCCGATAATCGCGCCGATCCGACCGAAGCCCACCGACCATCCGACGCCGGTCGCGCGCAATGCCGTCTCGTAGAAGCTGGCACAGAGCGCGACGGTGCAGATCTGCGCGCCGATGGCCAGGAACCCGGCGACCAACGAGGTCAGCAGCAACGTACTGGCGGAACCATCGGACAGCCCGATCGAGGCGATGGCCAGCGCGCCCAGGGCGTATCCCCAGCCGAGTACCAGGCTGGGCCGCCTCGTCCGGTCGGCAAGCCGGCCGAGGGTGAGGCAGCCGATCACCCCGCCCAGGTTCAGCACGGCCACCGCGAGGACCGCCGCGGACCGATCCACCCCGGTCAGCCGGGCCACCAGCGGGATCCAGTTCACCAGCAGGTAGGCCATCAGCAGGCTGAGGAAGATCGCCGCCCAGAACAGCAACGTCCCGGCGGCCCGCCCATCGGTGAACAGGCTGGCCACCGGGGAGCGGGCCACCGGGGGCTCCGGGGTGATTTCCTCGGCGCGCAGTGGGCTCCTCAGTCGCGCCAGGACCTTGCCCAGCCGCTCGCGATCGCCCTTGATCGCCAGGAACTGCGCCGACTCGGGCAGCCGGACAGCGAGCAATGGCAACAGCAGCAGCGGCACAATGCCGCCGAGATAGAACACGCCCTGCCAGCCGAACGCCGGGATCAGCTTGGCCGCCACCAGCCCACCGACGGTCGCGCCGAGGGGGAAACCGCAGAACATCAGTCCGACGACGGTGGCCCGCATTCGCCTCGGCGTGTACTCCGAGGTGATCGAGATGATTCCGGGCAGCGCGCCGCCGAGACCGAAGCCGGTCAGGAACCGGGCGAGCATCAGGCCCTCGACCGAGGTAGTCAGCGGGGTAACCAGCGAGACCAGCGCGAAGACCACGACGGCGGCGAGCAGGTTGGGCTTTCGACCGAACCGGTCGCTGGTGACGCCGAACAGGAGCGCTCCGACCAAGGACCCGAACAGCCCCACGCCGAACACCAGGCCGAACGACGAGGGGTTCACTCCCCACTCGGCGGCGATCTCCGGCGCAACCAGCCCGATCGCCTGGGTGTCGAAACCGTCGATCATGGCAACCAGCGCGCAGCAGGCGACCACCGTCATCTGGTAGCGCTTCAACCCGATGGAATCCAGCACCGACTCGAAGGTGGCGGTTTGCTCGGTAGTCATCGGCTCGGTGGGAGGCGGACCGAACGCGGGTGTCCCGGACGTCGGTGGTGGCGGCATACGGACTCCAAAGCGAAACGGCCGTTGTTTCTTCGCGGAAGGTACCCAGCGCACCGCTCCGACACAACGAAACCTTTCGGTCAGCGGAAGTGGGCCAGCCGGCGGCTACCGCTCATTGTCCATGGGTGGCCAGCGTGGCGTCGGGTAACGACCGCCCGCGGCGGAGCCTTCCGGCACGGCCGCTTCGATCGCGCCGAGCCGAGCACGGCTGGGCCGGGTCACTCGTCGCCCGGTACTCCGTAGGACGGCGACTCGGCCGGCGCCAGGGCTCGGCCCAGGTAGTCGTCGCGCCGCGGTAGCCACAGCGCCACCAGTCGCTCCAGCTCGCCGATCGGGTCGTCGTGCCAGTCCACCCGCAGGTCGGTGATCCGCCACGCCACCCCGGCGACCACCGCCAGCCCGGCGGAGCGCACCGGACCGGCCTCCCCGCCGGCGGTCAGCCCGGCGCGCAGCGCGGTGACCAGACGCTGCTCCAACTCGCCCGCCGCGCCGTCGAACGCGGCCACCATGGCCCCCGGGACGCCGTCAGCGGCCAGCAGGTTCCCGGCGGCCACCACCCACTCACCGGATGCCGACGCGTGCAGGCCGAGGGTGTGCGCCCCGCTGAACCGGGCCGTGGCCCCGGCGCCGTCGATCACCATCAGTTGCCGGTAGTCGACGTCCGGGGTGGCCGCGACCACCTTGTCCAGCGCGGCCGGCGCACTGCCCAGCTTGGCCACCGCATCGAGCAGCGCATCGCCGAGGCGGGGGTCGGTGATGTTCTGCGAGGCGGCGCCGCCGACCCCTGGGCGCAGGTGGATGCACCGGGCGGCCACCGCCGGGCTGGACGAGCTGACCGCCATGCCGAACCGGCCGTCCCCGTCGGTGCCCAGCACCGCAAACGTCATGCCCCGGCCTTTCCCGCTACGGCGCCCGCGCCGGCCTCCCTGGGGATCACCGCGATCGCGTCCACCTCGACCAGCCACTCCGGGCGGGCCAGCGCGGACACCACCACCCCGGTGGAGATCGGGTGCACGCCCTTGGTCCACCGCCCGATCACCCGATAGACCTGCTCCCGGTAGCGCGGGTCCACCAGGTAGACAGTCAGCTTGACCAGGTGCTCCATCCGGCTGCCGGCCTCGGTGAGCAGCAGCTCGATGTTGGCCATGGCCCGCTCGGCCTGCGCGGTGGCGTCGCCGATGCCCACCGATTCACTGGTGTCCAGGTCCTGGCCGATCTGCCCGCGCACGTACACCGTGTCGTTGGCCACGACCGCCTGGCACAGGTCGTTGTCCAGGTTCTGTTCCGGGTAGGTGTCCCGGGTGTTGAACGGGCGGATCCGGGTGTGCGCGTTCCGCGGCTGGTTCACGCGGCGCCCCCGGTGACCCGATCGGACAGGTCGGCGGCGGAGCGCACCAGGTCCAGCGGGCCGTCCCAGTCGAAGTTGCGATAGACGGCGGCCAGGTGGGCGAACGGCGGCGACTGGGCGAACAGCTGGAAGGTCAGCCGGTGCCCGGCGTAGTCGGAGTTGAGCAGATCGCGGGCGAAGGCGAGCAGCTTGCGCCGGTCCTCGGCCACCCAGTTCTCGTTGATCGAGTAGTACTTCTCCAGCCACGGGCCGGTGTCTGGGTTGGCGAAGCTGGCCGCGTCCGGGGTGATGCAGATCTGCCCGCCGCACAGCTCGCGGGCCAGATGCATCATCGCCGGCAGCTGGGTGGTGGCCAGTACCCGGCCGGTGTACAGCAGCGACTGCTCGGGCATCAGCAACCCGCCGGGGCTGGTCTGGCCCATTGCGATGGCGGCGGTGAGGTGGGCGTTGATGCCCTCCCGGTAGCAGGCCAGCTGGGCCAGCTTCTCCTGCACGGCCGGCTGTTTCTCCAGCCCGGTCTGCCGCACGTTCCACAGCGCGGCGCCGATCATCAGGTCGGCCAGCCGCAGGTTGCGCTGGGTGAACGGCAGCGCGGAGTAGCGGTGCAGGGTGGCCCGGATGTACGTGGCGGCCCGGGTGTGCCGGTAGAACAGCACGTCCTCCCAGGGGATCTCCACGTCGTCGAAGATCACCAGGGTGTCCACCTCGTCCACCCGGTTGGACAGCGGGTAGTCCTCCGGCTTGCGCCGGCCGGCGAACCCGGAGCGGCACAGGTACTTCAGGCCGCGGGCGTTCATGTCCAGGATGAAGCCGACCGCGTAGTCGGACAGCTCCGCATCGCCCCAGTTGGCGATGGTGGGCTTGGTGAACGCCTGGTTGGCGTAGGCGGCGGCGGTCTCGTACTTGGCGCCGCGCACCACGATGCCGCTGTCGGTCTCCCGAACCACGTGCAGCAGCATGTCCGGGTCCTGGTCCTGCGGGCGCTTGGACCGGTCCCCCTTCGGGTCGGTGTTCGCCGAGACGTGGAACGGGTCCTCCCGCACCGCACGGTCGACGTGCCGGCGGATGTTCGCGGAGAACCGGGAATCGACCTCGTTGAGCATGTCCTGGCCGTCGTAGAGCGACCACATCTCCCCGACGGTTTCGTCGCCGACCCTGGTCACCACGCCGCGCGCCTCGTCCAGCACCGCGTCGATCGCGGCCCGCTTGTCCACCCAGTCCTGTTGGGTCTTCGGCAGCTTGTTGGCCACGCTGTTGCGCTCGCCGGTCCGCTCGTCGAGGTAGCTGAGCACGTCGGAGGTGCCGGCCTCGTGCGCCATGTCGTAGATGCGCGCCCGCAGCCCCACGATCGGCGCGAACGCCGGGTGGGTGGCGATGTCCTTGACCCGCTCGCCGTCCACCCAGACGTCCCGGTCGGCGGCCAGCGAGTCCAGGTAGTCCTGTCCGGTGCGAATCATGCGGTGACCTCCGTGCGGGCCTTCCGGCCGGTCGTGTCCGTGGTGGGCGGGGAGTAGCGGTTGTCCGGGTGGGCGTCGGGGAACTCCGGGAACTGGGACGGTGGTACCGGGCTGGGCGAGGCATAGCCCCGGTTGGCGTAGACCAGCGGGGCGCCGGTGCCGCCGACCACCTCGCGCACCGCGCCCAGGTACACCAGGTGGGTCCCCGCCTCCACCACGGAGTGCACCGCACAGTCGAACGCGGCCAGCGCATCGGTCAGCCGCGGCGCGCCCGAAGGGGCCGGTTCCCAGTGCCCGCAGGTGAAGTCCCACCGGTCCTTGCCCGGCCATGGGCGCCCGGCAAAGGTGTCCGCGACGTGGTCGTGCTGGGTGGCCAGCGCGCTCACGCAGAACACCCGGCTGCGCTCGATGACCGCGTTGATCGGGCTGCGCCGGTTGATGCAGACCAGGATCAGCGGCGGATCCACCGACACCGAGCACATCGCGCTGACCGTCTGCGCCACCCAGCCGCTCTTGCCGCCACCACCCGGCTCGGCACCGGGGTCGACGCTGCTGACCACGGTGACCCCGGTGGCGATTCGGCCCAGTGCCTCGACGAAAGCGGTGTGCGACACCTGCCTCACTCCCTCCCCGCGCGTGCTCCCACTATCCGTGGCGGTCGGCGCGCCGGTCCATCGCAAGATCCCGTTGACTTGCATCGGTTTCGCCGATTCAGCAGGTGTCGACCGCGTGCGCTACGGGATCCGCTGCGCCGCCGGGCGGGCGTATCCCGAGCGGCAGGTGCGGGTGAACGCCTGTGCCCTGCGGGTGAGCCGGGTGCCGCGCATCCAGGCCAGCACGACGTTCAGCGGCTTCACCGGGTCGCGCAGCTTCAGGCACACCACCCGCGCGCCGTCGTAGGTCTGATCGTGGCTGGGCCGCTGGTTGAGCAGCGCGAACCCGTGTCCGTGCGCGACCAGGGCGCGCACCGTCTCGTACCCCGCGGTGCGGTGCCGGATCACCGGCTCCACCCCGGCGCCGCGCAGCACCGACTCCAGGTAGGCGCTGCTGTGCGGCAGGTCGAGCAGCACCATCGGCTCACCGGCGAACTCACGCAGGTCCACCTCGGCGGGGTCGCGACCGGCCAGCGGGTGCGTCGAGGACACCAACGCATAGGGCGGCGCGGTGTCCACCACCACGTGTTCGATGTCTTCCTCGAGGTCGTAGCCGTACATCAGGGCCAGCTCACACTCGGCGGCCCGCAGCGCCCGCTTGAGCATGGCGTGCTCGCCCTCCACCACGGTCACCCGCACCCTCGGGAAGCGCTCGGCGAACGCCGCCAGCAGGCTGGGCAGCCGGAACGGCGCGAGCGTGGTGAAACAGCCGACCGCCAGGTCACCCACCACCGCGTCGCCGGCCCGCCGCGCCGACTCGGCCAGCTCACTGCTGTGCAGCAGGAACCCGCGCAGTTCCTGGTAGAAGTCGCGGCCCGCGTCGGTCAGCGCCAGGCCCCGGGCGTGGTGGCGCAGCAGCAGCTGCACACCCAGCTCCTTCTCCAGCTGGGCCACCGCGGTGGAGATCGCCGACTGGGACACCATCAGCGCCCGGGAGGCGGCCGTCATGCTCCCGTGCTCGGCCGCCGCGGCGAAGTAGCGCAGCTGCACCAGGGTGAACGACGGCTCGGCCACAAACTCAGGGCTTCCCGAGGCCAGATTGGTGCGGCAGCGCCACCAGGTAGGCCCAGGCGAAGGCGCGCAGGTCCTCGTCGGTGTCCAGCGGGATGTGCCCACTCGGCGAGAGCATGATCGACGTGGCCAGCCGGAAGATGACCCCGGCGGCGGCGTCCGGATCGGCCGCGATGCGGGGCCCGGGCGAGCGGGGCAACTGCTCGGCCAGGAAGGCCCGGCCGGGGATCTCGACGTGCGGCTGCATGGTGCCGATCAGGGTAGTCGTTCGCCGGACGAGCCGAGCTTGCCAAGCCGAGACACTGAGACGATTATCGCCATATGTCTCCCGAGTTTCCGGCCGAGCAGGCCAGCGCCGCCACCTGGCCGGACCGATGGCCGGGGTGACCGCGCCGAGCGGACTAGGCGATTTCGACCTCGGCCACCTGAACTTCTGGGCTCGCCCGGAGTCCGAGCGAGAGGCGGCGTTCGCCCAGCTGCGTCAGCTGGACAAACCACGTTTCATGCCGTTCGTCAACAACATGCCGCTGGCCAAGAAGAACGACGGCGTCTACGCCCTGGTCCGGCACACCGACGTCATCGAGGCCAGCCGCAACCCGAAGCTCTTCAGCAGCGAGCCCACCGCCAACGCGGTGTTCGACATGCCGCCGTGGCTGGCCCCGTTCTTCGACTCGATGATCAACATGGACGACCCGAGGCACAGCCGCATCCGGAAGGTGGTGGCCAGGGCGTTCACCCCTCGACTGCTCGCCAAGCTCGAGGTAGACCTGCAGCGCAGGGCCAGCCGCATCGTGGACGACGTGGTCACCGTGGGCCGGGGCGACCTGGTCACCCAGGTCGCGCAACGGCTGCCCATCCAGGTCATCTGCGACATGATGGGCATCCTGGAGCACCAGTACGACTACGTGCTGGAGCGCACCAACACCATCATCGGGTTCAGCGATCCGGAGTACACCGGGATCAGCCGGGACTACCTCATCCGGCACGGCGCCCCAGGGCGGCGGCACATCATCCCGGTCAGCGCGCGGCTGCTCAAGGCCGGCCTGGACCTGATCAGGCTGGTGCGCCGGCTCGGCGAGGAGCGCACCCGGGATCCCCAGGACGACCTGATCTCGGCGCTGGTCAACACCAACGGGGACGGTGATCGGCTGGACCCGCGGGACGTCGGCACGTTCTTCATCCTGCTCGTGGTGGCCGGCAACGAGACCACCCGCAACGTCATCACGCACACCGTCAAGCTGTTCACCGAGCATCCGGACCAGCGCGCGCTGCTGCTGGAGGACTACGGCGGGCGGATCGGGCCGGCCATCGAGGAGATCGTCCGCTACGTCACCCCGGTGATCCAGTTCCGCCGGACCGTCACGCAGGACTGCGAGCTGGGCGGGCGGGAGTTCCACCGGGGCGACAAGCTGCTGTTGTTCTACAACTCGGCGAACCGGGACGAGACGGTGTTCGATGATCCGGACCGCTTCGACATCACCCGCTCGCCCAACCAGCACGTCGGCTTCGGCGGCCCCGGTCCGCACTTCTGCCTGGGCGCCAACCTGGCCCGCCGGGAGATCACCGTCATGCTGCGCGAGCTGTACACCCGGCTGCCGGAGATCCGCACCGTGGGTGAGCCGGAGCGGCTGCTGTCCTTCTTCATCAACGGCATCAAGCGGATGCCGTTCGACACCACCGGCTGACCAGGCCGGCCCTCCTTCCCCCGGGGGCCACCCGGGCGCGCCGAACTATGGTGCGTTTCGGCTGACATCTGGTACTGCTAGCGCGTGCGGTCAGCCGATCACCGGGTTTCGCTCCCGGCGCTCGGCGACGCGGCCGCTCCGTCGGGGCGAACGGGGGGTCAGCGGTGACGCTCGCGCGGCTGGTTGAGGACCTCACCCGGAACTGGCTTACCTACCTGTCCATGCCGATACTGGCCGCGCTGATCGGCTATGTCACCAAGCTGGTGGCCATCGAGATGATGTTCAAGCCGGTGGAGTTCAAGGGCAAGCCACCGCTGCTGGGCTGGCAGGGCATCATCCCGCGCAATTCCGGCCGGATGGCCTCCATCGCGATGGACCTGTTGCTGGGCCGGCTGATCGACCCGCACGAGATCCTCAAACGGCTGGACTCCGACCGATTACTCGCCGAGCTGCGCGAGCCGCTGAACCGGGCCGTCACCGAGGTCGGCGCCGACCTGATGACCAAGTACCAGCCGCAAGTCTGGGAGATGCTGCCCGAACCCGCGCAGCGGTTGGTGCTGTGGCAGATCAAGGCGCAGACCCCCAAGGTGGTCGCCGAGATCATGAACGACTTCTCCGCCAACATGGACAACTACCTGGACGTCCGGGACATGGCGGTGACCAACCTGATCAAGGACAAGGCCGTGCTCAACCGGCTGATCCGGGACATCTCCCGCCCGGAGATGCGGTTCATCGCGCGCAGCGGCCTGTACTTCGGCTTCATCATCGGAATCCTGCAGGCCATCGTCTGGGCCCTCACCCACGAGCCGCTGATCATGCCGGCGTTCGGCGCCCTGGTCGGACTGAGTACGGACTGGATCGCCCTCAAGATGATCTTCTACCCGCGCGAGCCACGCCGGATCCTCGGGGTGCGCTGGCAGGGCATGTTCCAGAAACGCCGCAAGCAGGTCGCGGCCGACTACGGCAAGCTGATCGCTGAAGAGGTGCTCACCGTCCCGAAGCTGCTGGACGCCATGCTCACCGGGCCCAAGGCGGACCGGCTGCTCAACCTGGTGCAGCGGCACATCGCCAGGGTGGTGGACCGCCAGGTGGGGCTGGCCAAGCCGCTGGTGGTGCTGACCGTGGGCAGCGAGCGCTACCGGCAGCTCAAGGCGGACGCGGCGCAGCGGGCGATCGCCGAGGTCGGCTACACCATCCAACCCGCGATGGACTATGCCACCGACGCGCTCGCGGTGGAGAAAACCATCGTCGACGCGATGATCGCGCTCACCCCGGTCGAGTTCGAGAAGGTGCTGCGGCCGGCGTTCCAGCAGGACGAGTGGAAACTGATCCTGGTCGGCGGCATCCTCGGCGCGATCGTCGGCGAGCTACAGGTACACCTGCTCATCGGCCCCCTGTCCGGGGGCTAGAGGTCGAGCGCGGCGCGCAGGGCGGAGTCCAGGTCGTCCATGGCCTCCCGCTCCAGAGTGCCGACGTGCTCGCGCAGCCAGCCGCGGTAGTAGCGGCTGAGGTTGCCGGCGGAGACCCACCCGTGGCCGTCCACGGGTACCGCCAGGATGTCGCCGGGGTCCCCCTCCGCCAACGGCGCGCCGAGCAGCCAGGCTCGGGATGACTGGTTGATGCCGTCGCTGGAGACGATCACAACCATGGGTTGCCGGGGTGAGCCCTGCGGGACGTAGGTCCAGAGCTCACCCCGATGCACGCAGGTGCCTCTCCGCCTCGGCCAGCTCGGCTTCATCGGCCATCGCCTCGGGCAGCTGGTCGACGGCCGGACCGACACCGGTGCGCACCGCCTCGCGACGGGCGGCCCGGGACAGCCACGCGGATACCGACTGACCGGTCTGGGCGGCCGCGCGCTCGGCGAGCGCGAGCGCGACAGTGTCCAGCGAGAGGGTCACCTTCCGCGTTGCCATACCGATTACCGTACCGCTGGTGCGGCAACCCGCGAACCGACTTCGCCCACCCGTGGCTACGCTCGGCGGCGGCCGTAGCCGCCGATCCCGCCGCCGATCATCGCAAGCATCGAGTCCAGCCAGTCCTGGAGCGCGGCGAGCTGCGCCTGCTCCGGATGTGCCCGCACGTAGCCGAGCACCTCCTCCGAGGCCATCAACCGGAAGACCAGGGTCAGTTGGGCGGCGGCCACCCGGGGCTGCGGGGCGTGCCGGCCCTCGCCCGCCTCGTCCGACAGCTGCGTCGCCAGCGCGTCCTCGAGCCGCTCCCAGAGCAGCCGCATGCGGGACTGCAGGACCGCACTGTCGCCCATCATCCGCCGCCACCGCTGTAGGTCGAGCACTATCTGGTCACCCGACTCGGCCATCAGCTCGCGCACCAGCGATCCCATCGCGGCCAGCGGCGCCTCGCCGGGCACACGGTCCCGGATCCGGGCCAGCACCCGTTCCCGCATCTCCTCCTCGCCGCAGAAGACCAGATCTTCCTTCGACGGGAAGTACACGAATACCGTCTTCGCGGCGATGTTCACCGCGTCGGCGATCTCGGCGACCGTCACGTTGTCGTATCCGCGCTCGCCGAACATCGCATGGGCAGTGTCCAAGATGGCCTGCCGCGTCATCAGCTTCTTGCGCTCCCGCAGGCCCAGCCGTGGCTCATCGACCTCCACCCGGGTCATTAGATCAGCTTACTAGTGAGCCGCGGGCGTTCGGCGGATCAGCGGCCGGTCCATTTCGGCCGGCGCTTCTCCAGGAACGCGGCGATGCCCTCCCGGTGGTCCGCCGAGGCACGCACCGCGCTGACCGCCTCGCCGGTGGCCCGCCAGCCCAGCTCGTCGGACTCGGTGAGCCAGGCGTCCATCGCGGCCAGGCTGGCCCGCACCGCGACCGGCGCGTTGTCGCAGATGCGCTGGGCCAGCGACACCGCGGCGGCCAGCGCGCCGCCGGCCTCGGTGACCACGTTGACCAGGCCCGCCGCGTAGGCGCGCTGAGCGTCGAACGGGTCGCCGACCAGGGCCAGCTCTCGGGCCAGGTTCACCGGCAGCGCCCGGGGGCCCCGGAACAACCCGGCGCATGCCGGCACCAGGCCGCGCTTCACCTCGGGCAGGCCGAGCCGGGCGGTGTCCGACGCGACCACCAGGTCACAGGCCAGCACCAGCTCGAGGCCACCGCCCAGCGCGGGCCCCTCGACCGCCGCGACCAGCGGGGTGCGGCGGGTGCGCCGGATCAATCCGTACTCGCCACCCCGGTCGGTCCAGTAGTCGCCGTCGGCGGTGAGGTCGCTGCCCGCCGAGAAGACCCCCTCGGAGCCGGTGAGCACGCCGGCCCACAGCTCGGGGTCGTCCTCGAGCAGGTTGAACGCCTCGTCGAGCTGGTCGGCCAGCTCCCGGTTGACCGCGTTGCGCTTGTTCGCCCGACACATCTGAATGACCAGGACGCGCCCGTCCCGCTCGGTACGTACCAGCGGCTGCATACCCCGATCGTGCCCCAGCTCAACTATCGATGGCGGACAGGCCCAGGTCCACCAGGTCGTCGAAGCCCACCGTGGCCCGGTCCACCAACAGCAGCCGACTGAATCGCAGCATCGCGGCACCGGCGATCGAGTAGGCGCGGTCGTCCAGCGACTCCAGGTCGCTCACCTTGGCCAGGCCGATGGTCCGCCGGGCCGCCTCGCATCCCGCGAAACCGAAGGCGTCACGTTTGATCTCCGGCAGCCAGCGGGCCAGATACGCGTCGGGATACCGGGCCGGCGCAAGCCGCCCTGGCCAGCGCCGCCACATCCGGGCGGCGAACCGCGTCCAGCCGCATTCGACGGTGCGCAGCAGCGACCGCGCCCGGTCCGGCTGCCCGAGCGCCGCGGCCCGCACGCCGGCGAAGAGCATGTTCGCCCAGAGCAGCCCGAGGTCGAAGCCCACCGGGCCGTACCAGGCGAACTCCGGGTCGAACGCCTTCACCGAGAGCCCCGCGCCGCTCCCCCGGACAAACACGCTGCCGGTGTGCAGGTCGCCGTGCAGCAGTGCCTCCTGGCAGCTCAGGTACCGGTGCTTCATCTCCATCGCGGCCGCCACCCAGTCGCCGTCCGCCTGTAGCGCCGCCACCTGGGGTTCCAGCGCGGGCCGCACCGAGTTGCGGTCCGCGCCCAGGTACGGCTCGGTGAGGATGAGGTCCTCGGTGATCGCGCACAGCTCGGGGTTGATCGCGGCGGCCGCCCGGCGCCGGAACTCCTCCTCGCCCAGCGCCAGGGACGAGGTGCCGAACGCCGCGTCGGCCACGTATTCGGTGAGCCGCTCCACCACGCCGGCGTGCGGCCCGGCCGCGTTCAACCGGGTGCGGAACACCTCGTGGTCGGACAGGTCCTCCAGCGCCAGTATGTGCCGCGCTTCGTCGAAGTCGATCAGCCGGCACACGTCATCGGAGAGCGCCGAGTGCACCCGGATCGCGTTGGCCTCCCTGGCCGCCCGGGCCACGGTCATCGGCCAGTCCGGCCCGACCAGCCGCACATAGGGCAACGCCTGCTTGAGCACCACCCGCCGCCCGCCCGCGTCCACGCACCGGAACACCAGGTTCAGGTTGCCGTCGCCGACCTCGGTGGCCACCAGCGTTTCCGGCTCGACCAGCCCCCGCAGCGCCGGCCGCCCAGCCACATACCCCGGCACCGTCTCGGCGGTCAGCACGTCCGCGGTCATCAGCTTGTCGGTCATCCCGCGCCGCCGTTTCCGCTGGTCAAGTGCCGTGAGTGGTATTGGTCGCTATAGCGACCAATACCACTCACGGGGTCTGACCTGCGCTTTTGGTGGCGGGTCACCGTCGGGTCCGGCGGGATCGGCGGAGCGAGAAGGACATGAGCAGCGCGAAGATCAGCACCAGGCCCTTGATCAGGTCCTGGGTGTAGTAGGGCAGCCCGAGCTGGGTGAGCCCCTGCAGGATCAGCCCGAGGAATACCGCGCCGACCACGGTGCCCAGCGCGTTCGGCTTCTTGGCGCCCAGCACCGCGTAGCCGACCAAGGTCATCGCCACCGCGTCCAGCAGCGCGGAGTCACCGGCGGTGACGTCGCCCTGGCGCAGTCGGGAGGCCAGGATGATGCCGGCGACCGCGGCGAGCACCCCGGAGATCGCGTACGCGGCGAACTGGTAGCGGCGCACCCGCGCGCCGGCCAGCCGGGCCGCCTCGGCGTTGCCGCCCACCGCGTAGAACACTCGCCCGTACCGGGTGCGCTCCAGGAACAGCCAGACCAGCACGGCGATCAGCGCGAACAGGCACACCGAGATCGGCACGCCGAGCAGCTGCGTGCCGTCGATGGCGGTGAAGTCGTCGGTGAACCGGCCGCTGACCTTGCCACCGCCGGGCAGAGTCATCCCGGTGATCAGCGTCTGGCCGTCCACCAACCAGCGCTTGAGCCCCTGGATGGTGAACATGGTGCCCAGGGTGGCCAGCAGCGGCGGCACGTTGAGCAGCACGATCAGCCCGGCGTTGATGCAGCCCACCAGCGCGCCGGCGAGCAGGCAGGCCACGATGGCGCTCGGCCCGGTCAGCGCCATCCGGATCATCACCACGGCGGCCACGGTGACCGAAAGGCCGGCCACCGCGCCGACCGAGAGGTCCAGGTCGCCGACCACCGCGGTCAGCGTCATGCCCAGCGCCGCGACGGCGGCCACCGCCTGGGTCTGCAAGATGGACACCGCGTTGTCCAGCGTGGCGAAGCCGGGGATGACGAAGGAGAACACGATCGCCACCGTCACGCCGACCAGCACCACGCCGTAGCGCACCACGAAGTCGGTGACGGAGAACGCTTCCCGCTCGCCGACCGCTACCTCAGCCGTCATCGGTGGCTCCTCCTCGTCGTGCCGGCGCCGGAAGTTCGGGTTCGCCCGGGCTCTCGGGTTCCAGCAGGGTGGACGGGCGGGTGCTCATCGCCTCGATCACCCGGGGTCGGGAGGCGGCCGAACGGGGCAGGTCGGCAACCAGCTCGCCGTGATTGAGCACCACGATCCGGTCGCCTACCTCCAGCGCCTCGTCCAGGTCCGAGGTGGCCACCAGCACGGCGGCGGACTTTGTCAGCTCCCGCACCGTGGTGCCGATGTCGTGCCGGGCGTTGATGTCCACGCCCCGGAACGGCTCGTCCAGCAGTAGCACCCTCGGGTTGCCCAGCAACCAGCGCCCGATGACCACCTTTTGCTGGTTGCCACCGGAGAGCGTGTTGATCAGGCTGGACGGATCCCGCGCCATGACGCCGATCTCCGACATCATTGCCCGCGCGGCGCGCCGCTCGGCCGGCGTGCGCATCAGCGTGCCCACCGAGAACCGCTTCAGGAACGGCAGCGTCATCTGGGAGAACACCGGCCAACCGGGGATGATCGCCTGCTCGTGCCGGGACTCGGGGAGCAGGTAGACCCCGGCTCGGACCGCCTCGGCCGGATGGCGGGGCGCAAAGTCGGCGCCGTCCAACTGACGGCCGCCGGCCAGGATCGGTCGCGCGCCGAACGCCCACTCCAGCAGCTCCGTCTTGCCGCTGCCCAGCAGCCCGAGCAGCACGGTGACCTGGCCCTGGCGCAGGTCCAGGTCGAACGGCGCGGAGCCGGGGAACAACTGGACCCCGCGCAACCCCAGCACGCTCGTCCCGCCGGGCAGCTCCTGGTGACCCAGCTCGGCCGGGGTGCGGTCGAACAGCGCCTTCAACGCCGCCGGCCAGTCGAAGCCCCGGCCCGGTTCCCGGTCGAACTCGCCGGTCATCGCGCCGTCCCGCAGCACCCCCACGTGGTCGCAGAGCTGGTCGAACTCGGCCAGCTTGTGCGTCACGAACAGCACCGTCATGCCGTCCGCCACCAGCGAGCGGACCAGCTCGAACAGCCGGGCGGTCTCCTCGGTGGACAACGCCGAGGTGGGCTCGTCCAGTACCAGGATCTCCGGCTTGCGGGACAGCGCCCTGGCCAGCACCAGCAGCTGGCGTTCGGACACGCCCAGGGTGCGCACCGGGGCGCGCAACACCGAGCGGCTCAGCCGCATGCCCAGGGTGGCGGCCACCTCCAGGGCGTACCGCTCGGTGGCCGCGCGGCTGAATCGGAACGGCGACGAACCGTCGGTGAGCGCATCCAGCGCCAGGTTCTCCGCCACTGTCATGTCCAGCACCACGCCGTCGTTCGGGTTCTGGTGCACGGTGCCCACACCCTGCCGGTGCGCCGCGGTCGGGTCGGCGAAGGCCACCGCGCGGCCACCCAGCAGGACCTGCCCGCCGTCCGGTTGCTCGGCCCCGGAGAGGATCTTGATCAGGGTGGACTTGCCAGCCCCGTTGGCACCCATCAGGCCGTAGATCGCGCCCTTCGCCACGCCGAAGCTGACCCCGCGCAGCACCCGGTTGGGCCCGAAGCTCTTCGAGATGTCCCGCACCTCGAGTACCGCCCGCACGCCACCTCCCCCTCACCCCGTGAGTGGTTAGCGTTGCTATAGCAACGCTAACCACTCACGGGTTCTAGGCACCTGGCTTGATGGTGGGGATCCACCCGGCGCCGATGATGTTCGGCGTGTTCAGGTCGGGCAGCGCGGCGCGTAGGTCGTCCATGTTCGTCACGGTGCGCTGGCGCAGCATGTCCTGGGTGATCAGGGCGGCTGGGATGGTCAGCTTCTCCGGCATGGTCACGCCGCTTCCGGCGGCCACGGCGGCGCGGGCCACGATGGCGCCCACGTTGGCCGGGTCGGTGGCGGCGGTGGCCCGCCACGGGCTGGCTGGTTCGGTCATCAGCTGGATGTCGGCGGTGGAGACGTCCACCCCGTACACCTTGACCTTCTCGGACATGTTGTTCTGCCGCAGCGCGATCAGGGTGCCCTTTGCCAGCTCGTCGTAGGCGGCGAAGGACACCGTGGTGGTCGGCGCGGCCTTCAGCGCGGCGGCGCCCTCGGTCGCGGTGTCCGAGGCGACCGACTCGGAGTACTTGCCGAACCGGGCGACCTGGCTGAACGACGGGTTGGCCTTGAGGAACTGCTGGTAGACCGCGTCCCGGGAGTCCAGCGGGGCGATCCCGGAGACGTTCACGTAGGCGACCTTGCCGCCGCTCGGGTTGTCCTGCTTGAGGTAGTCGAGGATCTTGGTGGCGATCGACTCGTCGTCCTGCGAGATGTACATCGCCTTGCAGTTGGCGATGTTCACGTCGTAGACGACCACCGGGATGCCCTTGCTGATCGCCTCGTCGATCTTCGGGTTCACCGAGTCGGCCAGGCCGTGGTCGACGATGATCACGTCGGGCTTCGCGGTGATCGCATCGTTGAACTGCGCCACCTGCTTGGCGTTGTCCCCGCGCGCGTCGAACACGTCGAGCTGGCCGCCGGCCGCCTTGATCTGGGCGGCGGCGCCGTTGCCCCACTGCTCGAAGTAGTCACCCACGCCGGACTGGCGAACCATGGCGACCCGGAAGCTGGCCTTGGCGCCGGACGGCTTCTCCCCGGGCAGCGCGAAGTCGTTCTGCACCTTCCGCTCGCAGGGCTGCCCAGCGGCCGGTGCGCCGGACGCCCCGCCGCCGGCCGAACCGCCCCCACCAGGGTTCTGCGAGCAACCCACCAGGGCAATCGCGAGGGCAGCCGCGACAGCGGCACAGCGCAGCGCCTTGGTTCTCATGCTTCCTCCTCGTTGAGGGACATCCGGAACGGGTTGGCCGACAGGGCGGCCGGCGCGGGTTCGACCACCCGCCGGTCGGTGACGATGGCGGTGATCAGGGCGGCCGGGGTGACGTCGAACGCCGGGTTGCGGGCCGAGGCGTCGGCCGGAGCGGTCGGCACCCCGTGGAAGGCGCGTACCTCGTCGGCGCCCCGGTCCTCGATGTGGATGTCCGCGCCGCTGGCCGTGCCGGTGTCCACGGTGGTTTCCGGGGCCACCACCAGGAACGGCACGTTGGCGTGCGCGGCGGCCAGGGCCAGTGCAAATGTGCCGATCTTGTTGGCGGTGTCCCCGTTCTCGGCGATCCGGTCGGCGCCCACCAGCACCGCGTCGACGCCGCCACCGGCCAGCACGCTGGCGGCCGCCGAGTCCACGATGAGGTCGTAGCGGGCGCCCATCCGGCCCAGTTCCCAGGCGGTCAGCCGGGCGCCCTGCAGCAGCGGCCGGGTCTCGCAGACCACTGCCCGGTCCAGCCGGCCGTCGGCGTGCAGCCGCTCGATCACACCCAGCGCGGTGCCGTGCTCCACCGCGGCCAGCGCCCCGGTGTTGCAGATGGTGAGCACGGTCAACTTCGGCCGGCCGGGCAGCAGCCGGGCGAGCAGCGCGGTGCCCCGGCCGGCCATCGCGCGGCAGCCGGCGATGTCGTCGTCACGCAGGGCGAGCGCGGCGGCCAACGCGGCCTCGGGGCCACCTTCCCGCGCCGCCGCCCAGGCGGTGTCCACCCCCAGGGCCAGGTTCACGGCGGTGGGTCGGGCCGCGCGCAGCCGGGCCACGGCGGCCTCGACCTCGCCGGCGGGCAGGCTCTGGACGGCCAGCGCCACGCCCAACGCACCGGCCACGCCCAGCGCCGGCGCACCCCGCACGGACAGCCGGCCGATCGCGTCCACCAGCGCATCCACCGTGTGGATCTCGAGCTCGTGCAGTTCGCCAGGCAGCCGGGTCTGGTCGACCAGCCGGATGTGCCCGGGGCATACGCCCTCCGCCGGCACCCAGTCGATCGTCCGCATCGGCCGCCCTCCGCTCGTGCCACGCCATGGGCTCGTGGTCGACGCCCCCGATAGTGTGACTCGGACTACAACGGAGGTTGTCGGACAACCATCGGTCAAGTCAAGATGGTTCTATGGCGGCCACGACGCGGCGGACCCTCGCCGACGACATCGTGCGGACGCTGAAGGCGGAGATCCGAGCGGGCGTCCACCCGCCGGGGGCGCGGCTGCCCACCGAGGCCGCCCTGTGCCAGCGGTTCGCGGTATCGCGGGCCACCGTGCGCGGCGCGGTCAAGGAGCTCGACGTGCTCGGCCTGGTGCGCACCCAACACGGCGTGGGGACCTTCGTGCGACCCCGGCCGGCAGTGCGCGACGGGCTGGAGCGGATGGGTTCGATCAGCGAGTCGATCAGCGCCAGCGGCAAGACACCGGGCCACGAGTACGCCCGGCGCACGCTGCGCGAGGTGCTGCCGGACGAGGCCGAGCGGATGGCCGTGCCGCCCGACACCGAGGTGCTTGAGCTGCGCAGACGGATCACCGCGGACGGCGACGTGGTGGCCTACTCCTACGACCTGATCCCCCGGGGGCTGTTGCCGGAGAAGTTCGACCCCGAGGAGCTGGACGGCTCGGTGTTCGCCTACTTCGAGCACCGGCTGGGTATCCATCCCACCCTCGGCCTGGCCAAGGTGCACGCGGTCGAGTCCGGGCACATCGCCTGGGGCCACGACGCCGCCAAACACCGCCTGTTCGTACTCCTCGACCAGCTCCACTACGACACCGCGCACCAGCTACTGGCCTACTCGCGCACCTACTTCATCGAAGGCGCCTACGAATTCCACCTGACCCGCACCAGCACCTAAACTCCGCCCCCGACGTCGTCAGACAACTGCCCTCGAGTCGGCGCTCGCAGCACACTGAGTCGCCGATTTCAGACACCCCATTGGAGTGACCCCGGCGTTCTGTCAGGCATCTCACCGAGGGCGATTACGAGTGCGAGGCGGCCGGGCCGGCGCTGGGCAGCTCGAAGGCCAGCCCGTCGGGGTAGCACCAGAACCACTCCTCGCCGGGCTCGAACGAGCGCACGACGGGGTGCTCGGTGCCCTGGGCATGGGCGGTGGCGTGCCGGGCGGGTGAGCTGTCACAGCAGCCGACGTGGCCACACGACTGACACATCCGCAGATGCACCCAGCTGCCGCCGGCCAGCAGGCAGTCGTGGCACCCGTCGTCGCTGGGGCTCACGGCGGCGATGCTGTCCAGGTGGCTGCAGGTCTCGGTCACGGGCACTCCCCTCTCCTGACGGAGTGGGCGGACCACGCTACCCCGCCTAGGCCTGCTCAGCGCCCTCCGCGCTGTGCCCCTGCTCGGTCTGCCCGGCCCGCCCGGCCAGCCGCCGGTACTCAACCGCGTCGTGCGCGGAGAACACCGTGACCTCGTCCCCGTGCGCCGCGGCCAACTCGCGCAGCCGCCGCTGGTTGTCCAGCCGGGCCCGCCGTTCGGTCTGCACCAGCGTCTCGAACAGCCGCATGAGGGGCGGGCAGTGCGGCGAGGCATCCAGCTGGCCGCGGAAGAAGTACGAGTCGCCGGCGTGCAGCAGCCAGCCCTGCCCGGTGTTCACCGCGACCCCGGCGTGCCCACGGGTGTGCCCGGCCAGCGGCACGAGTGCGACGTCGCCGCCCAGCCCGTCCAGCTCCCGCACGGCGTCGAAGCCGAACCAGGGCTCGCCGGCGCTCTGATAGGCCCGGAACCGCGGCCCGTGGGCGAACTGCGCGGATCGGTAGCGGGTGCGTTCGGCCCAGTCCCGAGGGGTGCGCAGGGCGGCCAGCTCGGTGGCGTAGACGTGCACGGTGGCTTCCGGGAAGTCCACCAGGCCGCCGGCGTGGTCCAGGTCGAGGTGGGTGAGCACGATGTGCCGGACGTCCGAGGTGCGGTAGCCGAGCCGCTCGACCTGGACCGCGGCCGCCTCCTCGCCGGCCAGCGCGGGGCGAACCAGCACCTGGAACCGCCGCCCCAGCCACGTGTCCGCCCGCGTCGTGCTCGGCGTGCCCATGCCGGTCTCCACCAGCACCAACCCCGCCTCGGTCTCCAGCAGCAGGCAGTGACAGACCAGCTCCGCCGCGCGCCGCCGCCCGGGCTGCCCGTCCAGCAGCGCGCCACCCCGGGGCCGCATGGTGCCGCAGTTCAGATGGTGTACGCGCATCAGGGGCGCTCCTTCGATTCGGCCGATCCGGAGTTGATCACGCTGACCAGGTGGTCTCGCACCTGCCGCAGCGGCCGGACATCGCGGTCGGTGCGGGCGAGCAGCAAGCCGCCCTCGATGGCCGCGAGCGTGACGGTGGCCAGCGCGGCGGCCGGTTCCTCGGCGACCCCGTGCCGGTGCAGCAGCGCGGCGATCGCGTCGCGCCAGGACCGGTACCCCTCGCCACAGGCCGCCGCGATCGGCTCGCTCTGCGCCGAAGCGTCCAGCGCGACGGAGGCCAACGGGCAGCCGGACCGGAAGCCAGTCGCGACCAGCTCATCGGCCAGCGCGTCGATCACCAGCGCGATGGCGGTGGCCGCGTCCGGTGCACCCTGGGCCGCCGCACGGAGCTGCTCGAGCACCCGCCCGGCCGCCTCCCGCATCGCCTCGGCGGCGAGCTGCTCCTTGCCGCCAGGGAAGTGGAAGTACATCGAGCCCTTCGGCGCACCGCCCTGGGCGACCAGCTGGTTCAGCCCGGTCGCGTGGTAGCCCTGGGCCCGGAAGAGCTCGGCGGCGGCGTCCAGCATGCGGCGGCGGCTGTCGGTCCGGGGCGGCATGCGGCGACGGTAACAAGAACTATGACGACTGGTCTAGTTAGTTCGCCGGTCGGCACATTGTGAGAGCGGCAGCTACGGCTGCGCGGGGCCGCCCGGTCGTTGACGCTAACGCTTGGGCTTCGGCAGCCAGTGCGAGCGCGTCTGCTTCTTCTCTCCGAAGATCATTTCGGTGAGCGCCTCGTAGATCTCGTCCGGCTTGGGCATGTACTCGATCCGGTTCAGGGCCTGAATCTGGCCGGCCGACTCGACCACCATCGTCCCGTAGCCCAGCATGCGCCCGAGCACGGTCTGCTGGAAGGTCAGGTCGGTGACCTTGCGCAGCGGCATCATCGCCAACCGCTGAGTGATGATCCCGGTGGACATCATCACCCGCTGGTCGGTGATCACAATGCGCTCCACCCACCAGTCGATCACCAGGATGGTCAGCCGGGCGACCACCACCACGCCGCCGTACCAGGTCAACGTGTTGACCATGGTGCTGGACGGCAGGTAGCTCTGCAGCAGGATCAGCGCCACCATCGCGAGCCCGGACTCCGCGATGTCGCGCAGCAGCAGGAACCAGTGGGCGCGCACCCGGAGAATCCGTCGCTCGGTGGGCAGGATGTACTCGTCGATCTCCAGGCCGAGCATCGATCAGCGCCTCACCGCCGTGGCCATCAGGGGGCGGCCCCGCCTCACCGCCGGACAGCCACAGTGGCCGCTCGGTGCGCTGGAACCGGATCAAGGCTAACTCCGATCTTGGTTGGTGACCCGCCTCCGGCCCACCACGATCGGGTTGAGCTCAGCGAATGCTCCGGACGAACTCGACAATCGCAACGCCGGTCTCGTCCGGGCCGTCCTTCTGGACGCGGCCCGGGTTGGCGTCGACAAAAGAGCTTCACTACTTCAGACGGATCAAATCCCAAGCGATCAGACGACCCAATGCAGCCTGGCACAACGGACAAATAGGAGGATGTCGGATTATCGTGCCGGAAAGCCCGACATCCCCCATTTTCCGCCATAGGCAATTCTGCGAAGTAGCGCGTGGGAGCGGATCGAGCTACACCTGTGTGGAGACTCCGACCAGGTCACCCGAGTGCCCGACCGGGCTACCGCGGCGCGGCGTCGGCGGCGTCCGGCGGCAGAAAGGCCGGTCTCGCGTCCGGGTCCGGCTCGTCGTAGTACCGGTGGTACACCGGCGTCAGGGCACCCGAAATAGGCGGCACGATCCAGCTCCAGTCGGCCGGGCAGGCTCGCCCGGCCTTGGCCTCGTTCGACACGTGCGACAGGAACCGCTCGGACTCGGTGTGGTGGTCCGCCATCTTCACCCCGGACGCGTCGAAGGAGTACTGGACGGCGCGCACCAGTTCCAGCAGCGCGCGGTCCCGCCACATGGTGCGCGGCGAGCTGGTGTCCAGCTCGAGGTAGTCCGCGATGGTCGGAAGCTGGTCGTAGCGGTCCGCGTCGGCCAGGTTCCGAGCGCCGATCTCGGTATTCAGGTACCACCCGTTGAATGGCGCCGCCGGGTAGCGCACGCCACCGACATGGAGCGGCATGTTGCTGATCGCGGGCACCGCGTGCCAGCGTAGCCGCAGGTCAGCGAACCACGAATACTCCGGATGCCGCAGTGGCACCTCGAGCACGGCGTCCCGGGGGACCTCGAACAACGCGGGGCGCGAGTTCGGGCCGGAGATCATCAGCGGCAGCAGGTCGAACCGGCCGGCAGGCATCGGGGGCCGCCAGCCGAGCGACACCGCCCGGTTGGTGAAATCGACGTAGCGGGGGTCGCCGTACACCGACCCGTCCACGTTCCGGTACCCCGCGTAGCGGATCAGTTGCTCATTGTGGATACGGGGGCCGCGGCGGCCGGGCCGATCCGGGGCGAACACGGTGACCGTGGAACGGATCTGACCGCCCCGAGTGGTCAGCCGCAGGTGCTCCACACACTCCGCGGCCACCTCGGCGGGATCACTGAGGTGGCGGCGGTCGCGCACCCGGAGGCCCTGCCAGTAGAGCCGCCCGATGCAGCGCGCGGAGTTGCGCCAGGCGACCCGGGCGCCGAAGGTCAGCTCCTGCGGGGTGTGCACATAGGTCCCGGTGGTGTCGATCTCGTGGCGCACCTGCCGGAGCCGCTGGTCGTGGGGCGGGAACGCCTCCGTCTCCGCGTAGAACTGCTCCAGAAACGCCTCTGCCTCGGCCAGATCGACCGGCTTTGCGTCGGGCGGAGAGCTGCGTTGGGCGGGGGCACCGTGACCGTTGACGGGACAGACAGAGCGAGGGGGCCGCTGCGTGTGCGTATCCACCAGGCTCTTCACGAATGCGGTCAACAAGCGCCCCTCCACTGTCGAGCACTCGGGGGAATGCACGGCCGCACCTTTCTACCCGGTCACGTTAAGTGCCTTCCCAGAACCCCGTCCGTAACTAAAACGAGATAGGCTAAATGGCCTATCCGATTAGTCCGGGGCGTGGGGAATGCGCTGGTGGCGCAGTCCCGTGAGCCGTGGCTGCTCGGCGACAGACCGGGACCGCGACGACGGCGAGTATTGCCAACGTGCGTGGGCAAACGCACGTTGGCCTACAGGTGGGTGGAGCTAGGCGGGTCCGTCGGCCAATCCGGTGGCCAGGTCCAGCACCAGCCGGCCCCGGATGCCCCCGGCGGCCAGCTGCCGGTGCGCCTCGGCGGCCTCAGCCGCGGGCAGCACTCGGGCTACCCGTAGGGTCAGCGTGCCGTCCTCAGCCTGCCGGGCCAACCGGTCCAGCGCGGCGGTGTCGGCGGCGGAGTTGGCCACCACCACCGGGTGCACGGTGATGTCCCGGTCGGCCGGGCCGGACCACCCTCGGACCACGGCCAGCTGCCCGCCGTCGGCAATCGCCGGCAGCGCCAGGTGGTGCAGCACCGCCCCATCGGCCAGCCCGTCGACGCCGTTCGGGGCCAGCTTCCGGATGCGGTCGGCAACGTCGTCGCCCCGGGCCACCACCTCGTCCGCCCCGAGCGCACGGACCAGCCCCTCGTCCGCCGGCGCCGCGTCCGCGATCACCCGCAGCCCGTCTGCCTTGGCCAGTTGGACGGCGTACCCGCCGAAGGCGCCGGCCGCGCCGGTGACGGCCAGGGTCTGACCGGGGCGCAGCGCGAGCAGGTTCAGCGCCACCCGGGCGGTCATCGCATTCATCAGCAGCGTGGCGGCGGCCGGGAAGTCGGCGCCCTCGGGAGCGGGAACCACCGACGCGGCGGGCACCACGATCCGCTCCGCGTAGGCGCCCCCACGCGGCCCGTACGGCACCACCAGTGCGATCACCCGCTGGCCCACCCGCAGCCGGTCGTCCACCCCGGACCCGAGCCGCTCCACCACCCCGGCCGCGTCCATCCCGGGCACGTACGGTGGCTGCCGGCCGTTGAACCGAGCCACCGTGGCGCCGGTCCGCAACATCGTGTCGGTCGGGTTCACCGCCGCCGCGTGCACCCTGATCAGCACCTCGTCCTTGGCCGGTTCCGGATCGGGCAGCTCCAGCACCCGCAGCACCTCCGGCCCACCGAACTCACGTACCCCCACAGCCCTCATGTGTCCGGCGAACTGAAGATCCCGCCGAGTTATTCCGATCCGCGGCAAGGGCGACCCGGGCCGGCTCGACCAGCGCCGCGTCCCGGCGTGGGCACCTGCGGTGGAAGCGACCCGTCATGCGCGCTGAAGGGCCAGGGCGGGGCCGGGATGGTGATTGCGCCTCCGGCCCGGTCCGACACCTCGCGGGCGCACCAGCCACGCACCAGCCACAGCGCGGAACTCGACCGGTTATATGCCATTCAGCATGGTTACTGGGCTCCCGCCACGGAGCGTTGCTTGCGGTGGTCCCATGACCGGCTGCGCACCGGGTGCAGGCGCAGCCCCACCCGTTTGCCGGCCTGGGCGCGCAGCCCCTGCTCCGCGCCCGGGGCATCCGGATCCAGACCCAGATTGCGCACCATCAGCGCCCGGCCGATCGGCAGCACGTCGTCCAGCTCGGTGATCACCTCGACCGCGCAGTCCAGGCAGACTCCGCGCAGCTCGTCGTAGGCCGTGCCGGTCTCGGCCAGCACGCTCGCCCTCGGATCCCGGGCCACGTTGCGCGCCTTCTGGCTGGTCGCGTAGGTCCACAGCAACAGATCGTCACCGTCCGGCACGAACCACATGGCCGCCAGGTGCGGCAGGCCGTCCGGACCGATGGTCGCCAGGGTGATGGTCCGCTGCTCCTCCAGCAGCGAGGCCACCTCGGCCGACGACATCTCCACGCCGCGATTTCGCGCCACGCCTCACGCCCCTTCCGCCCGTGTGGGCATCCGGCGCAATCTCACCACGCCGTGGCGCCCGGGGCAGATCCACGCGGCTGGTCGGTTGAAACGATCTACCAGAGCGGTCCTGAGCGGCCAGATATCTGTTCGATGAACACCAGCGGGGGAAAACGATTACCAGATCTTGTGTTTCCCTTAGGATCCCTTGTGGGAAGGGCCGTTGCGCCAGGTACGGCCGCCCGGGGGAGGTCTAGACGATGGCCGGTCGGGCAACGCTGCACGATGTCGCAACCGCGGCGGGAGTCTCCCGGTCGACCGCCTCCCGGGTGCTCGCCGGCACCGACCGCAACGTCGACCCCGACCTGGCCCAGCGGGTGCTGGAGGCCAGCGAGCGGCTCGGGTACCGGGCCAACCCGGTGGCCCGGGCGCTGCGTCGGCAGTCCACCGGCAACTTCGGCATCCTGGTGCCGTCCATTCGGAACCCCTACTTCGTGCACCTGGTGGACGCGTTCACCCAGGTGGCCAGTCGCTCCGGCATCGGCGTGGTGCTCGCCGACTCGGGGGACGACCCCGAGGTGGAGGCAACTCGGATCGAGGCGTTCCACCATTCATTTGTGGACGGTCTCGCCGTGGTGCCCACCTCACTGACCCGCAGCGGCGAGGCGATCCGGCTGGCCTGCGAACGCTCCCGGGTGGTGCAGGTGGACCGCTGGGCAACCGGTGCCGGATGCGGCTTTGTCGGCGTGGACAACGAGGCCGGCATCGACACCGTGATCGACTTCCTGCGTGACTCCGGGCGCCAGCGGATCGTCTTTGTCGGCGCCGAGCAGGAGACCTCCGCCGGCGACGAGCGGCTCGGTGCGTTCCGGGCTCGGGCCAGGCCTGGCGACAGCGAGATATTGATGTCGCACTTCTCCACCTCGGCCGGTCGGGAGGCAGCCAAACAGCTACTCCAGGCCGGCGACCTGCCCGACGCCGCGCTGTGCTCGGCCGACGTGCTCGCCGTGGGTCTGCTCAGCACGCTGCTCAAGGAAGGTGTGCGGGTGCCGGACGACATCGCCATCACCGGTTTCGACGGCACCGACCTGCTCGAGCTGGTGGACCCGCCGATCAGCGCGCTGCGCCATCCGGTCGAGGAGATCGCCGCCCGGGCGCTGGGCATGCTGCTCGGTACGGAGGAACCCAGCATGGTGCGCCTCCCGGCCGACCTGGTCCTCCGCTCCACCACCTAACGCTCGGGGTGATCCTGCTCGGGGCGACCAGCTCGGCAAGATCGACGTGGTTCAGCGGCGGCGGTGGCGGGCGCCGGGGTGGTCGTCGGCCAGCAGCGGGCCGGGGGCGGTGCCCAGGTTCTCCCGCAGCGTCGGCGAGGCGTACTCGGACTGGGCGCGGCCACGCCGGCGCAGCTCGGGCACCACGTGCTCGACGAAGTCCGCGAAGGTGCCCGGAGTGACCGCGTAGGCCAGGTTGAAGCCGTCCACATCGGCCTCCTCAACCCACCGCTCCAGCTCATCGGCCACCGTGGCGCCGGAGCCGACCACCACCGGGCCGCGACCCCCGATCGCGATGAACCGGGCCAGCTCACCGACCGTCCAGGCGCGGTCCGGGTCGGCGGTGGTGAAGCTGGCCAGCGCGGAGCGGGTGGCGTCGGTCTCCACGTACTCCAGCCGCTGGCCCGGGTCGGCGCCGGCCAGGTCTACTCCGGTCCAGCCGCCGAACAGGGCCATGGCGCCCTCGTGGCTGGCGTACTCCAGGTAGGAGTTCCGCTTCGCCTCGGCGGCCGCGTCGGTGTCCGCCGCGATGGCGGTGAGCATGGTGAACACCTTGACCGAGCGCGGATCCCGGCCGGCCTCGGCGGCCCTGGTGCGCACCGCGTCCACCGACCGGCGCACCACGGCGGGGTTCGGGCCGCTGACGAACACCGCCTCGGCGTGCGTGCCGGCGAACCGGCTCCCCCGGGGTGAGGCGCCGGCTTGGAAGAGCACCGGGGTGCGCTGCGGGGACGGCTCGCACAGGAACGGGCCGGGCACCTCGAAGTAGCGGCCCTTGTGCTCGATGTCGTGCACCTTGCCGGGTTCGGTGAACACCCCGCGCGCGGTATCCCGGACCACCGCGCCCGCCTCCCAGGAGCCCTCCCACAGCTTGTAGCAGACCTCCAGGTACTCCTCGGCCAGCTCGTAGCGCTCGTCGTGCGGGATCTGCGCGGCCCGGCCCAGGTTGCGCGCCGCGCTGTCCAGATAGGACGTCACGATGTTCCAGGCGACCCGGCCCTTGGTCAGGTGGTCCAGCGTGGTCAGCCGCCGGGCCAGGGCATACGGCTGCTCGTAGGCCAGCGAGATGGTCACCCCGAAGCCCAGCCGCTGAGTGACCGCCGCCATCGCCGGCACCGCGAGCACCGGGTCGTTCACCGGCACCTGTGCGGCCTGACGGACAGCGGCGTCCCGGGATCCGCCGTAGACGTCGTACACGCCGAGCACGTCGGCCAGGAACACCGCGTCGAACCCGCCGCCCTCCAGCAGCCGGGCCAGCTCGGTCCAGTAATCCAGGTCGCGGTACCGGTACCCCTGGTCGTCGGGGTGGCGCCACAGGCCGGCCGACTGGTGGCCCACGCAGGCCATGTCAAAGGCGTTCAGCAGGATCCG